>JAVZCB010000003.1:0-123331 GCA_038874595.1 Candidatus Micrarchaeia archaeon
TACGCCTGTTTTTTCAAGCGCACTAAGTGATTTTTTTGGGAGCGTGCGCGCGATGTTTTTACTTATGATGATTTTTTTCACACGTGTTGCTTCAAGAAGGAGGTACAGGATTTTTTTGCTGACCTTGCGCCTGATTATAAACTCCTCAGAAGCCCTATTATTATAAATTGTAGAAATTACTTCAGAGTTTTTGCCGTAAAGCTCCACAGGATTACTCTTTGAGATGCTCAAGGAACTCGCCACCTCTTCCGCTGCCTCCTTTTAGATAGGTATCAACAATACGGTAATCCTCCTCTATATCCTTGAAGTCAACACCAAAAACTTCCTTGAGTTTTCTTTTACCCTGATAGTGCGCAAACACAGCCAGCCCGATTTTCTTGCGCCCTGTGCCAAACGCATCTTCAATCCTAAGTTTATTGTTGACCATTTCACTGGCTTTGATAATTCCTGCAAGACCGGATTTTTCAACAAGAGGCTGAAGCAGGGATGTGTCATCATCAAAAGAGAACACACCCATCTCCCTTCTAGTTTCACGCGTGGTTAGCATAAGGAGCCTTATTAGGTCTATTGACATCTTTGAATAGGCATCTTTTGCATATTCCCAGTAGCGCTTGCTTATTATCTCGTTAAGCTTTATGCTGAGGTCATCATCAAGGTACATTGTCCCTTTCTGGTCAAAATAAACGAGCATCTCTTTTTGGAGCTCATCAATCATATCTTCACGTATATCCTGGTATGTATCAATCCTGACAATTTCTTTTATTCCGTATTTCCTAAGCACGCGCAGATATTTTTGCAGTAGCTCGTGTTTCTCATCACCTTTATCTTCTGGAACAGAAACAGATGATGCCGAGTTGACCGCATACGCACAGGCAAGGACCTTCCTGTACGTTTTTGATGAGAGAATACTCCTGTGCCGTGTTATGATTTTAGTTTTCACTATCTCTGCCTCTTTGCCATAATTCTCTGCGATGTAATCATCCAAGTCATTAACTTTGTACAGCTGGAGCCGTTCGTACTTAACACCTTCTTCTGAAGGAAGCGCCACATCAACAGAAATCCCAAGCTGCTCAAGCTCTCCACTCAACAGTTCGTAAATATCAAAGTATAGCCGCGCCGCAATTGCACCAACACGTGATATTCTCCACACAAGGTTCCCGTCATATGGCAGATAGCGGTATGCGTTACCAAGCGCCCCGCTCTTATAATGAATCAAAGCAACTTTGTACGAGGCCATCGCATTATCAACACGCCGCAGTGTGCTTTTTTTTAGGTATGCAACATATCTCATTTCCTTGATTTGACGCTTTATTTCACTAATCTCACTGCGCGGTAGGTCCTGAATGTTCTGGGGCATACGCGGCATAAAGGACCTGTTGAACCCCTCTTCTATGAGGCGTTCCCTTATTTCAGAAAGCTCCTCAATCTTGCTTTCACAGTCATCCTCACCGCTAGGCAGCTCGTAATTTCCTAGAATGTTATTAACCAGCTTCACTTCTGCAAGCACTGAGCGCATTTTAACCGAGCATCATTTTATCCATATAACTTTTTATTACCTTTGTTTCAGCATTCTTGTTTTCTTTCTTGTGCCCGCTTCTCAGCGCACTCCACAAAAAGTATAGCGCAATCGCCCACAATGGGAATACAAAAAAGCTCTCAATGAATATTGCAGCAATCAGTGAGACTGCGAGAAGAGGGCTTGTTGAGTACAGCAATTTTGTGAAAATCAGTATACACCATACAGCAATGAACAGCAACCCAAAGCCAAACGTCTCTGTTTTATGTTTCATTGCAATACTGAAAGAATTGTTAATTGCATCACGCACACGCGCACCCAGGACGAGCACCTCATACTCCACATATTGGAAAACCGGATAAAGGAGTATCCATAGTGCAAATCCAAGAAACAGAGTCAGCGGCAGGAATATAAGCGGCCATGTAAGCAGCTTTTCCACAGTAAGCCTGCCTGTATCTGTAATTCTCTCCTTTATTATGTCCCCTCCAACGGCAATGAATACGATAAACGGCAGGAATAGGACGATTACCAGGCAAAACCTAAATACTATAATCTTGGCAATTCCAGGGATGCTTTCCCTTATAGATCCAAGGATACTTTGCTCATCATTGTTAACTATCTTGTGCACAAGGTATATCAGTGCAGCAAGTGGTATTATAGAGAATGAGCTCACAACAACAGCAATAATCTCTTTCCCAAGGGCTCCAAGGTATAGCCTGCAGAATAGCAGCGAGAGTATGTAATTGTCACTCAGGCATGCCACATCCTTGTATATATCAAGTGCATACCAGCAGATGCTGTATGTTATCACTGCAATGAAAAACAGCACGCAGAACGGGAGCACCTGCATCAAGTGGCTATTGATAAAATTCACAGCATTTTGCAGGCACCTTCCAACCAGCTCCAAACCCATAATATACCTTTACGTGTAAAGGTTTTATTAGTTATGTGTCCCAATTCAGAATATGAGTTATAAGTGCACGATTGAGATTACACCGGCAGACCCGGAGGCGGTGGCGCGCGCACTGTCAACAGGTGAATCTTACGACAGGAGTTCCATCACTGTTGATGTGGAAGGGGAGAAGGTTTTTATTAGAATCATTGCTAAGGATATAACAGCACTGCGGGCAGCAGTGAATGATTACCTCCGGCTTGCCCGCGTGTGCGAATCCTTGCCGGGAGCTGACTCCTGAGCATTGTATCATACTTAAAGGTGTTATTGATGAGCAACGAAATGAGTTCTTCGCTGGCTGAGCTCCAGGAGCTCCAGTCCAAGATACAGGCTACTATGATTGAGAAGCAGCAGCTGATGATACAGCAGAGTGATATCGACCGCGCGCTGCAATCCCTGAAAGAAGTACAGGGCAAGACTTACGAGATGATAGGGACAATCCTGGTTGAAAGAAGCAAGGAAGACATTGAAAAAGGGCTGCTTGACAGGAAACAGCTTATAGATTTAAGGCTTGAGAGCCTTGACAAGAATGAGAGGATGTTCCGTTCCAGGATGAAGGCAATCGCAGAGAAGTTCGAAGGCATGCAAAAGTCCCAGCAAGGTAATGAACGAAGATAGGTGTGGCTGTGGTTGCCGCTCAGCCCCAACCATCAATAGGCTTAAGGCAGCTTTATGATTTTCTATTGCAGCAGGGCCAATTTACTGTAACTTCCCATTTTCTTGCAGATGTAGATGGTGCATGCAGCGCGTTTCTGCTGAAATCGCTTTTCCCACAGGCGCAGGTTGTTTTCTTTGATAGGCCCTCCCGGGAGGCGCGAAAGGTCTGTGATGCATATGGCCTAGAGTATAAGGTATCTCTGCTTATCGACCCCCAACACACTGTTCTTGTTGATGTTGATGACCCTCTTCTTATCCCACCATTGCACCACAAGAAATACCTGGCATTAATTGACCATCACTATTCAAAGAAATTAAATGCGGAATTCCGGCTCAGTGACCATACGGCACCATCAACAACATACCTGATATATCTAATGATGAAGGCGGCAGGTGTGGCGCCATCAAGGAAGCAGGCCGAGATGATACTGCTAGGTATACTTGCAGATACAAACAGGTTCAAAAGTGTTGAGAACACAGGCATTTTTGCGGATGTTGCGGTATTGTTTGATACTGCAGGTAAAAGCTATGACTCATTATTATCTTTGCTCACGACCACTTCAATGTCGTCATCGGAACGGCTTGTGTTTGTGCGCTCGTTCAAGGATTTTCGAATTCTCCGCTCTGCAAGGGATGACCTCTTGTTTATAATAACAGACTGTGCATCTTTCCAGTCTCTCGTTGCAGACCGCCTTATTGAGTGTATGGAGGTAGATTTCGGGCTTGCATATGCGCGTGTAGGGAACGAGGTCCGTGTTTCGCTTCGCTCATCCCCGCGCCTTGCGCTTCATCTAGGAACATTTGCATCGGCACTTGCATCGCGGCTCGGCGGCTCAGGTGGAGGGCATAAGCACGCAGCCGGCTTGAATCTTCCTCCTATTTCAGGCAAGAAAATTGAAGAAGAAGCAATACGTCTCCTTAAGGAAACGTTCCCGCTCAAGGAGCACTAAAATTCTAGCTGAAGGATTTTCCGGCACAGCTTGTGTCTGCACAGGAGCGTTTACTGTTTTTTCCCTATTTGAACGTTTTGTTTCATAATTAACTTGTATAAACATTATTTTCCTGAACTCAACTATGATGACCAAGAAGCTTATTGTGTGTGCAACCCCGAGCGGTGAAAAGCTCGGAGAGAAGGTGTGCAGCGAGCTTACAAAAATAGCCCGCCGTGAGTTTGAAAGGTACAAGGACGCAGATGCCAACAGTATTGAGCGCCAGGTTTCAACAATAATCTCCCACCTGTTTCAGTACAATTCCAAGGTTTTTAAGAGAGATGATTTTTCGCTTTGGCCGGTTGAAGCGAATTATTTCAAAAGCGGTGAGATGAAGCCCGTAATAAAGGAGAGTGTGCGCGGTGCGGAGGTTTTCCTGATACATTGTTCCTATGTTCCGCGGACACCTCTTGAAACAAAAGTGAAGATGCTCGAAGCAGCAGCCACATCAGAAGAAAGGATGGCCCTGCTCAAAGCGTTTGAGAATGAGAAAACCGTGCTTGAGAATGACCATATAGCAGAGTTTTATATTGATGCACTCAAGGTGGACGGTGGTGCCGACCGTGTATGCCTGATTTCACCATTTTATGGTAATGCACGGCAGGACCATCGCAGGACGCGTGAGGGGCTCACCGCGCGTACCCAAATTACACTGTTTGAGGCAGTGGGTGCTGACTCATTCTTTTTTGTTGACTTGCACTCCCAGAGCATTGTGGGCTTCACGCGCAAGCACGCAGATAATGTCTATCCAACTTCAGAGCTTGTTGATGAGTTCAAGAGGCAGTTTCCGGAATATATGAATAATTTCGTTATGATACCACCGGATGCGGGTGCGTTCAAGCGTTCAGAGCACATTAGCAAGAAATACACACACCTACGGCTCAGCCCGGCACTTAAAGTGCGTGATTATTCAACAAGCAACAAGGTCGATATGATCATTGTTACAGAGCCTTCCCTTGTTGCAGGCAAGAACGTTGTTATTTTTGAAGATATTGTTGACACTGCCGGCACGGTAACAAAACTGATAACCGAGCTGTGCGAGAAGTACCACTGTAGGGGCGTTGTAGTGGTTGCACCACACCTGCTGTTAAGCGATAAAGGGCTTGAGAACATAGATTTAGTTTACGATAAGGGATATCTTCTGAAGCTGATAACCACGGACTCGGTACCGCGTCCTCCTGGATTTGAAAACGAGCACAAATGGTACTCCCAGATATCCATGGCACCGAAACTTGCGAGCATTATATATAATATGTATATGAAGCAGGGCATCGGGGATGTGCATATGCAGGATTAGGTGGATGGATATACTATAAGGTAAGGCGAGAGTAGCTCATGTTGGGAATGTGCATATGCAGGATTAGGCAGTGCCTCTCAGTAAGAGCATAAATCTGGTCATTAAGGCAATTGACGAATAGAGTTTCGATATGTTTTTAAATGTTAAGTGGGTGAATAGCCCCATGGAGAAGCGTTACGAGCAGCTGGCGCACAACATAGCCAGTGAGATAGTGTTCTCAAATTCCCCTGGAAAAACAATGAAAAAATGGAGAGAGCTCTTTGGGGTATCACAGATAGAGCTGAGCGCTTTTCTTGGGATAAGCTCCTCAACAATAAGCGACTATGAGGGGGAGCGCAGAAAAAACCCTGGAATCTCCGTTATCAAGCGGTTTGTAACTGCGCTTGTGGAGATTGACCTATCAAAAGGCGGCTCGGTTGTAAGCAGGTATGCGCGCGAGATGCCTGAGAGCGATTTCTTTTATGTGCACGAGTTTGCGAGCTCACTGAGCGGTGTTGATTTCATGAAGCTCGTGGGTGGCAAGGCAATTGCAAACGAGGAGATGCTTGAGCGCACTCGCGTTTACGGATATACCTTCATAAAATCAATCCATGCGATTATGGAGATGCAGGCATCGGATTTCCCAAAGCTGTTTGGGAATGCAAAGGAGAGGGCGTTCATATTCACGGATGTGAGCACGGGCCGCTCACCTATGGTTGTTATTAGGGTGCACCCTATAAAGCCATCGCTTGTTGTCCTGCATAACCTTGATGAGAGCAAGGTTGACAAGCTTGCAGTGGCGCTTGCACAGAAAGAGCGTATCCCTCTTATACTAACAAGCGCGCCCATTGATGAGATTGAGGCCGCGCTCAAGAAATTATAGTAGGCCGGAAGGTGTTTATAGTATGGCAGGCTCGATTGGAATTGTAGGTTATGGTGTTGATGTCCCGCGCTATCGCATCAAGGCGGGCGAGATTGCGCGTGTGTGGGGTGAGGAGGAGAGCAGGATAGTAAACGGTCTCGGCCTTTCTGAGAAATCCGTCCCAGCGCTCGACCAGGATGCTGCAACACTCGCTGTTGAGGCTGCTAGGCGCGCCGTGCAGCACGCAGGGATAAACCCGCAATTGATTAATTCAATCTTTGTAGGGTCTGAATCCCATCCTTATGCAGTAAAGCCGACAGCAACAATCGTTGCTGAGGCGATAAACGCGGCGCCAATCTTATTCGCTGCAGACCACGAGTTTGCATGCAAGGCAGGCACCGCTTCACTTATCAACTCGTACGCATTATTGAAAGCCGGAGAGATTGAATATGGCCTTGGGATTGGCACAGACACTTCACAGGGCAGGCCCGGTGATGCGCTTGAGTACAGCGCAGGTGCAGGTGCAGGCGCATTCATTGTGGGCAAGAAGGATGTGATTGCTGAGATTAGCGGCATTTATGCATACACAACTGACACGCCAGACTTCTGGAGGCGTGAGCATGCGATATACCCATCACACGGCGGCAGGTTTACGGGTGTCCCCGGGTATTTCAGGCACGTGCAGAACGGTGCAAAAGGGATAATGGAGAAGATGGGCACCAAGCCATCTGATTATACGTATGCAGTGTTCCACCAGCCGAACGGCAAGTTCCCGCGTGCAGTTGCCAAACAGCTCGGGTTTACGCATGAGCAGATTGCACCCGGCCTTGTAACGCCGCTGATTGGCAACACGTATTCAGCCGCCTCAATGATAGGCCTGGCAGCAACGCTTGATGTTGCAAAACCCGGTGACAAAATCCTTGTCACTTCGTTCGGTTCAGGGGCTGGCAGTGATGCGCTCCATATAGAGGTAACCGACAAGATTCTTGAGAAAAGGAACCCCGTTCCGGTGCATGAAGTGATAAAGCACAAGATTTACATTGATTATGGCACGTATGCAAAGCACAGGAAAAAGCTCATAATGTAAAGAGGTGTTATGATTATGCGTAAAGTTGCAGTTGTTGGAGTAGGCATGAGCAAGTTTGGCGAGCTGTGGGACGTTAGCCTCCGTGACCTAGTCGTGCAGGCGGGTGTTGAAGCAATACGTGATGCAAACCTGGAAGGGTCTGAGATACAGGCACTCTACGGTGGCACGATGGCATCAGGCAGGCTGATAGGGCAGGAGCACGTTGCCGCACTCATTGCAGATGCGATGGGTCTGAACCCGCTTCCCGCAACGCGTGTTGAGGGCGCGTGCGCATCAGGGAGCCTGGCATTTCGTAATGCATATTTTGCTGTTGCGTCAGGTGCATATAACGTTGTAGTGGTTGGCGGTGTTGAGAAGATGACTGATGCAACCACTGCAGAGGCGGTTACTGCACTTGGAGGTGCAGGTGACCAGGAATGGGAGCTCTTGCAGGGTGCAACGTTTCCTGGGTTGTATGCACTTATGGCTCGCCGGCATATGACTGAGTACGGCACGACCGAGGAGATGATGGCTGCTGCAGCGGTGAAAAACCACCACAACGCAACGTTTAACAAGTATGCGCAGTTCAAGGAAAAGATTACCATTGAGGATGTGCTGAAATCAAAGAAGGTTGCTGACCCACTCAAGGTGCTTGACTGCTCCCCAATCACTGATGGCGCAGCTGCAGTTGTGCTGATGGATATTGATACTGCAAAAAAGCACACAGATAATTATGTTGAGGTAGCTGCAAGTGCACAGGCAAGCGATACACTTGCGCTGCACGATAGGAAATCTCTCACAGAGTTGCGTGCAGCACAGATTGCCGCAAAAGAGGCATATGCACAGGCAGGCATAACACCTGACAAGATAGATGTTGCTGAAGTGCACGACTGCTTTACGATTGCAGAGATAATGGCAATTGAAGACCTCGGCTTCTTCCCGAAGGGCAAGGGCGGGCCTGCAACGCTCAACGGCGAGACGTCGCTTACAGGTACAATACCAGTGAACACCTCGGGAGGGCTGAAAGCGTGCGGTCACCCTGTAGGGGCAACAGGCGTAAAGCAGATTGTTGAGGTTACATGGCAGCTGCGTGGGCAGGCTGAGGGCCGGCAGGTGAAGGATGCGCAGTATGGGCTCACACACAATGTTGGTGGTTCGGGTGCAACGTGTGTAGTGCACATACTCAAGAAGCCGAATTAGAAGGGGATGATATTATGAAGCCAGGATTACCATTGCTTTGGAGAAAGACAAGAGAGAGGTATAACCTTGTTGGCACCAAATGTGAAGTGTGCGGCACATACTATATGCCCGAGAGGAAGATCTGCGCAAAGTGCAGGAGGAAAGGAAAGATTGTGCCGTATACGTTTAGCGGCAGGGGTAAGATATTCACATACACCGTTATACGCGTTGCACCGGAGAATTATGAGTTTTTTGTCCCGTACGTGCTTGCAATAATCGACCTTGAAGAGGGTGTCCGCATAACTGGGCAGGTAGTTGATGTCAATCCTGATGAAGTAAAGGTAGGCCAGCCAGTTGAGATGGTGTTCAGGAAAATCCACGAGGATAATCCTGAAGGCCTAATCACATACGGGTTCAAGTTTAGGCCGGTCCAGCCCTGATTTTGTTTTCTTGCTTTTCATTAAAATTGGGAGAAGAAAGGAATATTCAAATCATAGCAACGGTGATTAGGAGCAGCAGCCACCATCCGATGAAAGATAGCAGTATGAGTGGGCCGTGCATCTTAACCTTGCTCCTCTCGGTTTTCTCATCAGGCTTTGGGTTTACCAATAATACCAGCCCAAGTGCAAGCACCACGAGCACTCCAAGCAATACTGATTTCATTGTGCCCATTATGCTTGCAGGGTTCTGTGAGTATATCAGCAGCCAGGTTGCTACTGTGATGATAACACCTGCAATGAGTACTGGCCTGGTTGCATAGTAAATGCTAACCGCTTTTGGGCTTGTTTTTCCAGGGCGTGATAGCACAGCACCGCTCAAGAACGTTACTGAAACTGCACCAAGCGCGAGCACAATCCCTGCAATGTGCAGGAACACCATCACAATATCCTTTCCAAAAAAGACCTGTTTCATAGGGGGTATTAGCAGTACTGCGTTGATAACTTCATTTGGCGGGAATTCCTCTTTCTCACCTATAATAAGCGTATACTTTCCGATGTTTTCCCCGTTATACACTTTTACATAATATATGCCAGGTTGCAGGTATGCCTTGTAGCTTGGCCCTGAGAGGTACCAGTCACCCCCAAACGGCTCAAACCACTGGCCCCATCCGGATTGGTTCTCATATGCAAATGCAAACGGCTGTTTTGATGAGTTGAGGATTTCAATTGAGAACCTTTTTGCCTCATTGGGTGCAAGCGGCGAGTTTACCTGTACGAATAGCTCAAAAGGGTCTTTTGCCACAATAATGTAATAATCAGGCTTGCCAGATAGCTCACCATAGTATGCCTTTGAAACTTCAGGCGCAATAACATTGTATGGGTTCTCAAGCGTAAGGTTGTACCCTATCACAAAACGGGGCTGATGGGCAAAAGCCGTTGCAAAAAGCAGCAATGCAATAATTGGGATGTACCATATCTTCATATAGCTCACTCCAGAATTAATTTAGCCATAATACTTAAAATACTTAAATAAGTTGGTAGAAAGCACCTGGTGCCGAAGATAGATTTATTTAATTTAATTGCAAAGGGTACTAATTGGAGTGGTTGCTATGTACAAGCAGGCAAACGGGCCTAAAATGCACTTTAGGCGTTCAAGTGACGTGTGTTCGTGCAAACAGCAGGATGAGCGGATTGAGTTTAAGAAGTTCTTCTCGGATGAGAAGATGATTTCAGGCCTTGTATCTGAAGACAGAATTACTGTGCTCACCTCGTGCAGCAGCCTTCTGAAACAGATAAAACTTGAGCATCAACTATCCTCTTGCGAAAGGGCTCTCTTTTGTGAAATTGATAAAATACTTTTTGAAGAGCAGGCACTTTCTTCGAGAGATTTTATAGGGTCTTCCAATGCAAATGGGGGGGAGTTAACCAAGGAGAGTAAGCTTATACTTCTTAACTTTATTGCGGATTTTAGCAAAAAAAGGGATATTCTCAGAGAAACGGCAGCAAACTCTCTTGATAATGAGATTGCGAGTGCAGCGGTGTGGGGGCTTTATCGTATGAATGACATTGAAGGCCTTTATTTTATATCGGAGAACGCCGTACTTGACATAACAAAAAAATATGCACAGATAGCAATTTACAAATTTGAGCAAAAAAATAAGCGCCATGCTTAAATTGCATTACTTTTTTGATAGTGTGGTTTTTTTTGGTTTTTATATCTTTTTAGCCTAATTATCTTGGTGAAATTTGAATGAGCGGTGAAGTGCTTTCGTTTGAAGAATTCTGGAACTCCCAGCAGAAGAAGCCTAAAGGGATAGGCTTTACAAAAGGCGAGATGAAGAGCCCTGAATGTGTTGATTTCAAGTACTTGCGCCGTGCACGCAAGCTTGTCCGCGATTACAGGGATATACTAAATCAAAACATATCTGGAAGGAAATGGAAGCTCGGCTCTGAAAGGCTATACAGAGGGCACGGGATGTATGTCCTTGTTTACACATTGGTTATCAAGGACGGCAGGAACGTGCTTGACAAGAAGGTTATTGAGTTCATTGCACCCCCGCTTATCCCCAAGCAGGATTAATATTTCCTCTTATTTTGCTTTTCAATGATTTTTACTACGATTGACGAAGCGATTTTGCTACATTTTATAAATTATCACCCTAAATTTATCCATGGCTGACTTTGTATGGAAAATAGGTGGGGAGGCCGGCTTTGGGATTATGGGCTCAGGCCTTCTCTTTGGGAAGGTTTTCACCAGGACAGGGTATTATGCGCATATCTATGCTGAGTACCCTTCTCTGATTAAGGGCGGGCACAACACAACGCTCGTGCGCATTTCTGATAAGCATACTGCAACACCGGTTCTCACGAACGATCTTGTTGTTGCACTCAACAGATTTGCAGTTGAGGCGCACGCGCCCCATATGTCAAAACAAGGTGGCATCATATATGACCCCAAAGATATCGATGATATCTCTAAAATAGAAATACCTGATGGCGTTCAACTTTATAGTGTGCCTCTTCTTGAGCTTGCACAGAAGGCAGGTGGCGATATGCTGATGCGCAATACAGTAGCGATGGGCGCATCGCTTGCGCTGCTTGGCTACCCGCTTGATTACTTTAATGAGATAATAAAAGAGATGTTTGGCAGGAAAGGCGGGGAGATTGTTGATATTAACATCAACGCGGCGAAGAACGGGTATGATTACATTATGCAGAACTATGATATATCAAAATTCCCATTCAAGTTTTCCCCCAAGAAAGGTGTGGCGCGTAAGCTTGTTATGACCGGTAATGAGGCGATAAGTGCAGGTGCAATCCAGGCAGGTGTAAAATTCTTTGCGGCATATCCGATGACTCCAGCATCATCCATACTCCATTATATGGCAGCAAAGGAGCTTGAGCATAATATAGTTGTGAAGCACTGCGAGGATGAGATTGCTGCGATGAATATGGCGATAGGTGCAGCGTTTGCAGGTGTGCGCTCAATGACATCAACATCAGGTGGCGGGTTCTCACTTAAAGTTGAAGCTATCGGTATGGCTGCAATGTCTGAGACGCCTGTAGTGGTTGTCCTCTCACAAAGGACCGGGCCGAGCACGGGGATGCCCACCTGGACAGAGCAGGCAGACTTGAGGTTTGCAATACACGCATCGCAGGGTGATTTTCTGCGTGTGGTGCTCGCGCCAGGTGATATTGCAGAGGCCTATAACCTTACGCAGAAGGCGTTCAACATTGCCGAGAAATACCAAATTCCCGTGATAATCCTGAGTGATAAGTTCCTTTCTGAGAGTTATAGCACCGTTGACCGCGATGAGCTTGAGGTAGTCCCGGTTGAGCGTGGTAAAATGATAACCGAGAATATGCAACCGCTGCCACCGCAGGTGAAGTTCAAGAGATATGAGTTCACGCAGGATGGTGTTTCGCCGCGGCCAATCCCTGGCGTTGTGGGGGGAGAGCACGTATCCTCTTCTTATGAGCACTGGGAGAATACGTTTTCAACTGAGCATTTTGAAACGCGCAAGAAAATGGTTGACAAGCGCGCCAGTAAGATTGCACTTCTCGAGGAAGAGCTTGGTATGCCAACACAGCACGGCCCTTCAGATGCAGAATTGACCCTCGTATGCTGGGGCTCGCAGAAACATGTCGTTTTTGAGGCGGTTGACAGGCTTAGCGCAGATGGTGTGAAGGTGAATGCACTTCATTTTGCGTATGTGCATCCCATTCCCCAGAAAGCAATTGAAACGCTCAGGAAAGCGCGTAAGCTTGTGATTGTTGAGAACAATAGCACTGCACAGTTCGGTGGCTACCTTAAAGAGCACGCGGGAGTTGTGTTTGCTGGCAGCATCCTGAGGTATGATGGGAGGCAGCTGTTCCCTGAAAATGTATATTCTGGTACAAAGGCAATACTTGATGGGAAGGAAAAGGATGTGCGGGTGGCAGATAACGAGCCCGTTGAGTTTTACACAGCATCCTTTGTTAAATAGGTGGTTATGATGGCAACTATCGCAGACCTTACAACAAAAGAAATCCCACAGTGGTGCCCGGGGTGCGGCAACTTTAACATAATTTCTGCAGTAAAGGCCGCACTTGCAAAGGTAGGTGTGGGGACTCATGAGACAGTAATTGTCTCTGGGATTGGGTGTGCAAGCAAGAGCCCGCATTATGTGCGCACGTATGGGTTTGAGTCCTTGCACGGCCGCGTGCTTCCTGTTGCTACGGGTATTAAGCTCTCCAATCGCAAGCTTACTGTTATAGGCATGGCAGGTGATGGTGACGCTTACGGAATAGGATTAAATCATCTTATCCACACGTGCCGCAGGAACATAAACATGACTTATATAGTCCATAACAACTCGGTTTACGGCCTTACAACAGGGCAGACTTCACCCACATCAATGAAAGGCATGAAGACAAAGTCAACACCGCACGGTGTTATAGAGCTGCCAATCCATCCTCTTGCACTGGCAATCACGAGCGATGCCACCTTTGTTGCGCGTACTTATAGTGGGAATTTACCTCATCTTGTAAGCACAATAACCGAGGCGATACAGCACAGGGGGTTTGCGCTTGTTGATGTGCTGCAGCTGTGCCCATCATGGAATAAGGTAAACACCCCAGAGTGGTACAAGCAGCGCATTTATGACTTGAACAAGGAGGGCCACGATACAACAAACAAGATTAAGGCATATGAGAAGGCGCTTGAGGACCTCCACACAAACTATGAAAAAGTCCCGATAGGCATATTTTATAAGGTGCAGCGGCCGACGTATGATGATGAGCTGCCCCAGGTTAAGGAGAAAGAGCTTGTTGAGCAGGCCATATCAAATGTCAGGATGGATGCCACGCTTAAGGAGTTTGAGTGAGTAAGTTATGGTGGTTGCTTGCGTGTGAGAAGGGCAAAGCGCGTGGCAGGGGTGGCACAAAAAGACAGTTCAAGTGTTGCTGTTGTGCGCGCAAGTAAAATAGCGGCCTGTCCGTTTTGCAATAATCCTGATGAGGTTATTGCATCTAACCGGTATGCATATGTGATACACGACAAGCATCCATATGTTGAGGGCCATTTGCTTGTGATACCAAAGAAGCATTATGAAAACATAATGGAAATGGACGCAAAATCCCTCTGCGGCACGATTGAGCTTGCAAAAGAGATGGAAAAACGCCTTGTTGAGCGTCTGCACGTAAAGGGTATCACCATACGGCAGAACTGGGCACCGTTTCTTGAAGAGAGCCATCTCGTGGTAAGGCATGTGCACTTCCACTTAATCCCTCGCTCCCTGGATGATGGGCTTTATTATAAAGTAGGCCGCATATCTATTCCCCCCGAAAGAAGAAAGGAGATAATAAGGTCCTTAAAATAGAAAAGTATTTATATAACGAAATCCCTAAATAGGTATGCTGCTTAGGAAGAATTTAAATAATACAAATTCTCTGCCTTCCAGGAAGGATTTTTTCTCCGTAAAGGGAAAGGCAGAGCAGCTTATGGCGCTCAAAAAGGATGAGATTGCCCTCTACCTTGATGCGTGCTATCTTTTGAGTGCAATAAGTGCCGGTATTAAGCCAACTGAACTGGTTGAAAGGCTCTCAGAAAAGGCCACAGTCGTGCTCATTAAAAGTGTAATTGATGAAGTGCAGGGAAACCTTGCAAAGGCAGAATTCAGCCATGTTAACAGGAGCGCGGCACTTGCAGACATACAAGCCCTTTATTCGCTTTCTAATATGAACCCTTACGTTGTTTTTGATAGCGTTGAGGTGTCAGATAAGGATTTTGCGGAGCTTAGTGCAAAGATGAAATCAGTAAACCCATCTGGCAACTGCAGGGTTGGGCTCGGTGAGGCGTCAATATACAAGCATTTTATGGCTGTAAAGGACCTTTTCAAGGCAGTGTTTATTGCCTCAAACGATGCTGATGTTGGCTATATTTTTGAAGGCATAGAGAATGTTTACGTTTTTGGTGCTTAGGCTTTATTTTTACAGGGTGTAGAAATCCTATCAGATGGTATATGTAAAGTGATGTGGTGTAGATGATTTCTGCGGAGCCTACTTTTAGAAACATTTTTATATTAAAAATCCCTCATTAAGCCATGATTAATGAGTTTCACTATCCTAAGCCAAAACGGCTTCCAATAGGCCCAAGAATAAAAGGCAAGGAATATATGTCCCCAAAGGATGTAGATTGGCTGTTTAAGTCGCGCCTTTTAATTGAGGAAAAAATGGATGGGAAGCAAGTATTTTTTGAAGCAGGCAATTATATTTTGTGGTGTGAAGACCTGCTCAGGAAACACTCAATAAAATACCGCGTCCCCGGAAGGTACGCGCTTTTTGATGTGTATGACAGAAACAAGAAGCAATTTTTGGATTGGGCGCATAAGATTGAGGTCTGGGAGGATATTAGGCGCGGGAAAATCCTTATAAAAGATAGGTCTATGCAAAATTCATCCCTGCTTATATTTCCTGTGCCGAAGGTTGCAGTGGTGAGGGGCAAAACCCCTCTTGAAATTGCAAACCTGATCACCTTTTCTGTATACGCCAAAGATGGAAAGCTTAACCCGGCTATGATGGAAGGTGTAGTTATAAAGCAGGATAGAATCCAATTCTATATTGAGTTTATTACAGGTAAACTCGTAAGGGAGGAATTTGAGAAAGGGATTACGACAAATTACCTAAACCTTCCTAAGGAAAACAATATTATCGACCCCTCAATTCCTGTTGTGCTTGAGTATAATCATATTTAAACATTACCCTTTTACCTTAGTAATAAAATATTAATATAACTTATACATCAAACCAATTATGGCTAACGGTTTTCTCCAGCGATTGCGTGAAGCATACAAACGGCGTAAGGAAGAAAGGAGGCACCGCAAAGAGGCGCTGAAGGCATTCAGGAAAATGTCTAATGTTCCTCAAGTTACAAATGGCACGACCTCACTCAATGAAAGCCGCAGAATAAGTTATGAGCTGAACAAACAGCAGCTTGCATATGCTATTCAGGCACACAACAAAAATGAAATAATAGCGACACTCAAAGATATCGGAGAATTGGCATCACGCGACCCAGAAATTGCAAAAGACTGGGAGGTCCTCATAACTGAAAGGGAGAAATCTCTTATTAAATCTGAGATCATAAGGTACTCTTTGCCGCGTTTTATTCGCCACCCAATCCTATCAACTTCAGAGTTTATCTCAAGCATAGGCAGCAGGCTGAACAATGGCATAACCCGTTTGTATCTTTGGCTTTTCTCCCTTACCTCCATTCCATCTTGGGTTGAGGCGCACGCCAAGATGCAGGATGCTTACAAGATGCCTTCTGAAGAAAACATACGGAAGGCCGGCATTCAGAATATTGTTGCTGTATTTGATACAGCAACAGCTATGCTTCTCTGCTACTTTTCATATGATTTTATGCGCGACCTTAACCACGACATATTTGCCCTTAAGGCGGCAGGCGCGCTCACGATGCGTGCAGTGATTCATAAGGCGGCGCTTGCGCTGTTCGCAAAATCTCTTGTTTTTATCTCGGTTGATGCATTCAAGAGCTCAGAGCGCAGGCGCATAGAGAACGAGCTTATCGGGATGCGCGCAGTTGAAGTCTCATTGCAGGCGCTCGGCCAGAAAGATGAGTACACACTTGGCCATACCGAGCGCGTTTCAGAATACTCTGAATGGATTGCACGCGACCTTGGCCTTCCAGAGCGGGAGGTTATCATTGTAAAGCATGCTGCAAAGCTGCACGACCTTGGAAAGCTTGGAATGCCTGATGCAATCCTGCTTAAGAATGGGAAGCTGACAAATGAGGAGTTTGAGCAGGTGAAGATGCACCCGCTCCGTGGCTACACGCTTGCCCTGAATTTCACAAAAATTGACGAGGTGCTATTGGGGATACTGATGCACCACGAGAAGCTCAACGGCAAAGGATACTATGGTGTGAAAGGTGATGAGATACCTCTCAGCGCACGCATAATCTCTGTTGCTGATATTTATGATGCCCTAAGGACCAACCGCCCATACCAGAAAGGCAGGACGCACGAAGAAGCAGTATCAATGCTTAGGAATTTTGCAGAAAAAGGTGAGATAGATTCTGCACTTGTTGATGTGTTTGTAAAGGCATATGAGCGCAGGATGGGCGCAACAGGCAAAAATACTTTATTAATTTATTAATAATGGGCACGGCCCTGATTTTCAGGTGTGCCTATTTTTCTTCAATGATGAGCATTAGTTCTTGGCACATGTCATCTTTTTTCTTCTCGAAGATGGCACAATCCGGCCTTTTCTGAAAAACTCCACTGCAATTTTTTCGTATGCACAGTTTTTTCATTATGTTAATCATCTCATCGTCCGCGTTTTTAATCTCACCTGTGGCCCAGGCACAATAAATTTTTCCGTCCCTCTCAACCTTTTCAAAAGCTTCGCAGAACTCTTTTTCTCTTGCAAAATCCCCGCTGCATTTCCTTGCCTTGCATACTTCGGGCATAACGTTTTTCATTGTTAAAGGGTCGGTACTCCCCTCTTTATATACACAGTGAATTCTTACGTTTTTCACAACTTCACCCACACACGTGCTCAGCACGGAACCCTTAAAGGCTTTTTTCCTATATCGCTCCTTACACCCAACAGTTTCATACAATACACCCCTCTACTCATTCAGTAAGCGTTTCAACGATATCATATTTCATTAACTTAAGTGCAAGCTCCAGTGCAGCGTTCATTTCTGTACAGCCGCTTTGCTTAAGCAGCCTTACAAGATTAACATTACCAGTAAAAACAGCATACATCATTAGGTCTCCCTCATACTTTGCCTTTACGTTCACATCTGCATTCTGGCTTATGAGGAATTCAGCAATATCATAATTTCCTTTTATCACCGCATAAAACAAAGGTGTGAACCCTTTTTCATCCCTGAAATTTGGGTCCGCCCCTTTCTTAATGAGATTTTTTACCTTTTTCAGGTTGTTGCTTGCAACAGCATCCATCAGTCTTTCGGATAGTATATCCACCTCTCCAAAATTTCTTTCATGTGCCGGATGCGGGCTTTGGATTGTTTTATGCATGTTTAACACGTAATTACTAGAAACAAACCTATATATATAGGTTATCATATCCAAAAAGCAAACTAACCTTATTAAATATGGGTGGCCTAAAAAGTATCGGCCTTATATAGGCTAAGGATGTGACTGTAATGGAAGAAGGCAGTTTTGAAGAGAGGGGAGAAAGAAGAGGTCCCCCAAGAGGATTTGCACCCAAGCCAGTAAAGCTTGGTGAGAAGGTGAAGGTCCATGTGGACAATATGGGCAAGGAAGGTGACGGTGTTGCCAAGGTCCAGGGCTTTGTTGTATTTGTAAAAGGTGCAACAGAGGCCGATGTTGGGCAGGATGTGGATGTAAACATTACTTTTATAGGCAGAAAATTTGCAATTGGTGAAAAGGCGTAATTTTGCGCTTTGCTCTTCTTACTACAAGTAGTTTTTGCTTTTTTTATTTTAATACCCGTATTACAAAAGGCACTATCATGCTATATGATACGTAAAACATAACGAGCGTGGAAATAATGAGCGGAAGGAAATACTTAAACCCCTCAATCCTGTTTCCTGCCCTTATTATTCCTATGAGAATGCTAGCAGTAAACGATGAGCCTGCTAGCACAACTACAGAGATAATCGTCAAGAACTCCTTACTTATGTGTGGAAACCCGAAGCTCATATATGATGCAACATAGGAGAGCTGCTGTGACGTCTCAATGTTTGACATGAGTTCCATTACGTTTATGCTCACCGCAAGCAGGAACGGCATAGTAATGATAATCCCAAACAGCACAAACGTGGTATACATAGAAGTTTGTGCAACGAGTGAATCGTGCAGTTCGTTAAGGCGTTGTATATCTGAAGCGCTCGTCTCAAGCGCTTTCACCACGTCACCCCCCGATCTGAGCGATGTTGTAAACATAAGCAAGACCCTGTCCAGCAAATCCGACCTGATGCGTTTTTTGATTTCATCAGCTATCTCTTCCATCGAATTGGTTCCCATTGAGCGGGCAGTGAGGTATTTCAGCTCTTTTGATATTACCCCAAACTCCGGCCGTGCAGCCGCACGGACCGCAACGATGGGTGTCAGGCCGGCACTAATATTAGCAGCTATTACCCTGAGCAAGTCCGGAAGCATACGCTCAACTTCGGCCCTTCTGTCTTCTATACACATCTCTAACTGCACATATCTTACTATTGGCATAACTGCAAGCATAATCAGGAACATTCCTATTGCTGGAATAACACCAAACAGTATGAGTGCAGGCGCAGATACTACGATTGCAGCGGCAATAGCATAAATAGCTGTCCTTCTTATCCACTCTTCAGGCTGCAACCTGCTTCCAGCGTAACGTAACTTCTCCTCTAACACGGAAAACAACTCTGCAATCATAACAGTGGCCTCCTGACACGTATATATTCAACAATCGCAACCTGGCAGGCTATGAACGTGAGCACTGACATAATCATAACCTGCTCAATAGACAGCGAAATCCTTCCTATACTCACCGTACCGCCATGTGACAGGAATACGGATACTGTGGTAAGCAGAAGCATAGCAAGTGATGGCACAACTACAGCGGCCATTAGGTAAAGCAATATGTAGAAGTTTAAGTTTTGCGAGTACTGCTTTATCCTGTTATCCTGATAATTTCTTATTGCGCTAATAAGGTCTTTCATCGCAACGTCCAGGCTTGCACCTGTGTACAGCACAGTTGATAACTGCCATAGTACGCGCCGCATAAATTCAGATTTATTCTTCTCTGCAACATTTGCGAGTGCTTCTTCCTGGCTCTCACCGCTCATCATCCTCTCCATAACTTCACGGAACTGCTCAGACACTTTTCCATATCTGCCCTGCGCAACACGCCTCATCGCCTCAGTAAGTGAAGTGCCTGCTGAAACCTGCATTACCAAATCATTCAGTGCATATGTAAGGTGCGAATCAATTTCTTCTGCCTCTTTTTTGAGAAGTATGCTGGGGTACGCAGCAAACACAATCATAAACATTGCAGTTACAGCCACAAGCGCGGCTGCGGTGGGAATGAGCGCGTGTTCCGTGCTCTTTTCAAACACAATCGTCAATGCAAACACGAGAATTGCAAACAACAACCCCCACAGTATGGCGTTCACGGCAGATGCTATCAAGTATTCCCCGCTCTTAATATCAGCATCAAGAAGCTCAAGGTCCGTATTCAGTGCCTGAAACTTATCAGTAAGCATCTCTGCTAGTGCAGGTACTGCCTGCACGGCCTTTTCTCCGAGGCCAGTTGAGATAAACAAAGGTATTCTTATTTTCATTTTAGATAGCCACCTATAGTATGCTCTCAGGCTTTGCATTCTTCTCAGCAGCCTGTATTACCTTCTGTGGGTCTTTATAGAACGCCGCCATAATGCTCCCAATCTTATCAATCGACCTCGCATTATTCTTTCTCATCCAGTCAAGGACTTTCCCTTTATTCTCTATATCCTCAACAATCTCATCGATGCTCATCCCGGCGTGGAGGCTAAGCTCTCCAAACACGCGTGTGCTCTCCCCAATTTTTTCAAACTCATCAGTTCTCACACGCCACCTATAAATCCTATTTAGGTTAATCTCACCGCCAACACCCAGGTTAACTTCATCAATCTCGTAAACCCTCCTTCTCCCGGTTTTCCTGTCCCTGTACATCACAACAATCAAATGCAGGGATTCAAGCTCCGTGTTTGGTATTGCAAAAGGCGGGTTTGTAAGCCGCCTCATAACCTGGTCGCCAGTATCCGCGTGTATTGTTGAATATACGGCATGGCCAGTATGCATCGCCTCAAACAGGACCTCTGCCTCTTCACGCCTTCTTACTTCACCCACAATTACCCTGTCAGGCCTCATCCTAAGTGATGATACCATTAGGTCGAGCATATCCACCTTTCCTTTTCCTTCGACACTTGCACCGCGTGTTACCATCGGCACCCAGTTATATTTAAGGTACTGTGGCAGGCTTATCTCACGCGTATCCTCAATAGTTATTATGCGGTTTGCAGGTGGTATAAGTGCACACAGCGTATTGAGTGTGCTCGTCTTCCCGCTTGCCGTCCCGCCGACAACAAGTATATTCATCTCATATTGCATGGCCTCCCATAAGAACGCTGCCATATCTACACTCATCGTTTTAAGTGATTCATCAATGAAATCAACAATAGTCCACGGCTCGCGCACAAACCTTCTTATTGTTATTGTATCGCCGTATGCAGAGATAGGGAACAAGGTTGCATTTACACGGTCACCGGTTGGCAGATGTGCATCCATAATCGGGTTGAGAACATTAATCTCCTTACCGGATTTTCTTCCAATCTGTGTTGCAATATTGTATATTTCCTCCTCATTCTTGAACAGCATATTAGTTTTCAGCCAACCGTGTTTCTTATGGTAAACTACGATTGGCTCATAAGAACCATTAATTACAATCTCTTCCAGCAGGTCATCACTCATCAGCATCTCAATCTTGCCGAGCCCATATACTTCGTGGAGCAGCATACCTCCCATTACCTTTACTAACCGCTCATCAAACTTCGGGAAAGATTCATTCACAAGCTTGAGGCACGCCCTGTAAAACCTGTCTTCAAGCAGGGTCGCCTTTCTATGGTCTATAATTTCACTTGGCTCGAGCGCAACCCTATGCGCAATGACACTTTTAAGGTAATTTAAGTACTCGCCAGTGTATGGCCCTAGCGAGACTCCCCTAATCTCATAAATTGGCAATGGATCTTCTTTAACATCAAGTATCCTTACGCTTGCAGGCACACCGTTAAGCTCAAGCTCATACTTATCAATCGCTTTCCCTTCTATCCTTGGCTGGAATTCCTCAGCAACCTGCTTCTTGAGTGACAGGGCAATCTTTCCGAGGCCTTTCTTCACATCTATAATCCCGGCATTTTCAAGTGATTCAGAAATTCTCATAATCTCCTGCGGCGTAAGCTTTGTGAGCCTGGCAATTTCCTCAACAGGAACATCCTGCTTCCCTTCAAGCGCCCTACAGATAATATCAACATTAGTGGAAATATCAAGTTCCATAACCCTAATTCTCGCGTAAAGCTTTTATTCTATCCCTGCCCTTGTATTAAAGAGATGATGAGTCTAGACAATTGCTGACCGGCTCTGGCCTATGATGACATTGACTTGACTCTGATCAACTATTAATAACCTTGCAGAAATATTTCTGAATACTTGTGTGCTTACGCGAGTTGTATTCAACCAATAACTTATTTTTTGCTGAACCTAAACCTATATCTATTTGGCCCACTCATTAACTTATGCAATTTGCTAACGTTTTTAATTGGGATTGCCCCTATTTTCCTAATCGTTGTTACTGGTTTTTTTATTACCGTTTGTGCGAGGCTCTCATAATTTCTTGAATATCTCTCAAAGTAATTATCTGCAAGTAGCGACAGCGCATACAACGTCGTTGATACTCCCAATATGATATAAATAACAACAAATATTTTTCCATTACTTGTTTTTGGGAATAGGTCACCGTACCCTATCGTTGCAAGCGTTACAACCGAGAAGTATACTGAATCAACAATATCCCACCCTTCAAGATAATGCATTGCAATTGTTCCTATAATGATATTGATTAAGACTAGCAAGACCGCCGTTGTAACCTTATGGTTACTAACAAATCCCATTTGCTCCACACCTTCACTTAAGAATGGGGCTGCCCAGATTTGAACTGGGATCGCCTGCTCCCAAAGCAGGTAGCATAACCAGGTTGGCCCACAGCCCCGCTGGATGAGATTAAGCCATGATAATTTAAAAAATCAGATGTTAATTTCTAGCCCGTCCTCAGCAACAGTAGTATTCTTAAAAATCCCTATTGCCTCTTCAAGGTGCGCCTTAACATCAGTATACCTATTGCTTATATGGGTGAGCACGAGCCGCTTGCACCCCGCCTTCTTTGCAATCTCCGCTGCATCCTTAGCAGTGGCATGCATCTTCTCATCCGCATCTTTCCTATCCTTCTCAATAAAAGTGGCATCCATAATCAGAAGGTCCGCATTCTTTGCGTTAACCACAATATTTTCATCGTAAACAGCATCACCGCTGTATACAATCCTTTTCCCAGCTTTTTTCCACGTTACATCCTCCAGTGTAATCTCTTTTCCATTCACTCTTATTTTACCCTCCCTTTCTATCTCCCTGAACATAGGCCCTTTTATCCCAAGCGATTTTGCCTTCTCCTCGTAAAATTTAAGCGAGTCGCTTTCCTGCAGCACAAACCCGTATGATTGCCTGCTATGTCTCACCCTGAACGTGCTGATGCTGAACTCATCACATTCATACACAACTTCTTCCCCACCAAACTCCTTTACTTTTATAAACGGTGGCACATTACCAAGCAACAGGTTTTCAACAATTTCTTTTATCCCGACAGGGCCAATTATTTGAAGCTCACCATTATAATCCGAGAGCTGAAGTGTATACACAAGCCCAGGGATACCAAGAAAATGGTCCGGGTGCAGATGGCTTACAAGCACAGCAGCAGTCTTGAAATAGCTGAGCTTATGCTTCATCATCTGCCGCTGTACGCCTTCACACGCATCAAACAGGAACACCTTCCCTTCACTGCGTATCCCCAAACAGCTTACATTACGTGTGGGAGATGGGATTGACCCGCCACTGCCAAGCATAACTATCCTGAACATATACCTCGCTAAGATGAGATGCATAAATAATTAAAAGTATGAGAGGGTATGCATACCCCCAACTGCACCAAAAGCACGATCAGCTACTCTTCTGCACCCTTACGTGTATTCTTATTCAGGTATTTCTCTATGAACTCTCTCTTCACCCTCTTTAATTCCGTTTCAGGCACGATGCTCAATAGGTCCCAGGCAATCCCGAGCGTCTCCTCAATATGCCTATTTTCATCAAGGCCCTGCTGGATAAACCTCTTCTCATACTCATCAGCAAACTTTAGGTATTTCTTATCCCTCTCACTCAGCGCCTCCTCACCGACAACAGCGCTTAGTGCCCTAAGGTCCTTACCCTCAGCATACGCGGCATACAGCTGGTCCGCCACGCCCCTATGGTCTTCACGCGTCTTTCCTTTACCAATACCAAGGTTCATCAGCCTTGATAGTGACTGCAGCACATCAAACGGCGGGTAGATGCCTTTCCTGTGGAGGCCCCTATCAAGTATGAGCTGGCCCTCCGTAATATATCCTGTCAGGTCAGGGATCGGATGTGTCTTATCATCACCAGGCATTGACAGGATTGGGAACTGCGTCACACTGCCTTTTCTTCCCTTTATCATGCCAGCCCTCTCATAAATGGTAGATAAGTCCGTATACATATACCCAGGATATCCTCTTCTTCCCGGCACTTCATTACGCGCACTTGCAATTTCACGAAGTGCTTCAGCATAATTTGTCATATCTGTGAGTATTACAAGCACGTGCATATCCTTCTCAAATGCAAGATACTCCGCAGTGGTCAGCGCCATACGCGGTGTAATAATCCTTTCAACAGACGGGTCATCTGCAAGGTTAAGGAATAGTACTGTCCTGTCAAGTGCACCGCTCTTCTCAAAGCTCTTCATGAAAAAGTGCGCCTCCTCATAAGTGATACCCATAGCTGCGAACACCACTGCGAACGCGCTCTCCTGCCCAGGCACAGTAGCCTGCCTTGCAATCTGCACTGCAAGCTCATTATGCGGTAATCCTGCACCCGAGAAAATAGGCAGCTTCTGCCCCCTTACAAGCGTGTTCATCCCGTCTATAACAGACACACCGGTCTGGATAAACTCGCTTGGCTGTGCACGCGAGTATGGATTGATTGCCTGCCCAGTAATATCTATCTTATCTTCTGCAACAACTGCGGGCCCGTTATCGCGCGGCTCGCCAAGCCCGTTAAACACCCTTCCAAGCATATCCTCGCTCACACCGAGCCGCATCGTTTCTCCAAGGAACCTTACGCGTGTTGTTGGCACATCAATCCCGGTGGTTGCACCGAATATCTGGACAACCGCAAGGCCTCTTGATGTGTCAAGCACCTGCCCCTTAACGCGCTCACCGTTTGGCAGGATAATCTCAACAAGCTCGTTGTAAGCCGAGTTCGGCACATCTTTCACGAACAGCAACGGCCCAGCAACCTGGTCAACTGTCTGGTATTCCTTAATCATCTTATACACCCCTCCTGAGGTCAGCCATCTCTTCATCAATCTCCTTATGGATCTGGCTGAACGCCGCCTCCATCTTATCATTCGGCGGTATCTCTTTCATGCGTGCAATCTTTTCTAATATTTTCTGCCTCTTCACAATCTCCTTGTAAGGCACACCTGCCTTGATTGTATCGACAATCCTGTTATGCATATGCAGAATCGTTTTCAGCATCAAATACTGCTTTGTGATTGGCGTGTACATATCATAATCAACATATGCACTCTGCTGCAGAAAATCTTCCCTCAGCATCCTAGCAGTCCCAAGCACGGCCTGCTCGGTATCCGGCAACGCGTCTGCACCAACAAGCTGGACAACTTCCTGCAGCTCGGCCTCTTTCTGGAGCAGTTTCATTGCCTCGTTCCTGTTAGCAACGAAATCCTGTGCCGCTTCCTTCCCGTACCATTCTTTCAATGAATCAAGGTACAACGAATAGCTCCTGAGCCAGTGTATCGCAGGGAAGTGCCTCCTGTATGCGAGCGGTGCATCAAGCGCAAGGAACGCTTTTGTGACCCTGAGCGTATTCTGGGATACCGGCTCTGATATATCACCACCCGGCGGTGATACTGCCCCAATCATTGTTACCGAGCCGTGCCTCTTATCCTGGCCAAGGCATACAACCCTTCCAGCCCTTTCATAGAACTCTGCAAGCCTCCTCCCGAGATATGCTGGGTATCCTTCCTCACCAGGCATCTCTTCAAGCCTGCCTCCTATTTCCCTCATCGCCTCTGCCCATCGCGATGTCGAGTCTGCCATGAGCGCTACATCATACCCCATATCCCTGTAATACTCGGCAATCGTAACCCCTGTATAAATACTCGCTTCACGTGCGGCCACAGGCATGTTTGATGTGTTTGCAATCAGCACAGTCCTTTCCATAAGCGGCTTCTTTGTCCTCGGGTCTTCAAGGTGCGGGAACTCGCTTAGCACCTCAGTCATCTCATTGCCGCGCTCACCACAGCCAATATAAACTACGATCTGCGCATCACTCCATTTTGCAAGCGATTGCTGTGTCACCGTCTTGCCGGAACCGAACGGCCCCGGAATACATGCAGTACCTCCCTTTGCAATCGGGAAGAACGTATCAACAACACGCTGGCCGGTCATAAGCAAGACGTTCGGTGGCAGCTTTTCTGCATAGGGTCTCCTTCTTCTTACCTCCCATTTCTGCATAAGCTTTATCTCGTGCTCGTTTCCACCCTCCTTCACCACCGCCACAACCTCATCAACAGTAAACTTGCCACTTTTGATTGATTCAATCTTTCCTGAAATGTTTGGGGGGACCATAACTTTGTGCACAATCGTATCGGTTTCCTGCACTGTACCAATCACATCCCCGCCATACACCGTTTCGCCTTTCTTTGCGGTTGCCTCAAACTCCCATTTCTTATCCCTATCAAGCGTGTTCACTGTAAGCCCTCTCCCAATGAACGAGCCGGACTTCTCCTCAATCTTATCAAGCGGCCGTGCAATCCCATCCATAATGGATTTGAGCAAGCCCGGCCCGAGCTCCACTGAAAGTGCCATTCCAGTATTCTCAACAGGCTCGCCTGGCCGTATGCCAGATGTATCCTCATACACCTGGATAAATGCTGAATCGCCGTTAAGGCGTATAATCTCACCAATAAGCCCGGCCTCACCAACCCTGACCAGGTCATACATCTTAGCACCGCTCATGCCTACAGCGGTAACAACCGGTCCAGAAATCCTATGTATTGTCCCCATATTATCAACCCTTTTTCAAGTCAAACCCAAGAGCGCGCTTGACAAGCGCCTCCAGGCTCTCGCTCTCAACTGTCTTGCTGCCGAAATCCGGCACCGTGACAACGCTGGGCTTTGCAATCGTTTCAATTTTCTTTTTCAGCGCCCAGCTGAGCATTGAATATGACCCATCATCCAATATAATGACACCTACATCATCACGCTTAAGCAGCCCCTCTATAAGTGTACTCATATCCTTGACATCCTCCCTGTGATAACACTCCTTGACACCTGCAAGGCGCAGCCCATTGCACATCTCTTTTGAGCCAACCGCAACAATTTTCATCTGGCATTCACCCTCAAATCATTATCAGTCGCGGCTTAATCTCCTCAGGTTTGAGGACACCCTTCGATACTGCTATGCTCCTCAGGTTTCTTCTTTCGATATCAAGCCGATTTATGAACCCAATAATACCAGCCATTGAGAATGGGTTTGAATTACCAGCTTTCATAATCCAGAGCATAAGCTTTCTTTCGTACAACTCTTCCATCCACGACAGGTCACCTTTGCTCTTATCGTAAATGTCACCAACCCCGAACAACCTCACAATCGCATCGATACCTTCACTGGAGGCCTTCTTTACCTTATCAAGCGGTACACTACCGCCGCTTATGTAGGTGACATTCCAGCCAAACTTGTGCGCGCGCAGTGCAAGGTCAAAATTCTTGTAATCGATTATTTTCTCGATATATATGCGAACCTCTGGCTCATCTTCGCATAATCTCTTGAGCTCTGCAATCCTCCTATAATATGCCCTCTCAATATCATCAACAATATGTGCGTACTCCTGCGAATTGCTGCTTATTGTATACCCCATCTCTGTCACAATCCTTTTCAGAAGCTCAATGTCCTTAACCGCGCGCAGCCTCTCAAGCCGCCTTCCGCTTATTGCACCCGCAGGCACATAATCATATGTAAAGTCCCCGCCTTTCATAGCCTCAAGGAAGAGCAGCTTGAGATTGTACACTTCAATCTTGCCAATTGCAACATACAGCAAAGGAAGCTTTCTCTTATTGTGTACCATCCCCTCAATCTGTGCGATTTTTCTACCCATTCGCTCCATAAGTGCGCGTGCAACAAGCATCGTACCACCATATCTTGTGCGTAGCGCCTCAATATGCTCTGCATATGCAGTGTTAAGCATAAGCTCAAGCATCGCATCAACAGTGGCAACATCGCACATAGCATTCATAGTGGCACTATCAACGAACTGTGTACGCGCAGCACGTAGCCTCGCATTGGCATACCCAAACTCCCGTGCACGTATATTTATGTCCTCCATTCCACACCACACTATTTAAAGAGCTTCTTGTACACGTAAGCTTTGATATCAGCTTCCTTATCGCGTATGAGTGTTGCAAAGGTAAGGTCTATGAGCACACCCTTCTCAGGGTTGCGCACTATAATCCCACCGTTGATATCCTGGTTAGTTTTAATCTTATCATTCTTTCCAATAACCTCCTTTACAACCGCAGCATCCGCTTTCGCACACTCAATCTCAAGAGGGGCATCTCCAAGACCTTCCTTGGCGCGCTTGTACAACTTTTCAATGACTTTTTTGTAGTCTCCTTTCTTACCCCTGATCTCCTGCAACCTCTCAACCACGTTTTCCATAACTTTCATTGCGATTGCATCTTTTGACATCTGGAGCTCCTTCTTCGCTTCAAGCCGTGCAGCAGCAACGCGTTCCTCCATAGCTTTTGCGGCCTCTTTCTCATACGCTGCGAGCTCCTCTTTTCTTACAGATTCAAGGCGCTCGCGCTCCCTCTTCAGCATTTCGCGGACTTCAATCTCGGCCGCACGCCTAATGCCATCCGCCTCTCTCTCGGCTTCCTTGATGATGGCGTCTGCAACCGCCTCTATCTTCATCTAAACCACTTTAGTGTGCAGTAGCCCCACCACTGATTGCACCAATGAGTGGCTGCCCTATCAGCACGATGAGCAATGCGGATATTGCAAGTGCAAGTATTGCAGTCGTTTCAGGAAGTGCAACGTAAATCAGCATGTTTCCTGACAGCTCTGGCCTTTCAGCAATTGCACCTACAGCAGAGCTCCCGATTGCAGCCTGCGCATTTCCGGTAGCAATCGCACCAAGCCCCATGCTTATCCCTGCACCAATTGCAGCAAGGCCGATTGCCCAGCCATAATCCACAACCTTCAACACTTCTTCCACCATAGATTTCACCTCTTTTCTCGGGGTTCAACCCCGTGAGTATCAACCATCCTGAACGGGCTGAACGGCACGCCACCTCCCTTGAAGAATTTTGAGAAGAACTCAACTGCGTGCAGCCTGCCTCCTTGTATAAGTGATTCAAAAGCCGCCAGCCCAATTGCAACAAGATGCGCTACAGAGAACATAACAATCGTAACAACCATCAATATACCCTGGCTCGGGTCCGGCCTCATCATATTTATGAGGAGCGCAAGTATAACCCCGGACAGCCCCACCGCTGCCAGCCTTGCATAAGACATTATATTAGCAACCATCCCAGGTATTTCAATTAGGCCTATCACACCTTCAGTTATCACGATTCCGATCACTGCAAGCACTGCTGCGGCAGCACCCATGCCCAAATCAACAGCCATAACCACAAGCCCTATCTCAAGAACAACCCAGCACGCCTTTGCAATTGCATGTTTCCATTCCTTATGCATAACCCCCTCAATCATGCCGAGCAGGTTGCCGAGCATTATGTGCAAAGCACCTATCCCGATTGTAAGCAGAAGGAGCGATACAACCCCGTGTAGCCTGTTGATTAGCGGGAACTGCGTGCCAAACAGCGTAAATTCAAACTCAAACCCGAAGAACTCACAGAACACTATCCCCCACAGCACACCCCAGAAAGATGATATGAATATAACCTTCATCAAGTCGCCTAATATCCCTCTCATCTTGTTCATGTAATATGCTGATAGCAGCAGGAGGACGAGCGAATACCCAACATCACCGACGATTATCCCAAACATTATCGGGAGCGTGATTGCAATAAGGTTTGTAGGGTCAATCTCATCACTCCTTGGTGTTGATATAAACCTCAACAGCGATTCGAACGGCTTCAATGGTGCAGGTGTCTTCAGTGCGGTTGGTGGCAGCTCACCATGGTGCGGCTTCTCAATCGACATCCCTGTATAATCCCTGTGTGCGGCCATCACGCGCTCAAGCTGCTCCTTATCCCTTTCGCGTATCCATCCCCTGATGAAATAAAGGCGCTCACTCTCACCAAACTTAAGCACCGCGTTTGCGCGCTCGATCTCAACCTGCAACCTGGCATAATCCCTGGTTATACTGCCCATAATGAGTGCAAGCTTTTTTCGTATTTTCTCTTTTGCATCGGCAGCGCGCCTTTCAGCAGCTCTCCGGGCATCACCTATTTTCCTTATCTCCTCCTTGACATTTGCTATGCCCTCATTTATCTTGATAGGCAGGAGCCCAAACTCCTTTGCAATCTCCCTTATACTTTCCTTATCCGCAGAGCTCCCTGCAATTATTATGTATGCCTCTTTCTCACCTTTGCTGTACTCAAAATCCAATCCCTTTCTCTCGCACGCAATCACAACGTGCGACACCTTTGCAGGCGCACATTCAAAAATTTCATAGTGGACTTTCTGTGATGACGGCAGCCTGTTTATTCTAAGTTTTCTCAGTATTTCTACACTCTCCATCTTCTTTGATAATTCCTCAACAATCCTCTGTGCATCATTTATCTCTCCATAAAGCCCAACTATTTCCTGCAAATCAGCACGCGAATATTTCCCTTCCTTACCGCTCCAGACGCCAATCTTCTTTCCGATACTTATAACATCCCTGAGGAGAGATGCATCCTGTGACAGCATATCCATCTTCCTAAGTGGTGATGCACCTTTCACCCATTCCCCGCTTTCCTTATCAACTACAAGATGCACAAGGCCAGCTTCGTGCAGTGTCCTGACTACCTGCTCCACCTGGCTCTTTAGCGTTACTACCTCAACCTTAAGCATCTTTTCAGGCAGCATCAAAACCAAACCTCATCTATTCAAGCACAATTTCAAGAACATCCTCAGCAACTTTGCTGATTGCACTTTTTTTTACATCAGAAATGTTTTCCATCTCCTTTTCTTTCTGCTCCTCAATCTTTGCAATCTTTTTCTCTCCCGCAGCCTCAAACTTTTTGTACAGCAATTCCTTCTCCTTCCTAAGCTCGGCCTCCCATTGCTCTCTCTCCTCAACCAGCCGCTTATTTCCCTCTTTCCTGATTTTCTCGGCGTCAGCCTTCGCTTTCTCAATAATCTTGCGCGCCTCCATCTCATTTTTCCTCAGGAGCTCAAACTTATCATCAATCATATTAACATCCTCCATAAAGCCAGTGCTGCGCATCCCAATGCGAAAACAAGCATAATGCAATTATGCAATGATGTGCAACACATATGATATTTCCTAACATACCTGCCTATGTTAAACTGGTGCAACTTTAAAATAGTAATCCCGCTTTCTCTCATCGTGCGCGTTCCAGGGCAGGCATACATTTATAAAAAAGGAGCTAGAAACCAGATTATGGGCAGAACGCTCCCTGTCCTTCTCCTAATGGTGGCCGGTCTTGCCGGCTGTATTGATTTGGGAGAGACGGGGGGCAGCACGCCCGGAGCAGGTGATGAGATGACCGAGCTCACTGTAAAATCAGCATTTGCACCGTTTGCGCAAATCCCAATCAGGTACACATGTGATGGTGACGATTTTATCCCTCCTTTTGAGATAACGGGGATACCTCCACGCACAAAATCAATCGCAGTTATCGTTGAGGACCCAGATGCACCGCGCGGTTTGTTTGTGCATTGGGTTGCGTGGAACCTCCCGCCATCTGGTAAGTATCCAGAAAGTGTGGATGTTGCATCTCTTGGTGGCAAGGAAGGCATAAACAGTGCGAACAGGTATGGGTATATGGGACCTTGCCCACCGCCCGGGCCAGCACACCGTTATTTCTTCAAGTTTTATGCACTTGACACAATGCTCGACCTTGACACTGGCACAAAGCGCGAAGGGCTCCTTAATGCAATGAAAGGGCACGTGTTAGCACAAGGCGAAATAGTGGGAAAATACGGCAGGCATTAGGCAATTTATTATTCGCTCTTATTTTCATCTTTCCTTTTACCTACATTTTTGGTCTTATCATATATCTTCCAAAGAAGCCCGCTAATTTTGCCCCAGGCTCCCTGAGCAGCATTCCTTATTATGCCAAATATCGAGAGTGACGTTTCTCCCTTTATCGCTTGGACAACATAAATAATCACGGCAACCGTCCCTGCAAATTTTAGTATGTCTACCCAAGTATTTTCCTTATTCCTTTTTGGCAGGTCAATCCTGGCGCCCCTCCTAGGGTCAAGCTTTTCATTACTGCCCTGGATACAGTTGAGTGGTGCAGAAAACCCCCCACTTCTAATAAGGTCCTTTCTTGCAGTTTCTACCTCCTTTTTCTCCTGGCCCCCATTAGTTTTAAGAAAAGCCTTCTTAGCATCAATATATTTCCTGCACAGTTCCGTGTCAACAGAAGTATTCCTCTCTTCTGCAAATGAAGGTGGGCATGCAAGCGAAGCCCCAACCATCAGCATAGCTATGAACTCCTTTGCCCTTTTCATTTTTGTATGGCTATTCTCCTGCGAATGTGTGCGTGTATCCTTCTTGGTGGTTGTTGCCATCATTAGCTTAAGGGGGTATTCCAATTATAAACATTTCCCAGCACCAGAAAAACAAGAGTCCCGCCGGGCGGATTTTCAGGTTTGCAACTCACTTGCAGTGTGCTGCAAAGGGCAATGCAATTGCCCTTCATTTGAACCGTCAACCTGCCGGTCACCGCGGAAGGGGTAACTACCCCAGCACATTCGCATGAGCGAATGGTGCATCGTTTGGCTTCACCAAACGCTATCCGTTCTGTGGCCTAACATAGCCTACTATGAGGCTTAGCAGGCCACACAACCCTAACATCGTTTTTAGTTTCCCAAAAACGATCCAACTACAGCCGGCCGCTCTACCGTTGAGCTACAGCGGGACTTTCTATTTTACACCTGACAAACTTTTTAAACCTCTGCTTTTCTAACTCTTGCTTGTATGATTGACCGCATCGAAATAAGCTCAGGCGGAAGGAGGATTGTGGGGAACCTGTTTACTCATAATGGCAGGCGCAATTCAATCGTTATACTCCTGCACGGGTTTCTCTCATCAAAAGAGGACCTGTTTTTTGTTGCTGAAGCACTGCAGAAGCAGGGCATAGACTCTCTTGCAATAGATATGAATGGCCATGGTGAAAGTGATGGCAATTTCTCAGATTTTACAATATCAGGGGCAGTTGATGATTGCAGGGCTGCAATTGATTATGCAATTTCTCAGGGGTTCTCTAATATAGGCATATTTGGATTCAGCATTGGAGGCTTTGTGGCACTTAATATTGCAAAACAACTCCAGCATAAAGGACACTTAAAAGCACTCGTGCTTGGTGCACCAGTCTCAAGCTTCTCAGATACATTCAGCTGGGCTGACCTGCAGGCCTGGAAATCAACAGGCATATTCCGCTCCGACAAGCTTGGAATAAGCATAAAGATGGGCTATAAATTTTACGAAGATGGCATCGCACTTGATGGTTATAAAAAGTTCTCTTCAATTGAGACCCCAACACTAATCCTGCACGGCACTAAGGATAACATTGTCCCATTAAGGCAGAGTGAAGAGCTGGCGCGCTACCTCAGGAACGTGCATCTTATACGTGTAAATGGCGCATCACACAGCCTCTTTACCTTAAAAGGGGGCGATGAGGCGCTTGATTCGCTTATAAAATGGTTTAAGGCTTATCTGTGAGAGGGCCCTACCGTATACTCTCAACTTCAAAAATAATACGTTTCCCAAGAGTTTCCTTCTCTATTGTTATGATATGCTTGCCTTCCTTGTGTATGTAAGATATGCTCCATCCAGGCAAGTGTCTATTAACATATGTGAAAATGTCATGCAGGCTCTTATTTTCTGTGAGGATTGTTTCTATATCTTTGATATCATCTTCGCTGATTCCCATTAACTCGGGCTTATCATCCTTCTTCCATCCAAGAAACCCCTTCCTTTCTGTTTTTAATGTAATTTTGCGCTTCAGCATGACCCTCAATAACAAAGGGTACTCATCGTTTAAAAACTTTGCCATCAGTGAAACCAAGGCCTAATCTGCAAATGATTATTGCTTTTATTCAAGGTATATGCTCGGCTTGCCAGGCAGCGCTTTTGCAGCCTTATCACCGACAGCAGTACCTGCTTCTGTCTCGTGGACAACCTTAATCCTTAATCCAGTCTCTTCGCCTATGAACCCAGCCGCTTCTGCAAACGCCCTGTATTCCTCTTCTTCATCGAGCACAATATCAGATTTCCATTTCATCGCGCTTTTTATAATAGCCATTGCTTCCTTCCCGCGCCCTCTTATCTCCTCATCAGCCATCGCGTTTTTTATTGCTTCATTTAAGTTCTTTGTATTGCCTACTGATTTGAACACTTTTCTCTTGAAAGCACTTGCAACAATCAATGTTGCCTCCCTCTTCTCCTCACTAATCAACTTCTTTATCTCTTTTATATCTGATATTGTACCCTCTATTATTTTCTCACGCTCATCCAGTTTCCTGTCAATTGCCTCATCAAAAAGCTTCTCATCTATCTGTTGTGTAGTTGCAAATCCTTTACCGCCCAACCGCTCCCACATCTCATCACACAGATGCGGCGCAACGGGAGCCATAAGCAGTACCCATCTTTCAATTGCACCACGCGTCGGTTTGCCACCGCGTTTGATGCACCATTTAATATCATTGATAAACCTGTAAACAAGGTCATTGATTAATTCCCGCAGGTTCAGTTTTGGGTAGTACTCATTGATTGCTTTTTTACCGTATTCAGCAAGCCGCATCTCAAGCCATCTTTCAACATCCCTGGTTGCATTATCACTGAGGTTGCCGCACATCTCAAGCATGAACCTTAACCTGCTCATAATCCCCTCAACAGTTGCCTTATTGAAATCAGTATCCTCACCAAGCTCAGCGCCACTCAGTACAGATATCCTTACCGGGTCGGCACCATATTGTGCCACAGCCTTTCTCAAGGGCAGGATATTGCCGAGCGATTTGCTCATCTTCTGACCATCCATAAGCACGAACCCATTAACAACAATCCCACGCGGCCATTTCTCTTTCGGGAATATCGCGGTATGGTTAAATATGAAGAAAGGCAGGTGGTTATACACAAGGTCCGCACCCGAATGCCTTGCATCTAAGGGGTACCAATACTCAAAGCTTTCCCTGAGCTCAACAAGCTCAGGTGGCGCGCTCCCTTTCCCAAGCATTACATAATCCCACTCGCTTGTACTGAGCGGTCTCTTAAGCTTGTGCTTCACAGTGTAGAATGCCATATATATTGTAGAATCTGAAAGTGCCTCAATCATCTTGCTCTCATCAAACGGAAACCTAGTGCCCAGGCCAGTTGCGCGTGTGCATGCTTTCTCGTGTAGCCAATTGATTGCATACTCGAAATCCAACCTCCTCCCTTCAGGCACAATAGACATTTCTGCTAGGCACTCACGCGCCTTTTCCTTCCACTTTTCATCGCCGTAATTTATGAACCACTGGTCTTCAAACACCTTAACCTCAACAGAACCACCGCACCTGCATTTTACCGGCCTATTGATAATCTCCCACAGTATACCTCCTTCACCATTCATGATAAGCCCATCGCGCACATAATCGCGCGCTTTCTCAACTTTCATTCCTTTTAGGTCACCAATACCCATTATTCCATAATGCAGCTCTTTCCTGTAAACTGTTTTTGTTGCTTCCTCAAGCTTAGGGTCATCAAGCGAGCGTATCCCCATTTTTTCAACAATGTTTTTTGCAGGCACCTCACCAAGCTCTTTGTCATCCACTTCGATGATCTTGATAAGCATCTTATCCGCCTTTTCCTTTCCGACCGCCTCAACCAGCGCCTCGTAATCGTAAGGCGCGTGCGCGGGAACGCTCATCACAACTCCAGTTGCATTTGCAGGGTCAACAAACGATGCAACCATTATGGGCACTTCAGTACCAGTCAGTGGCGCACGGCACGTCTTGCCAGCCAGGGCCTTTCCTTTAATCTCCTCAATAACCTCCACTTTATGGTCCTGCAACTTGAACTTTTCAGCAGCCTCTTTCGACACAATGTACTGCTCACCATCTATTTTCGCCTTTACATAATCAGCATCTGCATTGACCCATACATTTGTAACCCCATAAACAGTTTCAGGACGTAGCGTCGCCGCAAGCAGGAATGCATCATCAATTGCAAATTTCAGTGTTACGAACTCACCAAGCTCCGGGTCAACATCTCCCTTTGTATCGTGGCCGCCAACTGCATTACCGCATTTGGGGCAGTAAGGCACAGGATGTTTCCCCTTTGTTATGAGCCCGGCATCCTTAAGCTTGTGGAACTGCCACGTAATAAATGAGTTGAATTCCTTATCAAATGTATAAAACTTCCTTCTCCAATCTATGGAAAATCCCATCTCACGCATCCCCTGCTCAATCTCCTTGCTGAATGCCATTACAAGGTCGCGCGGGTTTGTAAGCGATTGTGCATACTCTTTATCCATCCCATAAATATTGGTGAATATATCCATAAGCTCCTGGTCTTTTTCCTCAATCCTCTTGGCCATTGCCATAATAGGTGTACCGGTTACATGAAACCCCATCGGGAAAAGGACATTCTTGCCACGCATTCGTGCATACCGTGCGCATACATCGGTAATTGTATATGTTCTTGCATGCCCAATATGTTGTGGGCTGTTTGGGTACGGAAATGCCGCAGTAATATAAAACTTCTGGCGTGAATCAGGCTCGCTTTCGAACAGCTTGGCGTTCGCCCACCTTTCCTGCCATTTTCTTGACATTTCAGCGAATTCCATGAAAGGTTTAAAATAAAAGTAGTTATAAGTTTTATTGATGGGCTTGCAAAAGCCAGGCATAACCATTGCATTGGTGCTATTCTTATTGCTTGTGCCGAACATAGCACATGCAGCCACGCTTGGTGATATCCTATCTGCGAGCGCAGTTGGTGTTGCGATAGGTTTTGTGATTGCAGGGTTAGGATACATGGTTGCCGGCTTTATAGGCACACCGCAGGCGCAGGGCTGGGCAAAGAATGAGGTGTTTGAGAACTTATTTACGCTGTTTTTGGTAGCTAACATAGGCCTGCTTGCGGTGGCATCGCTAATCTTCTTTGCAGCGTTCCCATCATCAACAGCCACTCCCCCGCAGTTTGGCCTTGACCTGAACTCACTAATTAACGCCCAGGTAATGACAAATGATGCAATCAGGCAGGTTGATATTGCAATTGAAGGCATACCTGCATCGCAGGCCACAAACCCGGGCAGCACTTATATAAGCACGAGCGACTGGGGGCTAAAGCAGGTGTTTATGGCATCATATGTGATTGAAACATTCATAGGCGAGTGGACATACATCGGGCAGATACATTTCAACACTCTAGGTGCTGGCAGCACTGTGGGAGGCTCTGGCGGAGGGATTGGTGCGGTTGATTCGCTTTCTCTTAAAGCACCTCTCTTCCCAGGCTTATCAAAGGTTACTGATATCATTGAGCAGATGAACGAGCTGATAATACTTATGATATTTATGCTGCTGGCGCACAAGGGAATCCTCATATTCATATCCGCTGTGGGACCGCAGCTTCTTCTTATAGGCATATTCTTCCGCTCGCTCCCGTTCACGCGTCGGCTTGGCTCAACTCTTATGGCTTTGTTCATCACGCTCCAGTTTGTATACCCAGCTTTTATCCTTGCATCCTTTTCCGATGATTTCTATGGTAAGATAGTGAAAGAATTCAGTGGTGTTTATGTAAGTACAGATTGGATGACCGCTTTGCCAGGCGCAGATGGTACCCAGATAATATTCCTTTCACCAAAAGATATTGTACAAGTGGATGAAAGCACAAAAGAGATAAATTTCACGTTCACTGCGCGTGCCGGCATATACAATTTTACAGTGAAAGACCAAACAGGCGGGCTGCTTTGTAAAGGAACAGCAATAACAACCCAGGAGATAGTATGTCCTATCAGCATAAGCAAGCTGAAGCCACTTGACCTTATCAAAGATGCGGATAAGCTTGATCAAGCAGTATATTTCTATAACATATCTATAGACTTTTATGGCACGGCATTTGACTCGCAGACGCAACAGTATATCTTAGAAAATTACCCATACAAGGAATCCCTCTCAGTACCCATCTTTATAATCCAGAAGTGCACAACAACAGAGTGCGAGCAAAAATACCAGATAAGAAACGCAGAATTCAATGAAATAAGGGATGGATATATTGCAGACCAGAAGAATCCTGAGTACTTTTTGGATAATGCGGCACAAAAGACTGCGAACATGTTTGTTCTCGCTCAGAAGTTTTCACTTCATTATATGAGTGAAAAAGCAATGAAACAGGTTTCCGGTACGGTTGTCAAGCAGGTCGCTAAGGAAGGCACAAAAAAGACAATCTCCGCAATGCTTAAGAGAGGTGCTGGCGCTGTTGCTGGCGGTGTAAGTGCCATAGTTACATTTGCACTTTCCAGTGCACTCATCAAGAGCGATATTGCAACCGCAATGTTTGATGAGGTGGCATGTGATGCATACAGCGGGTATATGGCACAGAAGTATATAGACCCGCCTTCAAATGCCCCTTCTATCGATACGAGCCAGCTTGATTTTTGGAAAGCGGCGTGGTACCGTGCACAGCAGGCAGGGGATTTCATAGCTGAAGTTAGCTTAGATATGCTGCGCAGCTATGGTAGTATGTATGATGTATCAGATTACAAATCCTGTGCAGCATCAACAGGCGCTTTTGATTGGCTTGCAGGTAAGGCGTTAGGGTACTCACCACGTGAGTTTAATGTAACAGTGCTGATGACCCGTGTCGTTGTTGCATTTATGATATCTTTGTTCTCAATTATCATAGTTGTAACCTTCTACCGCTCAATAGCTGAAAGTATAGGTGGTGACTCGTCACTTATGGGGCTTGGAAAAGTAATTTGAGGTTGTATAAGATGATTGACCCTGCAGGCAGTTGTGCATTGGTGTTCATTGACGGCATATGGGCGAACATATTTATAGCCCTCACGATATCCATACTCATCTCCGCACTTGCATATATGCTCGGCAACCTGCTTAAGCGCGAGGATTATGTTGAGTTCGGAAAGACCGAGCTGTATAACTTTGTTGTAACGTTTGCGATTGTATTCTCTTTCACAACAATAGTGGTTTTTGCAACAGAGTTATCGTGCTCGCAGGCTAACGGCCAAAATGTGGACCTGTTCCAGCAGGTGCTTGAAAAAATGAATAACATACTTTATGGAAGTGTTTATGCAACCCTTAGAAACTTATTCCAGATTATGCTTGAGATAAGCGTATTCTCAAACATGAGCCTGTCATTTTCAGGTGTAAAGATAATGCCACTGGCCGGATTAAAGAATATTTACACAAGCCTTAATGTTATCTCATTTATTATGGAGAGCGTTTTTGCAAGCCTCTACTTGCAATCAATCCTCCTGATGATACTCAGGGAAACGGCATTCACATTCATATTTCCAGTTGGAATATTCCTGCGTGCACTTCCAATAACACGGGATGCGGGCACATTCCTTATGGCAGTCTCATTTTCATTCTTTACGATGTACCCCTACATTTATGTAATATCGCTTGATGCATATTCGCATGTGCAACAGCAGATACAATATGAGCAGGTAATCTCTTCTATTCACCACACACCAGACAAGGCATACTCATTTTTCAAGTCTGTTGAAGATAACACATTCTATGCACTTACAGCATTTAATTACAAGAGCTTGCGCGATATGTTCCTTGTGCTCGGCGGGCATTTGTTTTTAGCACTTGTTGTGCCAGCCATCGCAATAGTAATGTCCACTGCAATGGCAAGCTCAATCATAAAATTCCTTAAGGAGGTTGGTGCCTGATGATGGAGCTGCTCCCAGTAATTTTATCCAACGGACTTGCATCTGGCGGTTCAATACAATTTACAGAGTTCTTTTATGCTCTCTTCCCGGTGGCAATACTGGTAGTAGTAATCCATCTCCTGTTCGTAGCGCTTATTTTTATGGCGGGGAAGATATTCTCAAATGAGAACCTCATAGGGTTTTCAAAGCACGAGTTTGGGCAAGCTATGTTCTCGCTCATAATAGTAGGCTCCCTGCTTACAGTAATACCTCTAGTTAACCTAATCTTCTGCACAGCACTTGTTGATGTTGGATTTATAACAGATGGCTCGTGTTCACCACAAAACCTTTTCATAACCGCCCACCTTAAGGTTGCACGTGACCACCTCGCAGAAGCATACAATAACATACGCGTCCTTGCAAAAGGCACGCTTCGGGCATTTGACTGGGCAGCCACATGTGCAGGTATGAGCGCTTCTGGAGGGCTTTTGCAGTTATCATCAATGAAATATAATTCCATCCATGCATTCGTATACGGGGAATCATTCACTATGCTTTACAGGGTGCTTTTATTCCTCAAATTCCAGGAGCTTTTCATGATAATTAATGCAATATACTTTTTCCCATTCTTGTTTAATATCGGCCTCGTTTTGCGCATACTACCATTCACGCGCAAGGTAGGTGGCCTTTTGATGGGGATAACCCTAGGCCTATTTTTCGTGCTCCCCTACATGTATATATTCTCACAAACTGTGGTTGAATCGGCAGAGCATTTCAGCACAAAGTTTGTGCTTGATACTTCAAAGTATATGTTCTTCTGCATCACGTTCAGCGACCTTGTCGACCCAAGCGGGAGTTCCACATCATTTGATGAAATCATAGAGCAGAAGCGGGCAGAAAACGCCAGGGCAGGTGGCGACCCATCAAAGAATATCGCCGGCCAGGCAGCTGCAGAGCTGCTTGCCAAGATAAATAATAATCCACAGATAGGGTTTGGGTACTCTATTGGAAGAAATGGCAATATCCCAAACCCACAGGATAACCGCGCATTTGGCACAGGCAAAGATTATTATGACCCGAGCAATCCTCAAAATCATAAGTATTCGCTTGTAGAGGCAATAGCCAGGGCTATCCTGATGGCAACGTTCACATCAATATTTGCAATTGCTGGTACAATTTCGGCAATCAGGGAAATATCGATATTGTTCGGAGGCGATGTGGAGATAGCAGGCCTTACGAAGATTATATGAGGAGGATGGTGCAGGTGCAACAAAAACAACACAGAGAAACAAAAACCGCAAAGCATTTTGCATTGGTAGTAACCATACTGTTTCTCTTTTTTGTTGATAGTGCATACTCACTTGCACCCAGTGATTTGGATAACCGTGCAAAAGATATGGAAGATATACTGCAGAAGAGTTCGCTTGCATATATTACAGTAACAATTGCTATCCTCATTGCCGCTCTTATGTATATGGGCTCATCCATATTCAATGATGCAAAGCTTCTTGCGTACTCAAAAGAGACCTTCTACCAGTCAATAATCACACTCGTTCTTATTGCCTCTTTCCCGGTAATATATGTATTTATCTCACAGCTTTGCATTGAGCTTTTCCTTGGCGGGATGCCAGTCAACGGTGGCATGTTTGATGTTGCATCTGCATATCTTGCCTGGAATAATGTATACTTCTTCACACATCTCCTGATAATCACAATCTTGAACGTAGGCATTGCAAGCCTCATAAACCAGCAGTATTCAGTGCCCATAATGGGTGTTTTTGCCACAGTTAACCTGGTTTCATTTGCTAAACCGCTTATGTTTGCAGTCTCGACGGGAGTAACAATCCTATCAACGTCTCTGTTCATAAACTCGTTCCAGATAATGCTTCTTGACCTCATTAAAAACAGCCTTCTCCCAATATTCCTCCCTTTGGGCGCTTTGCTGCGCGCGTTCCCGCCAACACTTAACGCAGGCAACGTGCTTCTTGCAATAACTATCGGGGCATATATAATAGCACCAATAATCTATGCATTTGATATATATCTAATCACACAGATTGTTGACCCCACGCAAGGGCAGAAGAGTTATTCGGACCAGCTTGGGCTTATGAGGTTCTTTTATACAAAAACGGTCTTTGAAACTATACTAACAAAAAACACCTGCCCATACGTGAAAAAGTTTGTAGGCATATTCACACCTTCAAGCGATTACGCCGTGTTTGTAACACCATATGACAAAATTGATAAGAACCTGCAGGATTGCGGTGTTTATACAGGCGTAGGTGGCATATTTAGGGAAACAGCTGATATGCTGGGGAGGTTACCAACATGGGGAAAGATTGTCCTTGGTGTTGACCTGACGGCCCGTGGTGTTTCTGCAGCGGTTACTGCCACATCTTCCTTAAAATCAGTCCTGAAGCAAACAACATGGGATAAGCTGTGCAGCGGCAAAGTAATGGGCAAAGTGTGCAAAAGCCTGGGGCTTATAGGATTTGTGAGCTCAACCATCTCAAGCGCCTCAACAGCAGTCCTTGCGATATCCCTATTTTATTATTCTTTTGATCTTGTAGTGGGCACAGCAGTCTCTTTTGTAATCCTCTCTGCAATAATACCCTTCCTAAACTTCACAATTATGGTCATATTTATCCGTGATTTCTCACAGTATGTTCTTGGCACGCCCATAAGCCTTGGGCACCTGGTGAGGCTAATATGATGGAGGCAAACATCATAAAGTTCAATGTTAGAAGTGTAAGGGCCGCAAGTGTAATGCTAATTATCCTTTTTGCCTTTTCAGCTGTGCGTGCACAGCAATCCAACGTGTGTGCTTCCGTGTTCAGTGGGGATTGGGTTATCTTCTCGTCGGCAGCAATTGCAATAGGTATTATAGTATACGCATTGATGTATATGATAGGAAGCATACTTAACAGACAGCAGGTAAAGGGACTTGTGCGTACCGGGCTGGCAGACATTGCAGGGCTTCTGATAGTCATAATGATGGTTGTTGCATTTGGTAATATTATGTGCACTGCAACCTTTAGCACTATAGGAATTGATACAAGAACGTTTGTGAGTTATGATTATCTTGTATCAAGCGGTGTTGACCCCGCCAACACGCCTCTTCTTGATTTGAGTGAGGCATACCTTACCCTTCTCTATTACCTGGGCGAGAAGCTCTATAAGTCACTTATAATACAGCTTGTATATGCCAGTGCAATCACATCAACAAAAGTTTCTGCAGGTGCAATGATTGGGGAGCTGCAGCCGCTCTCAGGGTTGGAGCCAATACTTAACATGGGAAATATGTTTTTTGCATCCCTTGCCCTGGCCTTGATGAGTGTTTCTACACAGATGTACCTGCTAAAATTCTTTGCACTCACAGGCATCCCAACATTTCTCCCACTAGGCGTCCTGATGCGTGCCATCCCTGCAACCCGAACCTTTGGTGCTGCATTGATAGGCCTTGCGATATCCATGTCGTTTTTCTACCCGCTTATACTCTCGTATAATTTCATAATACTAGTGACTGCGGTAAAGCCGGATGATGCAATGCTAAACTCATTGCTTTACAACTCGCCATTATGTAATGACCCTCAGGATTGTATCAGCTCATGCAATTCAGAAGCATATGAAATAGATACAAGCGGAGGAAATATGCGCTATTTCTGTGCTCCGTGCATTCTTGTTGGGACACCCCCAAATAATGACGGCTCGTTGTGCTGCAAAAAGACCTCTATATATAAGGATGGCCAGTGCGAAATGCAGGATATCGAGCCAGAAAAAATGGGGTCTGGAGGTATTATTGCAAAAGGTGCCAAGCCGGAGGGATACGGCCTGACCTATTTCATAGGCGCATCTCTAATATTCACTATCGGGACGAAGCTGCTAAATAACGTCCCACTGGTTAGCAAATTGACAAATGCAATTTCAGGAGCTCTGATTGTGTTAATGCAAACAGGTATGGTGGTTGCGTATAAGTTTGGGCTTGGCATTATAATGAACCCGATTGCAATAATGGCTATTCTTCTCGCCTTAAACACAAACTTTTTCTTCCTTGGGTTTATACTACCTATGATTGAGTTTGTTATAGTTATAGAATTTGTAAGAACGCTTACAGGGTCTCTCGGCGAGCCCATTGATGTAATACAGCTCTTGAAGGTGATATGAGTTGTTGGAGCAGTCAACTATGAGGTGATATTGAATGGCTTTCACGTGCCCGCAGGTTTTAAATCAAACACCAGCCTCTATAAGTGTGCTGCAAGCAGTATTGGCAAATGGTGCATATACAAACGCAGGCATACTGCTGGTTGCTACAGCAACACTTTTGGCAATAGTATACATGGCATCAAAATTCATACAATCAAAGAAGGTTGAAAGCTGGGTTTCAAACGAAGCGTTCCAGTGCCTTGCAACCGCAGGCATATTATATTTTAGTGTGGGGATAATGCTGGCTGCAAGCCAGGTTATTGGTGTATTTCTTGTACAGCTTGCAGATTTAAACAACCTACAAGATGTTGCAATCATTATGTGCAATGCAAATGAGCCGCATATGTTTGGTGCAAAGGCATATCTTCTTACACGTCTGGACCGATTAAATTCTATATACGATTGGATGTTCTACACCTATGCAGGCGCTGGTGCAGTAGGTGGGATAGGCGCATTTTTCCCGCAGCAAGGTACTATAAGTTTCATGCTTGGCCTGCCTATGAGAATAATTGAAAATATAGAATCACTAATCCAATATATCTATTATGGATTCCTGTTTGTATATATCCAATTAGGATTGCTTGAATTAATCCAGGTGTATTTCGCGTATGCGTTTGCAGCGGGTGTGGCGCTGCGTGCTGTGCCATTTACGCATTCACTGGGCTCATTCCTTATCGCCTCTGCAATCGGTCTCTACTTTGTTTATCCGGTATTTCTTACTATAATGCTACTTGCAAACCAGGATACTGCACTTAACGTTACGCAAAATGAGTTTGCAGCAATTGCAAAATCAGAATTCCCTGGAGTGTATCTCTCATATTATATAAGCAAGCAGCTCGCACACCAAGCGTACTTTTCAGGAAACCCAGAGAGCATTACAGGCTTCACAACTGCATATGAAACGCTAAAATCCCCTGTCCAGTTCCTTCTTCTTTCGATGATACTTTACCCGCTTGTTGCATTTGTGGCTACATATACATTCATCCACCAGTTTGCGGAATTAATGGAAGCTAACATATCTGATTTGGGAAGAGGGCTCGTCAGGCTTATTTAAAGGTTATATCCAATTACTTGTTTTTATATATAAACTCTTCGTTTTGTGCCTTTCAGCAGAACTTAATTTTTTGTACGCTAATAGCTGATTTTAATCTTTTTTTTCGCTTTTTAATGCTCCTATAATTATTTTTACAGCATTTTTACTTATTTAACTTACGATATATCTCATAGCGTTTTTTAAATGCTCATTTTTGCTTATTTCGTTAATTTTAATCAATTTTTATTGAGAATTTTTCCCAAAAAATTGAATTCACACCTATTTATTGTTAACCATAATCGCCCGATTAAAACTATCAGTCTTATTTCTTTTCTTTATAAGTTTTTCGTTAATTTAATTTATGATTTTGCATAATTAAGCACTTTAATTATTTTTCTCTTGCACGAATTTCATATTTAAGCTTATGCTCCTATAATATGACAAACTATTTTAAGAGGGAGAAAATGGAAAGCATAATAAGATCTGCCTTGGGCAACCGCGAAAGCGAGACCGCAGCAACGAGTGCGAGCGATGCAATGGACAATGAGTCCATTAAAATCGCCGTTATCGGTGTGGGCGGTGGTGGAAACAACACACTTAACAGGCTGCTTGCAGCAGGTGTTAAGGGTGCAGAGCTGATTGCTGTTAACACAGACAAGCAGCACCTGAATGTGATAGACCCCCGCGCAAAGAAGATTCTCATCGGGAAGAGCATAACGAGAGGTCTTGGTGCAGGCGGTTATCCAGAGGTTGGTGCAAAGGCCGCAGAGGTTGAGAGGCCAACCCTTGAGAGGGAGCTTGCTAACACACACCTTGTATTCATTTGTGCAGGTATGGGTGGTGGAACCGGTACTGGCGCAGCACCGGTAATTGCAGAGATTGCTAAGAACCAGGGTGCAATCACAGTTGCAATGGTCACATACCCATTTGCACTTGAGAGGTCAAGGAGAATGAAAGCTGATGAGGGTATTGCAAAGCTCAGGAAGGTTACAGATTCAGTGATTATCCTTGACAACAACAGGCTCGTCGAGCTCGTTCCAAACCTCCCAATTAACGATGCGTTCGCAGTTGCAGATGAAATCCTTGCAAAGGCAATTAGCGGTCTTGTATGGACAATTACTCAGCCATCCCTGATTAACATCGACTTTGCGGATGTCCGTGCAATTATGGCTGACGGTGGCGTTGGCTTCATTGCAGTCGGTGAAGGAAAAGGCCCGGACCGTGTCCGCGGTGCAGCTGAGTCCGTACTTAAGAACAGGCTGCTTGATGTCGACTTTGCAGGTGCAAAGGGTGCACTCATCCACATTTCAGGTGGGCGTGACCTGACACTTGGTGATGCAATCAAGGCAGGTGAGTTCATCTCTGAGAAGATGGATGACGAGGCAAATGTGAAGTGGGGTGCAAGGCTGTTGCCAAATTACGATGGCAAGCTTGAGATAGTTGCAATTGTTACTGGTGTAACTGGTGCAAGCATAATGGGCAAGTTTGGCAACTACGAAGAAGAGAAAGGTGCAGTCACTGACATAGAAGTTATCGGCTAAGAGCGGTGGTAGAGTGGACGACTCCGAACACGTAATAGGGGAAAAGATTACCGTAATTGGGCTCGGTGGTGCAGGATGCAACACCGTGTCCCGCATTACGGACCTTGGAATCAAGAGCGCCGAGACTATCGCGATGAATTCTGACAAGCTACACCTGGGCATTACCCGTGCACATAAGAAGCACGTGCTCGGGTATTCGCTCACCCGCGGTCTTGGGTGCGGTGGCTTCCCGGAGCTTGGGGCGCGCGCAGCTGAGGCAGATAAAGCGATAATCCAGGACATGCTCAAAGATTCAGAATTAGTGTTCGTGTGTGCAGGCATGGGTGGCGGGACAGGTGGTGGTGCCGCACCCGTTGTCTCGAAAATAGCGAAGGAGCAGGGAGCCACAGTTGTTGCGATGGTAACCTTCCCCTTTGCGCTTGAGCGTGCCCGCTTGAAGAAAGCCATTGCAGGTATACAGCAACTCAGGCAGAACGCCGACACAGTAGTGCTAATAGACAACAACAAACTTGCATCCTACGTACCCAACCTTCCTCTTGACAAGGCATTCTCACTTGCTGATGAGATTGTAGCAAACGCTGTGATGGGTATCTCCGACACAATTAAGCTACCAAGCCTTCTCAATGTTGACTTTGCTGATGTCAAGAACCTTATGACCAATAAGGGCTTGGCAATGATTTCCGTCGGTGAGGGTAAGGGGGCCGACCGTGTGCAGGGTGCAATCGATAGCACTTTGGCCAACCCGCTGCTAGATGTTGAAGTAGCGGGTGCGAACGGTGCACTCATTCACATAGCGGGCGGTAAGTCCCTTACGCTCGGCGACGCGGTGAAAATCGGAGAAGGCATAAGCGCAACGCTTGCTGAGACTGCAGATGTCAAGATGGGTGCGCGCGTGGTTGACAGCCTCGGCGACACATATCTTGTCACATCTATCGTAACCGGTGTTAAGAGCAGGATCCTTGACTATAATTTCACACCCACAATGCAGTACTCAGACAAGGAGAAGCAGGAGATGGCAGAGCGCGAGGCACAGCTTATCAGCTTAGAATCGCTCTAAGCAGTTTTTTATTTACTTTTAAGCTTTCTCTCTTTTTATTAACATATGTCTCTTCAGCACAACAAAGGAGAGGGCCAATCAAAAGTTAGTAGTGATATATCCAAAGCTGTTCGCCTTACAAGCCTACTAATAAAGCTGCCCGGCGCCACCTCACAGCTTCTCCTCCTGGTTGCATTCTCAATTATATTTGCAGCAATCCTCTCGTATATAGAGAGCACAAACGTATTCCAGGCTTTTCTCACATCTTTCTTAATAATTGCAGTGCCTGCAGCATTATCCGCACTTATCTTCCGCATACTGCGCGGTGTTCTCCTGAAACGCTCGCTGTTCCTGATGCTTATTGTATCACTACTTTATATGCTCATTTACATCGCGTATTTTACAACCTATAACATTAATATTTTAGTGCTTGGATTCTCAGCAATTGCACTAATAATATTCTTATGCTCTTATTACATATTCAGGCTCCGTTATTCCGCAGTTTTACTCTCCATAACCCAGCTGTTCTTCTTCTCAGTGATGCTTTACTACACAGAATATATTACAACCTCACCTGACAGTTTGCTCCTCAAGCTTGCAATTACCTCAGCAATCTTTGCAGTGTTCGCCTATATCTTGATTTATTTCATTAATGCACCAATAAAAAAGGCATTCTCAGTCTCAGGCACAAAGGCATTCTCAATGTTCATGTCACAGTGGCTTTATGAATCCAAAGACCTGGATGCGGAGTTTGACCGGATAGGTGTATATGCTGACACGTATATTGACACCCTTCTCATAAAGAATGCTACAGGTACTTGCCTGGTAACCTCACCCCAAGTCCATTTTGGGCCGTTTGGAAATCTTGGCGGAAGTGATTTTCCTGCACTCATCTCCAGGGAGATGGAAAAAGAAGTAGACTGCTCAATAGTAATGCACGGTGCGTGCACTCACGATTATAATCCAGCAACAACCGAGCAGCTCACAAACATTGTAGGACCACTTACATCATTTGTGCACAAGTCAGTGAAACAACTAAAACCAGCAAGATTTTCGTTTCTAAGGACAAAATTTCAGAGCGCTACCGCATCACATCTAATTCTTAATGACACGGTGCTCTCATCATTCAGCAGGCACCCTCTCACAACAGAGGATATGGATTACGGCCTGGGCTTGCTCTTGCGCGAGATTGGTGCCAAGGATTTCAGCACCGTGCTGATCGCAGATGAGCATAACGCTGAGACAGGCGAGATTACACAATTCCTTCTTGGATCCCCTGAAGCTTCCGAATATATAGGTGCAATGCGTGCTCTGCATAACTCGCTCAAGAATGTAAAAGGCGAGCGTGCAAAGTTTGCGTTTGTGAAGTTCAACAGGCCTGAGTATAAGGAGCATGGCATAAGTGGCAACGGCATATCTATGTTTTGTTTTGTCTCAAAGTCTAACTCTGTTGTGTACGTAGTGTTTGACTCTAACGGTGTAACGGTAGATGTAAAATCACGGCTTGAGAAAACACTCAAGAGATATTTCAAGAACGCAGTAATAATGAGCACAGATACGCATTTCCTCAATAAAGTTAGTGGTGTTATCAATCCAATGGGGGCTTCACCAGGTAATACAATAACCCTCTTGGAACGCGATATTACAGAAAATGCAGAGCGCCTACTTGCAGAAGCGTCGCCTTTTGCTTTTGCATCCGCTACACTACCAGTACGTATAAAGATATTTGGGCCCCAGCAATCCCTCAAGCTGATTGGAACAGTAAACGCAATCATCTCTGTCACAAAAATAGTATTGCCACTCATACTTATCTTAGGCACGCTCTTTGCACTGTGGGCACTCTCTCTTATATAAGATAAATAAATCAAATAAAATTAGATTATTCCTCTTTCTTTTTCTTACTTGTTTTTTTCAGTTCTTCTTTCTTTTCAGCAGCAGCCTTACTCTCAATTTTCTCTGCGATCTCTTCACTGCTCTCCTCACTTTCAACCTCTTCTTCAAACATCTTCTTTGCTTTCGCTGCACCTTCCTTATCACCACGCAATGTTAGTACAGTAACTGCAAGGAGTTTGTAAACAAGGTTGAGTGATTTCTTACCTTTATTATTGCACGGGATAACCAAATCAATATATCTTGCTGAGTTATCAGTATCAACCAAACCGATTGTGGGGATACCTCTGTATGCAGCCTCCTTAAGCGCCTGAATCTCAGTTCTTGGGTCAGACACTATAAGCAGGTCCGGCTCAATGAAATGTTTGCTTTTAGGATTGGTAAGTGTTCCAGGCTGGAACCTGCCCTGGACAAATTTACATCCAACCACATCACAGAATTTCTTTGCCGCATCGATCGCATAAAGCCTGGATGCAACCACGAGCACCTTATCAGGATCATACCTAGCAATAAGCTCAGCAGCCGCCTGGATTCTCTCATCTATCCCCTCAAGGTTCATAACAAACAGCTTGTCTGGCCTGATTCTGTATATGAACATGCTCATATACGGCGTCTTAAGCCGGGTACCGATATGTATACCGGATTCCATATACTCTTCTTGTGTTGTCAGCATTTTTACACCTCATTTGAATATCATTTTCTTATGATGGGGCTGCCCAGATTTGAACTGGGATCACCGCCACCCCAAGGCGATAGCATAGCCAGGTTAGCCCACAGCCCCTTACGGGCGTATTCGCCCTCTATCACCCCAGGTAGTTTTTGAGCAAGCTCAAAAACGTGAGAATGATGGGCGCATCCGCCGCACTTACCCACAGTTTCGCTTGCATCCCTTATATATTACGTTGGCAGTGCAGATTCGTCCCGAGCTCAGCTCAGAACCTTGAGAACCTCACGATGTCCTTCACGTTATCAACGTGGCCAAGGAACATCCTGCGGCAGCAGTACCTGTCGATACCGAGCGCATCCAGCACTTCTTTTGGGCTCTCACCGTTTGCAGTCCTTTTCTTATACTCCTCATACTTATCTGCAACGACTGCACCACACGTAAAGCATCTCATCGGGAACATCATATTCGAAAACCTCCTGCGGGTTTTCGACCCTCTCCAGCATTCTCACTGGTTAGGGTCAACCCACCTACATTTTTTCATAACCTCCTTTACCTATACGATTTCTGGAACCTCGCCCTTGCCTTCGGACCCTTATACTTCTTAGGTTCAACCCTGCGCGAGTCCTCAACAAGGAAGAACTTATCCCTCTTGTTAAATTCCTCCCGCAAAGATGGGTCTTTTGAATATTCAACAAGCGCCCGCGCAATTGCACACCTGACAGCCTGTGCCTGCCCCATCGGTCCTCCACCGTATACATTCACATCAATGTCAACGTTCTTAACAATCTTATCATCGGCAATAGTGAGCGGTTGGCTCATAATACTCCTAGCATAAGGATTTTGCACGGCACTGAGCAGTACTTTGTTCACGCGCACTACACCCCTACCTTTTCGGATGTATGCACGCGCCACTGCTTCTTTTCGTTTACCCCTTACAGTAATCGCACTTGATTTTACAGGCATTTTCTTAGCAGGTGCAGCCGCCTTGGCTTTTGTATCTTTCGGCTTTGTGGCTTTCTGCACAGTTGTTTTCTCTTTTGGTTTTTCAACATTAGCCATCATAATCACCTTGTCTTGTATGCGAGCGCTTCGCACAACTCCATTATTGTAATATACTTGTCCAGCTTATCCTTCCTGAAAGAATCGTTAAACTTGACTTTCTCACCTTTCAGGTTATCCTCAGAGCCGATATATACCCTTATTTTCTTGTATGCCATCTTCCCTTTTGGTTTATCATATGGCAACATACCGCGTATGATCCTCTTAACAAGCAGGTCGGGCCTCTTAGGCCATTTTGGTGAGTGCTCAGGATTTGCCCTATCCTTAACGCTTCTTCTATCCACATATTTCTGTACAATGTAATTCCTATCCCCGCTCATTACCATCTTTTCAGCATTAAGTATGTGCACTTCCTCACCGCTCAGTGCAGTATGCGCCACGTATGTGGCAACCCTTCCAACTATAAGCCCATCACCATCAATAATCTTAACCATACATTCACCTCAGTATCCTCACACCCGTACCTTTGGGATTCTCCTTTATGAGCTCTTCAATGGCCATCACCTTACCACCTGCACCCTCAATCCTCTTTTTTGCCGTATCAGTCCACGCATATGCAGCAACAATTATCTTGGTCTCAATCAGACCGTCACCGAGCAGTTTCCCAGGTACAAGTGCAACCTCGCCGTCTTTTATGTTTTCTGCAACCTTTGAAATGTTTACAACAACCTGCCTCCTGCGCGGCAGTTGCAGCATCTCAGCTGTCGTTTTCCATACCGCGTTATTTTTGCCAAGCTTCTTGAGCTTAACTATAAGCTGTTTCAAATCTTCCTTTTCTGTTCCGCGAATCATACTCACACCTTTTTTTTTCGTTCAGGCACGTTATATGTACCTCATACCAATATCATGCAGGGGGAGCGATTTGAACGCTCGCAGGCGCTAGGCCATACGGCCCTCAACCGTACGCGTTTGACCAGGCTCCGCCACCCCTGCTGAAAGGACGCATCCGCCCACTTCCACCCCCGGTATTTTCCATTCAGGAAAACCGAAGGTGTATCTTGCTCCCGTGTCAGAGCTCTTTCTCTATCTCCTTGCACCTCTCGATGAGCACGTTAAGTGCACGTTTCAACATATCCTTGGGTGGGATCTGGCCAAAGCTCTCTACAAAGAACTGGTACTCACCCACATCCTCATAGCTGTATGACACGATACCTGCCTGGAACTTTGCATGGTCCCTCCCCTTGCCTTTCCTTGCAACGCCTTCAAGGCGTAACACCTGCTTGTTGCCAAGCTCAATAACAGGCAGGTGCTTGTTTGCAACAGATACTTTAGGGGATGAGCTTTCCAAAGAAGAGGAAAGCACAAGCGCCGGCCCTTCAGCATTCAGGCTGAACATCACTTCATCATTTATCTTATCCGGTGTTGAAATAGGTATCTGGCCAATCCTGTTTGCAATATACTCATCAAAGAAGGCAGAGCTGTTCTCGTAAATCGTAACCTTATCAATCGCATAGACAGGTAGCTGCCCCATGGTATACCTTCTGATTGCATTTGCAAAAGGCACCGAGACACCCTTGAGCTTGAATGTGAGCCTGTTTTCACTTTCCTTTAGCTCAGTAATCCCAATCTTGCTCATACTCTTCTACCTCTCCTTCCACCAGGCCTCTTTGTTGTATCCGTAGGTATCGGCGTCACATCATCTATCCTAAGTATCTTTAAGCCTGACCTTGCCAACGCCCTCACAACTGCCTGTGCACCCGGCCCAGGTGTTTTTGAGTGGTGCCCGCCTTTTGCACGAATACGTATGTAAATTGCACTAATCCCCTTCTCTTTTGCAATATCAGCTGTCTTAAACGCAGCCTGCATTGCTGCATATGGTGACCCTTTAGACCTATCACTTTTTACTATCATACCACCTGTGCATTTAGCAAGCGTTTCAGCACCGCTTAAATCAGTGAGCGTGATCACCGTGTTATTCTTTGAAGAGTGGACGTGTGCCACCGCAGTCTTCCTTTCACCTGCCATTTCACTCACCATCCTTTACAGCTGGCACCTTATCTTTTTCATTTACAGGTGCAGCATTCTCAGCCATTTTAGGCTGGATATCTATTTTCCTATAATAGCTGATTGAATCCTCCTCGCTTAAGGACACTAGGTAACTTGGCACTGTTATTCTTTTACCACCAACGGCTATGTACCCGTGCGTGATAAGCTGTCTCGCTTGCTTTGGCGTTCTTGCGAGCCCTTTCTTGAACACGCGGGTCTGTAAGCGCCTCTCAAGCAGGTCCCTCACATTAAGAACCAGAAGATCATCAAGCGTGTACTCCTTGCCGTCAACTTGCTTCAGAAAACCATACTTCTTTACCCTGTCAAGGATTTCCTTTGCCTTCTCTTTCCCACTATCACCTGCAGCGAGCAGTTTTCTTGCGTTTGCCCTTATTCTCCTGAGCTCAGCACGCGCTTTCCAAACTTCCCTTGTGCTTTTGAGACCAAATTCAAGCTTGAGCTCGTTCTCCTCTGCAATACGCTCAGCATTCCATTCAGTTGGGGGCCTCTCAAATTTCTTTTTTGGTTTAATCGGGTCTCCCATAAAACATCACCTACTTCTTCTCCTCCTTCTTGGCAGGTGCCTTTCCAGGCATCTCTTTCTTTTTCACGACGCCAACGGAGCCGCCTTTCCTACCACGTGTCCTTGTCCTCTGGCCACGTACCTTCTTCCTGTACATATGACTGATGCCTCTCCAAGTTTTGCTCTTCATCTCCCTGTCAACATCCTGCTTGACTGCATAATCAAGGTCATTGCTAATCAGATGCATATCTTTCCCAGTAGTAAACTCTTTCCTTCTGTTCAGCATATACAATGGCAAACCGTTTTCTTGCGGGCTCGTGATTATAGACTCGATCTCTTCAAGCTGCGCATCACTCAGCTTACCGATAGGTATATTCTCATTCACCTTAAGTTTTTCAGCTGCTATTTCACTGCATACTTCCGCATATCTCCTTCCAACGCCTTTTACGTGGGATAATGCTTTTTTCATTGGCACGTGCCCTTTTACATCCTTACCAGCGACACGTACGATACCCCGTATATCCTCTGCAGCGGGTTTCTCCCTGCTTTCGCTTTTCTTCTCTGAAGCAGCCTCCTTCTTATCCTTTGTGACATTCTTAGGTGGCACTTCAGAGGCTTTAATATTTGCCTTTTCAGCTTTTTCCTTGTCTGCCAATTTATCACCTTAATCTAGTCTAGCCCGGCAGGTGCAGTGCACCATACAATACAAGGTACCACCCAGTATTGCGCCAGGGTCACCAACTCTCTCAGAACGAGAAAGCTATTTGTGCTATTTTAGAAGGGGTTTATTTTTTAAACCTTTCACTGATGGAGGGGGCACATCCCCCTCCCTCGTGTGTTCTACACCCACCCCCTGTTGATTAGTTTAAGGTGATCTTTCACTGATGGAGGGGGCACATCCCCCTCCCTCGTGTGTTCTACACCCACCCCCTGTAAATGTATAATATATTGTTTTTTAAAAGAGCGCCGAGGAGGAGACCTGGAGCTGTGCTGCAGGGTTTTTACCGGAGGTAAAACTCTGAGGCGCTCACCTATATATTTATCCATAAAAAAAGCGCCGAGGAGGAGACCTGGAGCTGTGCTGCAGGGTTTTTACCGGAGGTAAAACTCTGAAGCGCTCACCTATATATTTATCCATAAAAAAAGCGCCGAGGAGGAGATTTCCATTGCAGCCAGCACTAAAGACAGCCGGCGATGCAATTTGAACTCCTAACCCCGTTAGGGGATACGCTGTCCTTTTTCTTTCGGTTTTTCGCCTTCGGCGAAAATCCTAAAGAAAACCGAAACTAAAAGAAAGAGACAAATCTCTTTCTTTGGTCTCGGGTTCCCTTTCTTAGGGAATGGGATTATAGGAGAAGATATACATCCTCACCTATACTCCAGGCGTACGCGTTAACCGGGTTCCGCCACCTCGGCGTAGGGAGCCGGCGCCCCCTACCACCCCGGCAACCGAAGCTGTAGGGAGCCGGCGCCCCCTACCACCCCGGCAACCGAAGCTGTAGGGAGCCGGCGCCCACACTTTTGCGCCTGCAAAAGGTGCCCGCAAACCACTCGGTTTGCTTGGCTTACATCTCTCTTGAAGATGCCTGTTGCGCTTATATGGCGATAATTGGATTTAATAAAGCTTAAATTAGTTGCAATGCTCTTTTGTGCTTATATGGCCACCCTCCCAAACCTTTTCGTTTATATACCAACATACAATGTTTCGCGCCAGATATCCTCACTTATCACAGATTTAGAGTCGACACTTTCATCACTCAGGCGCTCTGGCCATATAAGGGGCTATAAGATAATCTGTGTAAATGACGGCAGCACAGATGATACTTCTAAAATATTAGCCTCTCTCAAAAGAAAAGTTCGTTCGCTCGAGGTTATCAGCTTCAGGAAGAATAAAGGTGTTGTGGACGCAACACTTGCAGGCATGTCGCGTGTAGCAAAGCTTTCAAAACCAGACGATATCGCTATACGAATGGATTCGGATTATGAGCATAATCCAGACGATATTCCACGCCTTATTTCAGCTATTAAGGATACTTCTGTGCAGATGTGCTTTGCATACACACCGCTTGAAATGAAATTAGGGTACCGTTTCTTCATGCTCAACTTTCTTATTGGTGGCTATGAGAACAAAAAACTGTTTGGTGTGTGGGCACCACAGTTCTGCCCCGGCTTTTTTGCAGCGCGCGCATCCTTGCTGAAATCCGTACTCACAGAAGTAAAAGCTGCTGTGAAGGAGTATGCACAGCGTTATTCATCGCAGATGATACATCTTGACCTTTACATTGCGTACTTGGCATCCAGAAATGGAAAAGTGCGGTTTATCAAAGCGAGCCCAATCAAGCCAGAATGGATAATCAGGAAACCTCTTACAAAGGTATACAGGTATCTTGAAGCGCATAATAACTTTATGGAGTTCATCGCAGGGCGGAAGCCCCGTTGAGCTCTTTGTTCAAGCCAAAGCACACAACTTTATAGAGTTCATCGCAGGTTGCTAAGGTTTAAAAGGTTAAGTTGCTTATATTTGCGCGTCTCCGTCTTTGGTCAATAATAGGTGAAATTTATGGGTTTAAGGCCGGCAAGAACTGTTAGGAGTGTAAGAGGTCCCCCGTGGACTAGGTATTCAAAGAAGAAGCCCCGCAAGTCATATGTTAAGTCAATGCCTCACAAGAATCTCAACACGTTTGAAACAGGCGAGCTTAAGCCAGACTATGATTTGTGTGCGTTCCTGGTTGCAAAAGAAGCTGTTCGTGTACGGGATAATGCGATTGAGGCTGCAAGGCAGATGGCCAACCGCCACCTTGAAAAGGCAATCTCAGGCAACTACAAGTTTTATGTGCGCAAGTACCCGCATGAAGTACTTCGTGAGAATAGGATGCTTTCAGGTGCAGGTGCGGACCGTCTTTCAAAAGGGATGCGAAAGTCGTTTGGCAAGCCAAGTGACCTGGCAGCAAGGTTCAAAGCGGGTGATGTGGTTTTTGAAGTACGCACGTATTCCGCGAACGCTCCCCTTATAGCACAAGCATTTAGGAAAGCAAGCCAGAAAATGTCTGGCACATATACAGTTAAGTTAAGCACAGTCAAGAAAGCAGCATAATTTCTCCTTTTGCTTTTCACTTTCCATTTTTACCAATTCATAATATTTATATATTCGATATTCTCCAAACTCTCTATTGGTGTTCTGATGGCGTATGTTTCAACAGATGTTGACCGTATACTTGAGTATGTAAAATCACGAAACAAGGCCGAATTAATAGAAGTTGCGAGGGCACTTGGCATGCGCGCCATGGAGGTTGACAAGTGGGCAAAGATACTTGAAAAACAGGGGCTCATTTCAATCCAATATGATATTACCAAGATGTACCTCGTCTGGAAATCACAACCAGAAGAGCAGGAGTCTATAGATAAGTATATACACGAAGTAGGCCTTGCACATAACAGGGAGAAGGAAAGAGACCCTCCCGCACCTAAACCATTAAACGCAAATGATATACATTCAAAACCAATCCTCGCACAGCCGTCACCCAAACATTCAAGTGGTAATTCTCCAGCAGTTACACCCAAGAAAACCCTAAAGAAGGATTCAGGGTTTCTGCACGGTGGTGCTTTCAATCTTTTTATATTAGGCAGAAAGGCAGATGTGGCGGTGCAAAAAGATAGCCAAGAACCATCTACTTCGCTTAAGCAGGCGACAAAGGAATATGTAAAAGAGAAGCCAGCTGAAAAAGTTCTTAAGAATGATAGCGGACAAACGAGAGAGCAAGCACATACAAAAACAGGCCAGATACATGAAACCTCGCAGGCACTCCAAACCTCAAAATCAACAGCACGGTTTTTATTACCCTTCCTTTCTAGAAATACTTCAGAGAGACAGAAGGAAGATTCTGTGCCCTTGAAGCATCGTATTGATGCGGTTAACGAGGCCATCTCAGAAATTGCTGATATTAAGGCCGAGCGGGAGAAGCTGTACGCGCAGGAATACCTGCCGCTCATCGCAAGGCTTGATGCGCAAGTTTCGCAGCTTAATTCAAAAATTTCAGAGAGTGAATTCTCCCTATCCTCTATCAAGGGCAGGATAGCCTCGCTACCAGATGCAGTTGCCTCAATTGATAGCGAGCTCAGGAAATCCGCAGAGGAAGCACGAAGGATAGAGAAGGAATACCTCGATAAATCAAGCTCAATCTCAAAGATGCAGGCCGACCTCTCAAAATTGCGTGAGGAGATACAGGCCGACCTCTCAAAATCAAAATCTGCGCTGAAATATTCTATGGATATGCTTGCATCTCTTGATGCTCAGATGTCTAAAGCGTCTTCGGTGCACCAGCAGGCGCTTGCGAGGATCAAAGAGGCAAAACAAAAGATTGAGGATGAGCAGGAGGTTATAGAGAAGATGGCAGCGCTTGTTGACGGCTCACAGATACAGGCCGAAGAGCTGCAGGCACAGATTTCAGATATAAAAAAGAAGGTTGAGCGTGCTAATGAAGATATCAAAAGCCTTGAATTGGCAAGCCAGAAAATCCAGGAGATAGAGCAGAAGCTAAGCACGCTCAAATCTGCTTACGATATGAAGGTTGGAGAGCTTAAAAGGCATGTCTCAATGCAGGAGTCGGAGATTAAGTCAATACGTGCTGTACTTGAAAAAGCGTACATCAGCAAATACCTGGAAGAGCTCAGGAAAATCAGTGCCGAGCAGGAGAAATCTGCACTTGAGGTAATGAGGAGAGACCAGGAGCTTGAGGACCGCCTGAACGCTGCACGCGAAAGGCTACAGAAGCTGCTGAAGGAAAGCGGGGAATAGCGGCAAGAAATGATGCGTATATATCATATCATCTCTTTTAATCCCTCTTCTAATCGAATTATTTTAACACCGATTTTTCTTAACTTTTCCGGATTTCCGACAGATTTGTATATGTCACCCTCTCTTTTTTCTCTATAAACTATTTTTGAATTACTTTTTGTTAGCTTTATAATTACTTTTGCAAGAGTGTTTATGGATGTTTCCCTACCGGTACACACATTGTAAATTTCACTCTTACTTAATTTTTCAATGGCAATCCTGTTTGCCTCAATTATTTGTCTCACATTTACAAAATCTCTAGTTTGAGTTCCATCCCCAAATATAGGTATATCGCAATTATTTTTTGCATAATCTAAAAATTTAGATATCACACCGGAGTAAGGGTTTTTTGGGTTTTGATATTTTCCATACACATTAAAATACCTAAGTATAATAGTTGTTATTCCATAAAGCTTAGAATATTCTAGCGCATTTATCTCATTTATCACTTTTGAGGTACCGTAAGGATTTGATGGATTTAGTTTATCAGATTCCTTAGCTTTCTTCTGTGTATTACCATAAACTGCTGCTGATGATGCTATAATTACTTTTGGAATATCTTTTTTTCTGGCAATTTCAAGCACATTGAGCGTTCCAACAATGTTAGTGTTCAGTGTATCAAGTGGATTAATAACAGATTCTTCTGCAGATATTTTTGCGGCGTGATGCAGAATTGCAGAACAAGTTTTATCAATTTTTGAGTCTAATCTTTTAATATTCAAAATATCTATTCCATTCTTTTTATCAATTTTAATAAGGTCGTACTTTTGCTCAAGGTAATTACACAAATTATGACCGATAAAACCTTCTGAACCAGTTATTGCAATTTTTAGCATATTATCCTTTGAGATATTATTTTTATAAATCTCTGCTTATCTCTCTTATACCAAAAATCCATTGCAAATAGCCTAATATAACACAGTAAGTAACAATAATTTCTAATAATCCTAAACCCAACGGAATATCCATACCGTCTTTTATATATCTTATACCGGTGAGCAATCCTTTTAAAAATGGAATAATCCATAAAACAGGAATGATAGATATTACTGAAATAATGCTAGCAAGCAAAAGTTTGAAATCCTTGGTTTTTATTATATAATAAGGGATAGTTCTACCGTACCATACATATCTTCTGCAAAATTTATAAAAATTCATGTCTCCAATGGCGCGTGATACTCCAATATTCTTTGTTAATGAAATATATTTTTTATTATGATATAATTCCTTAGAAAATAGTTTATCCTCACCATACCCTAAAGATTCATCATATCTAGGGCAAATATTTTTTTTAATTATATGAAAACTAAACGGCTCATCTCTATAATAAATCAATTTTCTTAGATAAGAGAAATTTACCAACTTCTTAATAGGTCTATAAGATATACCTATGCCTATAAAATCCACTTTTGGGTTTGCCTTGATTATTTCATAAATTTTGTGCAATACACTTCTATCTAATAACCTCCAATCGGCGTCCATAAATATAACGTACTGACTTTTTGCTTTCTCTAAACCATAGTTTCTTGCAGCAGCAGGACCTTTCTTTTTGCAATTATAAATTTTAATTTCAGGAAATGTCTTTTGGTTTTCTCTAAGATAGTTTATGCTATTGTCTTTTGATCCGCCATCTACAAAAATCAATTCGTCTGCTTTTTTAGTTTGTGATTTATAATTTTCTAAGAAACAAGCTAGGTTTTTTTCTTCATTTAAAATAGGTATGATTATACTTAGAGTAACCATAATATCTCCTTTTATTTTTATAGATGTTGTATGCTAATTTTTATAAGCTAAATATATAGAATTATAATTGTGTAAAAATGATCTGTGGGATATATACAGGCAAACACCCGGTACATGAGGTCTTATTTGAAAGTGTTTGTGATAAGACAATTCAGTTTAGGAGGGAATTTCTTCCTTTATGGGTGTTAAAACAAATTATGTACTGTCCAAAAGCAGACAAGTATATCACGGAAAACAACTTTTATGCACCTATTGCGAGAAAAATAAGGGATAGACATGTTTCAATAATAAATCTTCTTTCAAGTCCATATATTTTGAAGTATTCCGCTTTTTTCAAACCTTTTGTAAATTATATAGATAAACAGATTTGTTTGGGAAATTTATCAAAGGACTTGTTTTTAGCGATTTATCCAAACTATAAGAATGATGTTAATGTTATTTACCCATTTGTACTCGAGGAAGACTTAAAGTTAATAAAGGAAACAAAAAAGGAAACAAAACAACATACATCATCAAAGAAATCTAATGTTTTCATAATAACCACAATTGCAAACGGTGATTATAAAATCAAAGGATTGGATTTGTTGGAGCAAGCAATCTCTACACTCAAAATTCCTCTAGAAGTTAAGATAGTAGGGAATACAAATTTTATTCCGAAAGATTCACGCATTAAGTTGTTAGGTAAACTCGATAAACGAACTTTGTATGGAATAGTTGCAAATTCTACTTTATATGTTCAATCTTCTAGATTGGATATATTCCCCGTATCTGTATTAGAAGCATTACATTTGGGAGTACCTGTGTTGGTTTCTAATATGGTTGGATGTAAGGAATATTTATATGAAGAGAGCGTATTTCGCACTGAAGATGTTTTTGATTTACGTGAAAAATTACTGGCAAACTTAAGTTGCAGTACTTGTCATGTAAAGAAAAAGTTACCCTCCCAAAAAGTAGAGCTTATGAAGTTTTATGAGATGATAAATCATGCTTGAAAGATTTTGGTCTTTCATAGAAGATCACAGAAATCCTTTGTATATTTATAGATTGATGGATGATATCAGTCTAGTGAAACAACTAAATGAGTACGAACTTAAAAACAGTAGGTTTGACCTCATAATTAGCGTTGACGTTGAGCAAGATTTTGGATCTGCATCTAATAAACCAAAAAATAATTATACAAAGAAATTCTTCAAAGAGGTGTTTCCTTTATTACAGTTTAATCAAGAATTGTTTATTCAAGCAAACATTCTTCCCGAAATTAGTTCTGATCTACCGAAAAAGATAGGTCTACATGGGTATACACATGATAATTGGAAGCTTGAATGGTTTTCAAGGGGTCATCAACTTTCTAGATTAGAAAAAGTTGATGCTATTACAAAATCTGTTGATTTGTTTTTAGAATATGGATTTGATAGACCTATCTCTTTTAGAGCGCCAAACCTCGCAATATATAATTCTGATTATGAAATTTTGGCAGATTTCGGTTTTAAATTTGATTCTTCTTTTCCTTCTTTTAGAAAACCTGGCATTAGAATGGAAAAAAACTTTGGGGTTAAAATTATTCCAGTTTCATCAACTCCTTATTGTTATTTTAGTATTCCTAGCAGGAAGCATATAATAGTTAATTTAGGATTTCTTAGTAAACTTGGTATAGATGAGTTTACTACGCATTGTACAAACATATTAAAATATCAGGAGATTATTGGTGAAAAGAAATATCTTTTGTTTTTTTATCATCCATGGGAGTTTTTTAAAAATAAAACATTTAGTTATTGTTCGAAAGAAAACGTTTCACGTTTACTAAATTTTATAGATTCCCTTAAGGATCAGTTAAATGTTAGGATATCTACTTTTCAGCAGTCTTTTGATTAACCTAACTATGTTTCCGTTTTCAGGTACAGCAATCTCTTTTAGTCTATTTGGATTAAAATTAGTTGTTGGTTTATATTTTCTTATTAAATTTATTAGTTCTTTTTCATTCGAAAATGTTTTACAAAATTTTGCATAATCTTCAAGGATATCAAAAATGTACGTCTTTTTAGGTGCATATATAAAAACTTCTTTCCCAGCAAACATCGCTTCTAATATTACGTTTGATCCTTCGCTGATTATAATATCATTTTCAGCCAACTGTTTTTGTAAATCAGAAGAGTTATCTATGATTATATTATTATTTTTAAAATTTTTATACAATGCTAAATCCTCTTCAGGATGTGGTCGTATAGTTATGTATACATCACACTGATTTGCAGTTTTGACTATGATATTAATAAATTCAAGCAATTGTTCCTTTTTCCAGTATCCAGCACCATACAAATTTGTAGTTGCTACAAGAATATGTATTCTTTCATTTAGCCTCCTAAGCGGTTTTTTAATAAAATTAAGTATAGGCCCTCCAGTTACATAGATATTTTCTTGGGGTATTCCTTTTGATACAAGGATATCCTTTGATTTTTTTCCCCACACGGCAATCTTATCCACGTTTCTGAAAAATTCCGGTTCTTCCTCTTTCTTTATTAAGTTTATTAATTTATACGCTGCTCGATCAAAAATATACCTTATTGAATACCTTCTAAATCCATCAATAATTTTTTTAAGCGTTATTTTTGCGCGATATTTTGCAGTTGATAAATTTAGGACCGGGCCTTCTGCTACCATAAGTGTAAGTATATTTTTTTCCTTTGCAATTCTCACAAATCTGCTTTGAATTGGATCAGTGTCATTAAATACTATAACTAGCCTACAATTGTATTTAGACAATATGTCGTTTTCTTGACCAAGTTTATATTCTATGAGATCCTCTTTTTTAATTTCTTTTTTTAGTAAAGAATTTCTTATCTCTTGAGACAACATTATGTCTTTTTCCTTACTTATATCTACAATTTTATAGGTAATTTTTTTGCCATTGATAATTTTTTTCGTGAGTTTTAAATTATATGAATTACCGGGAACAAACAAAACGCTCATTTTAAAACCTCATTTTTTCATATAAATAACCAAAGGATCACCTAATTTTGTCTCTAGAAATATATGATTACCGAATATCTTATAAGTAAGTGGAACTCTTAATATTGGTTTTATAGAGAAAGAAGAAAAATGAAATTCGCTAATGAGTCGTGTCCACCTTTCAATAGGCATTCTGTTTTTGTTTAATCTCAGTATTTTTACAATGAGATTGGGTCTTGACCCGTTGGGTGTGGTTATAAGTGCTATTCCATTAGAGTTTAAATGTGTATAAATTGCAGAAATGATCTTTCTATAATTTTTTTTATCTATAAGCCCAAAAGTGCCAAAAGAATAAATAACATCAAATTTTGTTTTAAATGGAATCCCCTTTGTTATATCCCATTTTTTTATAATGGCTTTTTTGTTTAAGTTTTTTTGTGATTCCTTCACAGCTATGCTCGACTTATCTATGCCATATAATTTACATCCCTTAAATAGAGATAATGTGTATCCAAAACCGCAACCGATATCAAGTATGTGCTTTTTTCTTAAGTTTAATAACCCATACTTATCTAGGAGTGATTTATGATATGTAATTGTGTATATTTTTTTCCTCTCATATTCTTTGATTGCTTCTTTCGTAAAGTAATCCATTCTAACACCTATCTCTTTTTTATTATTCTTGCAGGTACACCTATCATAATAGACCGTGGGGGAACCTTACCTTTAACAACAGCATTTGCACCTATTACGCTTCCATCTCCAATTATAGAACCTCTCAATATAGCGCAGTTATAACCCAACCACACATTATTGCCGATATAGGTAGGTGTTGTAACGAAGTTTTCTTCCTTCATAATTCTATCTTTGTAATTGTGATCAGTATCAGTTACAAACCCCCCTGCAATCAAACATTCATCACCTATCTCTATTTTCTTAAAGCAATTAACCGCAAAAAACCTACCAATGTAACAATTTTTACCTATTTTTAAAACAGACCCATTTGCTGCGTTTAATCTAGCAAATTTTTCAATATGTGTTCCATCACCTATAAATATTTTAGAGTTTTCTCTTGCCCATATTTCCAAATTGCCATCTAATCTAACGTTATCTCCAATATGAATTTCGGAATTTTGAAACACTCTTGCATCGATATCTCCCTTTATTCTTACATTTTTTCCAAACGATTTGCATTTTCTTTTGAAGTTTAAATAATTAAACCACCATATTGGGTTAACAAGCCGTGAAAGTTCACTTAGAGAAAGTTCTACGATTTTAATAAAACCATATTTTTTCCAGAATTCTATAATCCGCATATTTGTAAGTTATATAGGTAACTTTATTTAATTTTTGTACTATTCGGTATCACATGTGGTGGATTTATTAATAAAACTAAGTCGATATCCATTTGCAGCACCTATTTCTATCACCTTTTTTGGTTTTATATTAATGATTTCAATAGCTTTCATTATAGGGTCATTGTCCTCAGTCCTAATAAAAAGCTTATCCTTGTTCCTAACGAACCAATTATCTGCTTCAGTACTTTTGAATATATTATCTTGCGCTGCCATATATAACTATCAAACTAAACAATTAAATGATTTATAAGCAAAAAAGAAGCAGTGTTGGTTCATATGAAAGAAGAGGAAATTCGACCACAAACGCTAATGTATGAGGATGAAATTCTTCATAGAATAGATGTAAGTGAAATGTTAAAATGGAAGAATGCATTTGTTAAGATATCCTGTCCGGCGTGCGAATCTTTGGATCATAAACTAATGTTTGAAAAAGAAGGTTTTTCTTTTGTTAGATGTGTTATGTGCAATACTTTATTTATAAATCCAAGACCCACTTTTAAAATGCTCTCTGATTTTTACTCAAATTCAAAAAGTATTAAGCATTGGAATGATAAAATATTTCCCTCCTCAGAAGAAGTTCGACGAGCTAAGATATTTTTGCCTCGTGCTGAGAAAGTGAAAGAAATCTACTTAAAATACAAAGGCAGATCGGGCGGCACTCTTCTTGATGTAGGTGCGGGGTTTGGGACTTTTTGTGAGGAAGTTAAAAAGACAGGAGCATTTGACAAAGTAATCGCCGTAGAACCCTCACCAAGTTTGGCGGAAACTTGTAGGCGCAAGGGTCTTAATGTTATTGAGAAACCAATAGAAGAAGTTGAAATGAGTGATGTGGATCTTATAACTAATTTTGAGCTTATAGAGCATTTGTACTGGCCAAAAGATTTTGTAATTTCGTGTGCCAAGATGCTTCCAAAAAATGGTTTGTTTGTTTTAACAACTCCTAATATAGAGGGTTTTGATTTAGTTATGTTGGGGCCATTATCTGATAATATTGTAGGTCCTAATCACTTAAATTACTTTAATCCATATTCTCTGACGCAGCTTTTGCAGAGATGTGGATTTGAAGTACTTGAAATTACTACTCCTGGTAAATTAGATGCAGAAATTGTTAGAAAGAAAGTATTAGATGGCAAATATGATATTTCAAGCTGTCCTTTTCTTAAGGAGATACTTATAGATAGATGGGAAAGTGTAGGTATAAATTTCCAAAAGTTTTTGGTAGAAAACAAACTTTCATCGCATATGTGGGTTGTAGCTAGAAAAATATAGGTGATTATATGTCCAAAGGAACTGAATTATGGAAACGTGCAAAAAAAATAATTCCAGGTGGAAGTCAGCTACTATCAAAACGTTCTGAGATGTTTCTCCCTGAATTATGGCCCTCTTACTATTCTAAAGCAAAAGGAATAGATATCTGGGATTTGGATGGCAAAAAATATGCTGACATGTGCATAATGGGGATAGGCTCATGTATTTTAGGGTATGCAGATGATGATGTTAATGAAGCAGTTAAAGCTAGGGTAGATACTGCTAATATGACCACATTCAATTGTCCTGAAGAAGTTGAGCTTGCAGAAAAGCTTATTTCTTTGAATTCATGGGCAGGAAAAGTAAGGTATGCAAGAACTGGTGGAGAAGCAATGGCTATTGCAGTGCGGATTGCCAGAGCTTTTTCAAAAAAGGATAAAGTGGCATTTTGTGGTTATCATGGATGGCATGACTGGTATCTTGCCACCAATATTGAAAATCCTAACGGCTTAAACGAGCATTTATTAAAAGGTCTTAGTCCATCAGGAGTTCCAAAAGTATTGTGTGGTACAGCATTACCTTTTCATTATAATCACATAGAGGAATTGGAAACAATCGCAGAAAAAAACGATATTGGAGCAATCGTGATGGAACCAATACGTTCACAACAACCAAAAGAGGATTTTCTCAAGAAAGTGAGGAAGATCGCAGATGAACATAATGCAGTACTTGTATTTGATGAGGTTACTTCTGCTTGGAGATTAACTTTAGGTGGTATGTATAAAAAGTTTGGAGTTACACCAGATATAGTTGTATTTGGAAAGGCGATGAGTAATGGATATCCTATGGCGGCAGTCGTTGGTAAAAATGAGGTAATGGATGTTGCCCAAGATAGTTTTATTAGCAGTACTTATTGGACAGAAGGTATAGGACCAACAGCCGCTCTTGCTACTATAGATAAATTACAAAGAAAAAATGTACCTTCACATATAGAAAGAATAGGTAATTATATGTTAGACTTATGGGAGAAGCTAGGTAGAGAAAATGAAGTTAAAATACATGTTGATAGCGGTTTTCCAGGGATAGGCCATTTTGATTTTGAATATGAAAATAAGCAAGCAATTGCTACTTTGTTTACGCAGGAAATGCTTGCAAGAGGATATTTGGCATCTCGTGGTTTCTATGTGTCTTATTCCCACACGGAAGAAAGCCTGAATAAATATCATGAGACGGCATCTGAGGTTTTTAAAATTATAAGTAATGCGATAGCTGAGAACAAAGTTGAAAAATCTCTTAAAGGGTCGATAGCACACTCCGGATTTCAAAGGCTTACTTAACCTTCTTATCTTCCTTTAATGATTTTAAGTATCCTTCGTTTATCAATCTCCCTTTTACGATATCTGTCAATTGTGGTTTTTCTTCTAACAGTTGAATTACATCTCTATATGTAAATTTGTGATCCAACCCTCTTTTATACATTTCTCTATAAATTCTTCTAGCAAAAATTAAGTCTTCCTTTCTATCTACACTACACTGCAAGTTTTCAAATCTAGGGTCATTTTTTCTATAAAATACTCTAAACTTTCCACTGTCTCGCATATAGGGAGTAACATGTTCTCTTTGCGATTTCATATCTGCACGTTTCCAGCTTTCTTCAAGAATTCTGAACGAAAATACCTCAACATCAAACCCATCCATCCAGGGAGGTTTTACGTTAGCAACATAATCATAATTGCCTTTTTTAAAAATATCTATCATTTCATCAACGAGTATAGGATCATTAAGAGGTGAATCTCCCGTAACTCTAATTATAATATCCAAATTATGCTCCTTTGCAGCACAGTAATATCTATCTAGCACGTCCTCCTCATTTCCTCTGTAGCAAGGCACATTTTCTTTCTTGCATAAATTTACTATTGGATTATCTTTTTTACTAGTTGTTGTTGCAACTATGATTACATTTGCGTTTTTTGAATGTTTCATCCTCTCTATAACATGCCAAATCAATGGTTTCCCACAGATTTTCATCATAGATTTTCCAGGAAGACGAGTGGATCCCATTCTAGCTTGAATTATTATTCCTATTTTCATACTTCACACATCTCCCTTGCTTTTAGTGCAATTTTAAGGACGTGCTTTGCTTCATCAATTGTTGAAATATTATTTTCCATTTTATTCAGGCAACAATCTATGAAATACTTTATTTCTTCCACATACATCTCATCTATCATCTCATTGATTTTTTCTTCTTTCCAATTTTTTTTATTGCAATCATATATTCGTATAGTTCCTTCCAAAAGATCACAATAGATTGTTCCACTCTCACAAACGATCTCACAATACCTTTTCTTATCTCTTCTTACAAAATCAAGATGAATATTAACAAGTGCACCTTTATCATTTTTTAGCAACATTTCTACAGTATCCTCAACATTTATCTCTAAATTGCTTAGCTTACCACACGCAGAAGATATTAATTCCAGTTTACCAAACAGCCAATTTGCGTAATCTATTTCGTGTGAAGCATCTAATATTATTCCGCCACCCATTTCTTTTATTGCACTATAACTTTTTCTATAATCTTGCCATGGTCTCCAATCAGGAAGATATTGCCCAAACAGAATTTTTGCATATATCATCTTTCCCAAGATACCACTATCCAAAACTTCTTTTACTCTTTTTAGACTTCTACTAAACCTCCAATTATATCCAACCATTGTTTTTACATTATTCTTTTTTGCGATCTCTTTTAGTTCATCGATCTCATCCAGTTTATTAGAGACCGGTTTTTCAATAAACAAATGAACTTTTTTGAGAGCAAGTTTTTTTCCTAGCTCAACATGAGAGGAGGGAGGTGTACATATTAGGGCGATATCAGGAACCATTTTTTGCATTGCAATATCTATATCTTCATAAGTTTTTACTTTGAATTCTTTTTCAACATATTCTCTGTACTCTTGAAAAGGGTCAATCCCTATAGGTGAATACCCTAATGATATTAGGTTTTTAATATGCCTTCTTCCTATAGAACCACAACCGATCACAAAGATATTCATATTAGTATCCCTCTTCTCCTATTAGCACATATTCTTAAATTATCCATAAGCATTGCAACGGTTAGAGGGCCAACACCCCCAGGTACTGGTGTTATATTTGCGATTTCTTTTATCTCATTAAAATCGCAATCCCCAACAAGTTCTCCATTTACCCTGTTAATTCCAACGTCTATAACGGTTGCGTTTGGCTTTACCATATTTTTTGTAATGAGATTCTCTTTTCCTACCGCAACGACCAAAATATCGGCATTTCTGGTAAATCCATCAAGATTTTTTGTATGACTATGACACACAGTTACGGTGGCATTTTCATTTAGCAAGAGATAAGATATAGGCCTGCCAACAATATAACTTCTTCCTACAATAACTGCATTTTTCCCTTTTATCCCAATACCATAATATTTGAGCAAGTACATGATGCTCTTAGGGGTTGCAGGTATAATTTCGGGTTTATTAAGGAATAACCTGCCCATATTTTGTGGAGTAAGCCCATCAACATCTTTGTCTGGATTAATACTTGATAGGACGTTGATAGTGTTAACATGGCTTGGTAGCGGTAACTGCACGACAATTCCATCAACATCGTCATTCTTATTTAATTTTTCAATTTCTGATATAATCTCCTTCTCTGTGCTTTGTTCATCCATTTTAATGAGTGTTCCTTCTCCTCCAAGTTTTTTTACGGTCTCAAGTTTTCTTTTTACGTAAATCTCGGACGAGGTGTCATTACCAACAAGTACGATTGATAGATGCTCCCCATTATGAAATCTGATTTCTCTCAGCACTTCTTGTGCCAAATTATTGCCATATAATATCATTGCAAATAATAGGGTTTTAAGGTATTTTAATTTATCTAAACAAATCTATTTTATGAGAGTACTTGTTATTGCTGCTCATCCTGATGATGAAGTTTTGGGGGTAGGAGGGACAATTGCAAAACATGTGCACGATAGAGATATAGTAAAAGTGTTAATCCTTGGTAGGGGGGTTGCTTCAAGATACACATCTGTAAGCAAGAATGTAAAAAACGAGATTAAAAATTTAAGACAATGCTCAAAGAATGCATTTATATGTTAGGGTAAATGATATAATTTTAGAATAAAGATTATCCCCTAACGGTGTATTAACAAATGTTTATTATGATGGGATTTAATTTTATTTAATACTCTAGTGGCGATGTCTTTGCTTGTAATACCATATGTATTTAATACAATGAATGTATTTAGCTTATTAATCGCTTCACTCAACAGTATATCCTTCAATAATGTCGAGTGCTTTTTTAATTGCTGTAGCATAAAGAGGATAAAGTTTATTGTATACTTCAGTTTCTGTGTGGCACTCAGATACATCTTCGAAAAGTTCAATTATTACCTCACCAGAATCAATTTTACTTGTCATATAATGTACTCCTACAGAAGCACGTGATTCATTATCCTTTAGAAGTCTTGCGATTGGTTTTGCACCCTTGTATTTGTAAAGACAAGGATGAACGTTTATACCTCCAAGGCGTAGAAGTGATAGAATTTGATCATTTATAATTTTTCTTCCATGAGCACAAACAAACAAATCTGCTTTGAGTTTTTCTAACTTTGATAGAAAAGTATTATTCTCAATCTCAGTTGGTAATATAGTTAGCAATCCAAAAGCTGTTGCTACTCTGTTAACAATTTCATCTTGGGCTATAACCATTGCAATTTTATCGCCTCTTGCCATTATAGAAAGTAAACATATAACTCCAGCTTGCTTACCCCCATAGAAGACTATTTTCATAAAATACCTCCTTTTATTTTATATGTTTCAATTTTAAAGGCATACCGTAAGGTAGATCTATCACTGCTCTTTTTCCAAGTGATTTTAAATAATACTTTGGGTGTAATCCATAACCTGGTCGAATAACTTTTATGTTATTTCTTGTGAATTTTTCACCTTTTTTTATAGGTTTTGTTGTGAATATTGACCGCCTAAAAAACAAGTGTTTTTTAATTCCACTGCTTAATTTGTATGTTACATCCCCAATCACCTGCTCAGCATCTCTCACATTCTTAACCATATTCTTAAACTCATGCGGCTCAAGCGAGAACTTGGCATCAGGCCCACCATCGCTTCTCCTTAATATGAAATGCTTCTCAATTATTTTTGCGCCCAGCGCAACCGCAACAACAGGTGCAACTATGCCCATACTATGGTCAGAAAGCCCAGGTATAACCTTAAACCTATTTCTCATATCAGCTATCGTTTTTAGGTTCATCTCATTTAGCGGTGCAGGGTATGCACTAGTACATTTAAGTAGTGCTATCTGATTATTGCCTTCGCCTCTTATCGTCTTGAGTGCCAATTTGATATCCTCCAGTTCCGCCACCCCTGTAGATAAAATAACCGGCTTTTTCTTCTTTGCAATATACCTAATCAAAGGTATATGATTAATCTCAAATGAAGCAATTTTGTACACAGGCACTTTGAGCTTTTCAAGGAAATCAACTGCAGTTTCATCAAACGGTGTTGAAAAGAAAACTAATCCTTCTTCTTTTGCTTTATCCTTTAATTGCGGAAACCAGTCCCAAGGAGTATACGCCTCCTTATATAAGTCATAAAGTGTTTTTCCTTCCCAGATGGTTCCCTTTATCCTGAAGTAATCATTATCACATTTTATAGTCATTGTATCCGGAGTGTATGTTTGGAATTTAACAGCATCAGCCCCTGCTTTTTTTGCCTCTTCTATCAGCTTGAGGGCATACGTTTTTTTCTGCAAATGGTTGCATGATATCTCAGCAACAGTAAATACTGGCTCACCATCACCAACCCATCTATTACCTATTTTTATTTTCATGCTAACCCCCAATAATTTCCTTTATGGAACCAACAACCTTCTCCAATTCTTCATCTTTAAGTGTTGGGTAAATTGGCAAACTGATTATTTTTGATGATATCTCTTCCACGTTTGGCAACCGTATCCCCCCAAACACTTGCTTGTAATACGTGAACTTATAAACAGGAATGTAATGCACATTTACTCCAATACCTCTATTTCTCATCTCACCAAAAAACCTATCCCTCTCAATTGATTTTACCAAGATGGTATAGAGATGCCATGCGTGCCTAACATTTTTCTTAATGTAAGGTGTCTTTATACCTTGGATACCGTCAAGCATTTTCGTATATTTATTTGCAATCTCAGTTCTCCTTTCAATGAACCTATCGATTTTCATTATCTGTGAAATCCCGAGCGCACACTGAAAATCAGTTATCCTATAATTCCTTCCAAGAATTTTCATATCATACCTGTAATCTGCCCTCTCTGAAGGCGTCTTATCTATCCCGTGATTTCTTAGCAATTTCATTTTTTGGTATAATTTTTCATCATTTGTTGTAACAGCTCCTCCCTCTCCAGTTGTGATAATCTTTACCGGGTGAAAACTAAACGCCGTAATATCAGCAATGCCTCCAATCTTTTTACCTTTATATTCCGCACCTAAAGAATGTGCCGCGTCTTCGATTAAGTATAAATTATGCTTTTCAGCAATCTCTTTGAGCTCATCAAGATCACACGGCTGGCCAGCATAATCAACACATATTATTGCTTTCGTTTTGCTTGTTATTCTTTTTCTTACATCTTCAGGATCTATATTATATGTTTGTGGGTTAATATCAGCAAACACAGGTTTGCAATTGTTGTATAGAATACAATTAGCAGATGCGGCGAACGTAAAAGGAGTTGTAATAATCTCACTCCCAGGGGGCAATCCCAAAGATGCAACAGCAATATCAAGCGCGCTTGTCCCAGAGTTGACCGCGACACAAAACTTTGAGTTTACATATTCACAAATTTTCTGCTCAAATTCCCTTACTCTAGGCCCTGTTGTAAGGTACTCATCTGTAAGCGCAGTACCTACCGTACTAACATCATCTTTCTCAATTGTTTGTTTCCCATAAGGTATCATTAAAGCCATCCCTCTTTTTTCAGAAATTCTTTAAGTTCATTCCCTTTAAGCCACCATTCATTGTTATCACTTGAATAGTAAAACCCATCTGGGAGATGCTTGTGCTTTTCGTGAGATTCAGAAACCCAGAATGAAAATTCAGGTTCGATAATGAAATAGTCTTCCTTGAGTATAGTATGCCGCGCCTCGTCAACACTAATAAGCATCTCATGCAGTTTCTCACCGGGCCTTATACCGATTATCTTCCTTTTTGCATTTGGCGCCATTACATCTGCAAGGTCAGTTATCTTCACGCTAGGTATTTTTGGGACGAATATCTCACCGCCTTTCATCTCCCTGATGCATCTTAATACTAATTCAACCCCCTGCTCCAACGTTATCCAAAACCGCGTCATCCTCTCATCAGTTATAGTGATCTCCCCAGCTTCCCTTTGTTTTAGAAACAGCGGGATGACACTGCCATTACTGCCAACCACATTACCATAACGCACACACGAGAACCTGGTCCTCCTTTTTCCACTGTATGCATTTGCTTGTATAAATATCTTTTCAGCAGCAAGCTTTGTGGTCCCATAAAGGTTTACTGGCTGGACGGCCTTATCAGTGCTAATTGCAACTACCTTCTCAACCTCATTATCAATTGCAGCATCAACCACGTTTATTGCACCCTCAATATTGGTTCTTACAGCCTCAATAGGGTTATACTCACAGACAGGGACGTGCTTTAACGCAGCGGCGTGCACCACGATATCAACACCATTCATGGCCCTGTATAACCTGGCCTTATCTCTAACATCCCCAACAAAAAACCTCAGCCTGTCATCATTAAACTTTCTTTCCATCTCAACCTGTTTGTGTTCCCCTCTTGAGTATATTCTAACCGAGGCAGGGTTGTATTTCTTTAGCACAATCTCAGTAAACTTTTGGCCGAACGAGCCTGTACCACCAGTGAGCAGTATTGTTTTTCCGTCGAGTTCCATAACCACCACTATGCAATTATTAAATTATAACACTTTTTAAGGTTTAATTATACGAGGACCGGTGATTTAGCCATAGATTTAGCATTAGATTATATGCTTTTTTGTCTTTAACTATACGTGAACAGAAGACAGCTCGCAAACAATATACTCTATAGAATAAACCGTGCTTTAGATATGCTTTCAGGGGATGCGGAAGGAAAGGCACCAGACAAAGCGTTAATGGTAGAAATAAGAAAAGAATTGCTAAATCTCCCTATAATTTATCAACGCATACCATTTAAAGAATTTAAGAATTTTCCATATTATCGTGATCCAGCACCTAGGTTAGAATTAATCAGGAAATATGAGGTTGATTTTAAAGGCAAATCTTTCCTAGATTTAGGTAGCTGTTTAGGATATTACTGTTTTTCATTGGCTGGTGAAGTAAAAAGAGGTGTTGGTCTAGAGGGGGATGAAAAACTTGTTAAAATATGTAATATGATTAAGAGAATGAAATCTTTAGAAAATATTGAATTCTACAACGGGTTTATTACTCCTCAAAATATAAATAAATTTGGCAAATTTGATTTCACCATTTTCTTTTCTACGATGCACCATATCCTTCCTAGTAAAGAGTACTATCCAAGGCCGTATGGGTGGGACGGTGAGCAAGGAGAAGAGTTTGCGCATTCAATTCTTGATGTTATTTCTAAGAATAGCAAAAGACTTTACTTTGAAATGGGCGTTCCATACGAAGCAGGATGGGAAAAAAGATTGGCATTTATGTTGCCAGACCCTGTTAAATACATACAAGATATGCTCTCAGAACATTATCCTTCTATTAAAATTATACGTCCACTTGATCTTAAGATTATTAAGCACAATTTGGATGGTAGACCTATATTTTTATGTGAATGATACTAAAGATTAGTTGAGATGTATGTATCCGGGCTATCATAATTGGTTATGTCTTTTGGATCTTAAGGATAAAAGTGTATTGCTTTATTCGAAGGAGGATTATGATACTATATGTAACTTTATAGAAAAATACGGCGGAAAAATTGCTCATAATGAGAAAGAGGTTGATTATCTTATTTTGGTGAATGTGCCGAAAAGCAAGATTGATATAGGAAATATAAAATATACCGTTTTGGTTGAGGTTGCAGATAACAAGATTTCATATTACGGAATTAATCCCTCTGGTCAGGTTTCTATTTTTGGTAGTTATGATAGATATGTTGTTTTTAGGAGGCCACATGAGAGGGGTTACAAATATGTTGCACCATTTTCTGCGCCCATCGATCTTTATATACCAAGATATAGCGGTTCTTTTGCAAGAAAAAGTTTTCTTGTCTGGCTGGCGCATGCTTTTAGCCCTTTATTTAAAAGGATGATGCCTGCCGAAATAAGAATTTATGGTAAGCAAAAGAATCCAATCGAGGAAAAAATAGGAAAAGTTGTGTGGTCAAAATTTAAATCAAAGTACTTTGATTATTCTATAATTGGTGATACAAAAAGAGATGACAAGAGTAGGATTGTATGTATTGTAAGTGTTGGTAATAGAAAGTACATAACGAAATTCCCTAGATGGGGGTATAGTGGTAATCTTAATTCAGAATACAAGAAACTATCGAGGCTTATTTCATTGGGTGTTACAAATCAGAAAGCGATTTATTCAGATAATCCAACATGCTTGATAATTGAGTATGTTGAAGGCAATAATCTCTTGGATGAATTTGCTATCACAAGGGATATAAAGTTATTAAAGAGAGCAATTTTAGAGGTTGCCAAGTTTCACAAAAAATCTGCACGCGTAGGGGTTCCGGTATCTCATGGTGATTTGGGAGCAGTTAATTTTATTGTTTCTAAGAAAGGTGAAATACAAATAATCGATTGGGAGAGCGCCAAATTCACAAGAGACCAGAAAAGTGATAAGGAGAAAGCAATAAATGCATTATCTATTCTTTATCATAAGGTTATGAGAGAACAATGCTGTTTTGATAACAAGCATTCTTTTATAAGTAATATGCTTACCGAAGCTTATAATGACTTTTTTAAAAAAGCAGACTTTTAAGTAGCTTTTTAACTTTCATGATTTAATTAGATATGTGAGTCGGCTTATAAAAGATTCATTTTTCACAACGTTTACATTTTTTGCCGAGCGTAGTTTCGGTTTTGTAAGAGAACTTATTCTTGCATCTTTGCTTGGTCCAACAGCGATGGGCCTTCGAAATATAATTTTAGTATTAAATGGTTATAGTTTGTACTTGCCTCTCGGTGTCAATATCGAGGTTTATAGAAAAATTACAAAAAATCTCAACAGGAACACACAAGATGTTATAAAAGACCAAAAGATTGTTATGTCATGGAGTTTTTTCACTTCTCTACTACTTACAGTAATAATAGTTCTATATATATTATCTGCGGATCTTCCTATTGAATTTAGGATTGCACTAATCTTTTTGATTTTGATGTCTATTTTTTTGTTATTTACAAATCCGCTAGCATATTTTTTGCATGCGGCAGGCGAGTTTAAAAAAGCTAGTATGATTGAATCGGTAAAAGTTTTTCTTGATTTTATCCTAACAGTCCTCCTCGCATACTATTTTGGTTTTCTTGGTGCGGTCTTAGGCCTTTCAATAGCGCTCTTTATTAGGTATATGCTATACAGAAAAGCATTTAGCAAGTATAATATTTCATTCGAGTGGGATTACATATTCAAGAGATGGGACGATTTCATAAAAACACTTAAAGCGGGCCTGCGCCTTTTTATGACATCGATTGCGAGCACTATTTACGCGCAGGTTGACAGCTTAATTACAGTTGTAATGCTTGGCCCTGCAGCGTTGGGTATATATGGCATTGCAACCACCCTTAATCAATTAATCTATGGCACATACGGCTCAACTGTAATCCCGGTAGGCCAAAGGATGTACAAATCCGCAGATGACGAAGCAAAACTAAAAAGATATTTGGATATGCTCTCAGGCATATCTTCGTATCTGATGGTATTTCCTATAATTGCAATAGTTCTAATTTCACCGTATATAATAAACTACTTTATACCAGCATTTAGTGATGCGATCCCGGTAATAGGTGTGCTTGCGGTTGCATCATTCTTCAATGTAACTTTAAACCCCATTTCAAATTACTTACTTACAAAACGCAAAGAGAACCTAATCACAATCTCAACATTAGTTGCGGCCACACTCAACCTCATTCTTAATATATACTTAATCCAGCAAGGGTATGGCTTAACGGGCGTAGCGTATGCAACCTCAATTTCCTACTTTGTTAATTTTGCACTTTTGATGTATCTTTCAAAAGCGCTTGAGCTGGGGAAGGTGCTCGAAGACCTTCTTCCTTTCATTTACCTAATATCTGTACTTTGGGCATGGACTACAAACTATACAATATATTTGCTGCCTGTGTTTACAATAATTTACGTACCTATTTTACTGTATGTATTTTACAAGCGTGGCATACTTTCTTATTTGCTTAATGTAATAAGCGAGCTCAAGGCGAAGTTGCTATTGCAAAAGCGTTAAATTATTGATTCTTGGTTTTTCTTTTAAATAATTTCTTAGTGTTTTTTGTAAAGTTTTTTTAGTGTGGTTTCTTTTTTAAAAGAAAAAGTACAAGTGTGGTTCTTTCCTTTTCTAAAAGAAAAGAATCCTAAAACTTAGAAAACCAAAACAAGCTTTCTTTTCTAGATATAAGTTTTCTTTTCTAGTGTAGTTCTTTTCTTTTTCTAAAAGAAAAGAAGTACAAGGATGGAAATTTTAAGGAAGTGCATTTGGCATAGAACTATTGTTAAGGGCTTTAGTAGCAGTGGACTCGCAAATCGCCGAAGCTCTAAGCTTACATCCCTGCCCTATCAAACCCGTCTGTTACGGGCGCCCATACTGCGTCGTTTCGGGTGCGGCTTCGACCTTAGATGCTTTCAGGTCTTATCCGCCTGGAGCGCAGCTACCCGGCAGTGCTTTTCACAACCGGTATACCGGAGGCTCCGAGCCATCGTTCCTCTCGTACTAAATGGTCCTTCCCCTCACGCATAATCACACTTCCAGTAGATACCACCGTACTGTCTCGCGACGTACTGAACCCAGCTCACGTAGCTCTTTAACGGATGAACAACCCGACCCTTGGCGGCTTATGCACCACCAGGATGAGCTGAGCCGACAGCGATGTATCAAACCGCGAGGTCGATATGTACTCTCGCCCGCGACCAATCGGTTACCCCCGGGGTAACTTGTCTGACAGCTAGGACCCTCACCAAAAGGGAATGCCTAGGTTCGCTAGACCCGGCTTTCGCCCCTGCGTTCCACGCTTTTAGGAACACAGTCAGCCCGACATTTGTTCTTGTCCCTTACCGGTGGATTTCTGACCCACCTAAGTCGAGCATTGGGCACCCTTGTTTCCTTTTCGAGGGCGTACCACCCCAGCCAAACTATCCACCTGCAGCTGTCCTTCGGATGAAGTAAGGGTTATCGTCTCCGTTGGGTGGTGTTACAGGATTGACTCCACGCAGCCCAGAAGCTGCGCTTCGACGTCTCCCACCTACGCTCTGCAACAGAAACAATAACCCAACAACAGGATATAGTGAAGCTCCACGGGGTCTTCTTTTCCCACTGGAAGACCTCGGTATATTCACCGAGTAATGAGTTCACCAGGTCCCGGGTAGGGACAGTAGAAGAGACGTTATGCCCTTCATGCAAGCCGCCAATTAAGCGGCGAGGTATTACGCTACCTTAAGAGGGTCAGAGTTACCCCCGCTCTTTACCAGCGCTTAGGCCCGTTGGACCGGGCTTTCACGTACTGGCAGTGAGCAGGCATCGGCCATTGTACTAAGCCTTACGGCTTTGCAATGACCTGTGTTTTTGGTAAACAGTCGCTCTTCCCTTGTCACTGCGACCTGCTGATGCAACATTTCTGCAACAACAGCAGGCACCCCTTCTTCCTAAGTTACGAGGCTAATTTTCCGAGTTCCCTTACCCGAGTTCTCCTGCCACGCCTTGGCCTTTTCAGCCAGGGGCACCTGTATTAGTTCTAGGTACGATCTTGCAGGGTCGTTATCCGCTCACTTTTCGTGGACTCATGGCCTCAACCGAATCCCCAAACGGGGACCATTCCTCACTTTCAACCACTTCTCCTCATAATGAGTCTCGATGGTTGTATGAGAGTTAGACAGAGTCTCCTCTGCTCGGCCTAGCCGCAAGTGTCATGAGTGGATCTTGCGTTGCCGCACCTACCTGCAAGGCACCGGAATATTAACCGGTTTCCCTTTCGCTGTAAGGTGATTGGCCTACAGCTTAGGATCGGCTAACTCTCCGCTGACGAACGTTGCGGAGAAAACCGTGCCCTTTCGGCGTTTGGGATTCTCACCCAAATTTGCTGTTACTAACACCAGGATATTCATTCCGCACAGCTCCACAGGACCTCACGGCCCTGCTTCTGCACCGTGCCGACGCCTTCCTACTAGATCACACACAGAGTGTGCGCTCCTAGGTATCGGTGGCTGGTATAGCCCCTTTATCTTCGGAAACTGCCCTCTCGGTTGGTCCGCTATTACGCGTTGCTTAGAGGATGGCTGCTTCTAAGCCTACCTCCCAACTGTCTGTGAGAGGGGTTTCCTTAGCGTTTAGCACTTAACCAGCACTTGGGGACCTTAACCTAAGTCTCGGTCGTTCCCGTCACGCCCCCCGGGTTTACCCCAGGGCACCCGACTGCACCCTTCTACGACGAGCTAATGTTCGGAGTTTAAAAGGGAAGTAGAGCCTTTCGACTCCGTGTTTCCCGATTAGTGCTCTACCACTAGTTCAGTCTCCAGGTGCGCCATGCTGAGACATGCTTCGGAAGGAACCCGCTATCGCCATGTTCGAATGGACTTTCACCCCTATACGTCGGTCACCTAAGCAGATATACTAGCACTAGTTGAGCGCCTCCACCGGTTTTTAGACCGGCTTCGCACTGCCAACGCATAGATCACAATGGCTTCGGGTCTTGCAGTAGTGATTAACGCCTTTTCAGACGCCCCACCTCGCTTGTACTGCGTGGGCTCGCTTTCGCTCCGCATTTCTGCTCACCACTCCTGCAAACTCCCTGGCTCTTGCTTCGAGAAGAAAGACAAGACACTGGTCCCCTCATTTCGTTTCCACCCTCTCGAGTGGTCACTTCAATAAGGATCTACCCTTTCGCGCCTTGCCAACATGTCGCCATACAGTTTCAGGCTCTTTTAACCCTCCTACCTGGAGTGCTTTTCAGCGTTCCCTCACGGTACTAATCCGCTATCGGACTCCGGCATCTGTTTAGATTTAGAGGTTGGTACCCCCATATTCCGACTCCCTCAGGGAGCCGTACTCTTTGCACCTTCCTCCAGCACAATCCGCTTACGGGGCTATCACCCTTTATCGCAGAGCTTTCCATCTCACTTCAGCTCATGTACTGGATAGAATTGGTGCACCACATCCGCCCCGAAGTTACCCTCGGGGAGTTCGGTTTGATTCTGTTGGGCGTTCACTCGCCGTTACTAACCCAATCGCAATTGCTTTCTTTTCCTCCCGCTACTAAGATGCTTCAATTCACGGGGTTACAGCCCATTTCTGGGCAACGGGCGATCTCGGGTTCAATGGTCGCATGCACCTACCCCGAGCTTATCGCAGCTTGCCACGGCCCAAAGCCGGAACCAGGCCATCCCCTGTATGGCTTAAACAATAGATATTCGCCAAATGCACTTCAACCTCATTTCCATCCTCCCATTCGGGAAGATGTGAGCACTCAACGAAGGAAACTCACTGTGTCGCTTTTTAGGCAGTTGTGTGTGAAGCACACAATTTGCAACCGAAGGTTGCAACTCCCAAAAAAGCGTAGTTTTTGGTGTCGCTTTTTAGGCATCCCAAAAAAGCGACTTGCAAAGCGGGCGCTCTACCGGACTGAGCTATGAGCCCTTGAGCACGTCACGTTTCTCGATACCGTGACCTGCAGGATGGACTCAGCGAGATGCCCAGCACTTTTTTCCTAAAAAAGTGCTTTTGAACTCGCGGCCTCCCGCTTTTTTGGTGTTTCCTTCTCGTGCCTGTACAGGCTTCAAGAGATTTAGCTTGAGCAAAAAGGCAATACTACAAACTCTGACCTTGCAACCTTAGAAGATCTCAAATATGCTTACAACCTAACACGTATATTCTTGTTAGGAGGTGATCTATCCGCAGGTTCCCCTACGGATACCTTGTTACGACTTAGCCCCCCTCATGAAACTCTAGTTCGATAACGGCAAGAACCGCTACCTCACTAGAACCTCACTTGGGTGACTTGACGGGCAGTGTGTGCAAGGAGCAGGGACGTATTCACCGCACGATGCTGACATGCGATTACTAGGCATTCCAGCTTCATGAGGGCGAGTTACAGCCCTCAATCCGCACTGGGATGGGGTTTCAGGGATTAGCTCACCCTTTCGGGTTTGCAACCCGTTGTTCCCACCATTGTAGGCCACGTGTAGCCCGGGAAATTCGGGGCATACTGACCTACCGTCGCTCACTCCTTCCTCCTGCTTAACGCAGGCAGTCCCCTTAGAGTGCTTCCTGGACGAATCCAAGAATCGCAACTAAGGGCGTGGGTCTCGCTCGTTTCCGGACCACATAGCCTGAGAGTGGGGTTTGATGAAAGTGAGGAATTCTCTGGGAGGGGATGGAATTAAGTATTTGCCTTCTTTGATGAGCCTGAACCCAAGGCGCTCTATTAGCATCTGCTTATCAGCGCCGACACTGAACATCCTGGGTATTCCGTTCTCATCAATAAATCCTGATGCATCGAACACGCCCGCAACAAATGCGGCGCTGTATGCATTCCTGTGTTTGAACCTGAGGTCCATTTCTTTCTCAACCTCTGAGAAGAATTTTTTGTACCCTGAGTGGTAGAAATATGCCTTCTTCCCGCTCAGCAGTATCTTGCTTGCGGGCATAAGCCCTGCATTTATAACTGCGCTTATGAAATGCTCACGCACGTGCGGAAGCCCCCGCACGCCGATTCCTACCCATGATTTTCGTGTAGACCACATACCTATTATATATGCAAGTTCTGGCGTTAGCTTTATTTTCATAATTTCCCCCCATCAAACCTTATCTCAAACTCTGTGATTTCCCGGACTTAACCGGACAGTTCACACCACGAGCTGACGATGGCCATGCACCACCTCTCGGCTTGTCAAGCAAGGTCTTTAGCCTGGCTCTCATTCTGCCGTCGTTCCCGGTAAGATTCCCGGCGTTGAATCCAATTGAACCGCAGCCTCCACGCCTTGTGGTGCTCCCCCGCCAATTCCTTTAAGTTTTAGCCTTGCGGCCGTACTCCCCAGGTGGCAGACTTAACACCTACGCTACGGCACGGCAGCCGCTCAAAGCTGCTGCCACACCAAGTCTGCATCATTTACAGCTAGGACTACCGGGGTATCTAATCCCGTTTGCTCCCCTAGCCTTCGTTCCTCACCGTCGGACGTGTTTTGGTCAGGCGCCTTCGCCACTGCTGGTCCGCCCAGGATTAACGGATTGTAATCCCGTGGATTGCAAATTGTTGATGCAATCAACAGGTTTTTACCCCTACCCCGGGCGTACCCCTGACCTCCCCCACTCCCAAGCCTAGCAGTATTACTGGCCCGCCCTTCGGTTAAGCCGAAGGATTTCACCAGCAACTTACAAGGCCGGCTACGAACGCTTTAGACCCAATATGCGTGGGTACCACTAGTAGTGCCGGTATTACCGCGGCGGCTGGCACCGGTCTTACCCACTCCTTATTCGCCTAGTTTTTTAGACTAAGCAAAAGGTCTCCCGAAGGAGACCACTCGGAGTTCCCCCATCACACTTTTGCACCTTGCAAAGCAAGTGCAAATTGCAAAGCTCGCTTTGCATGTTCGTGCATTGTGGAGTTTTCGCGCCTGCTGCATCCCGTAGGACTAGGGCCCTTGTCTCAGTGCCCTTCTGGGGGCTCCCACTTACATGGCCCCTAAGGATTATAGGTTTGGTGGGCCGTTACCCCGCCAACAGCCTAATCCTCCGCAACCTCATCCTAAAGCGGACACACTCCAATTCGTGTGCCTTTTGAGCGAGAGGGCATTCCAGCGTCTCTCACCTATAGGGTATTATCCTCAGTTTCCCGAGGTTACCCCCTTCTTTAGGGCAGATTGATTACGTGTTACTCAGCCGTTTGCCACTCGTCCAGGTGAACGGGTAGACTTGCATGGCTTAGTCGAACTCCGATAGCAGTACCCTCCAGCAGGATCAACTGGAGTTGCTAAGGTCTTGGCATTCGCACCAGTGTTGGTGCATCTAGGTCATACCACTTTGCGTGTAGTATCTTACCGTACATATGTGCCTTTCAGCACAGTGCACGTTTGCCTATTGCTCTTTAAGCCTCTCTTGAAGCCTCTATCTAACCCGACACATCTTCGGATTATCATCAAGTCGCCGCATGTGCGGCCTATGCGCCACAATGGAAGCAGGCCTCATAGAAAGAGTATCACATCTCGGCCTAGCCGGGTTATGGCATCTCAACTTTAAGAAGTCTAGGTTTATAAGCTTTTCTACCCGCGTTCTGAAACTTTAAAAACAAAATTGTAGCTTGCGAAAAAATGGCCTGCACGCAAGCAAAATATTTATAAGTGTGAAATAATTGAATGCACCCATGCGCGTAACATTGATAGATCAAAACGGCAATGTATTTCCAACATACCTTCGTAAGAATCTGAAGGTTGAGGTGGTAAAGAACCGTGATGGGTTTGTGCGTCTTAAGATGAAGCACGATTCGCTTAAATCTTCTGGCGGTTCACTGAACCTGCTTGAAAAGCGCTATCTTGCACATATAGGCCCTAATACAAAGCAAATCAAAATTACTGCTGATGTGCTAAGAGCAGTCAGGCTGGTTAAGCACATTCGTGAAAGTTATGATATCGAGAAGGAAAAGCTCGCAAAATTGTTTGAGTACATATCAAATGCAATCATGCTCTTAGAAAGGCACAATAAAAAATCAAAGCAGTGCGAAGAGGATTTATCTCTTGCAGAATCTTTTGTTGTAGGGACAATCTGCGGAATGAATCAGGCGCGCTCCTTTTATAAGGTGCTCTCGAAGGCAAAGCTTGAGAAAGCTGTTTATTATATAAAGAGTGCGCAGATTGCAGAAAATGATTTTGAAATGAATATGCACCTCAAACCCGCATCTTCTATATTATATGCTGCAAAGAGGCGCTTGGAGATGCGCCTGGATAGTATTGGCAATATAAAGAACTATAATTTGCAGCGTGAGATGCTGCTGCGGGGCATGCGTGATATGTATATACACCGCAAGATGTTATCCCTTGCACAATGGCTAACTAATAACCCTGGAACAGTGGTTGATGCGTACCTCTCTGATATAAACATATACAATAGGCTGCTCAAGCTGCAGGAGAGATGCATGGATAATTATATACGAGAGGGGGATAGGTTTGCAAAGTTCCAAAGTGATTTGGAAGCGCTTGGCAGCTCTCTAAAGCAAATAAAGGGCAAGGAGAAATTGGTTGACCTTTTGAGAGAGGCGTACGTATGGGGTGTTAAGCGCTTTATGTTTGATATGGCATACCAAATGTTTGACACAGCGGTTGTTTATGTTGGTGTGAACAAGCCATTCTATATCTGGTCGCAGCTCGAAAAGACAAATGATCCATATACCTCTCCAGTCATATCAAAGCTGCAGGAAGTTGACGAGCATATGCTTAGCAGGAACCCAAAGGCAGCCCTGGAAAAAGTGTATGACACGATTGGTTTTTATGAGAAGCTGTTCAAAGGTGCGGTGTAGGAGAATAGAAAAATATATAAACCCAAAATAAAGCAAAAGTAATTACAGATTTAATCATAGGTGTGTAAACGATGAGCACAATTAAGAAAAGACCTGGATATTCGCTTATGCGCGAAACCCAAAATGAAGAAAAAGGGCGCGAGCTTGCAAAGATGATGAAAACTAATCCAAAGGCGATGCGCTATTTTATGAAGAGGAACCCTTTTGTAAGGGTTGGCGAGATAGGCGAGATGGTCATCTCGACAGAATCGCACTCAAGAAAGGAATGGCTGCGCTCTGCGTTTTACAATCTTGCAGAGCCCTACCTGAAAGATGACAAGATGCGCGATGTTAACATTGAGGGTGCAGTTAAGGGTACGCTTGAGGCGGCAAAGAAAGAAATTATGTCAAAGCCTGTAAAGACTGAAGATGATTTGAATTGTTTAAAGGTTATTGATGAGATGCTCAAAAAGGATAATGAAATTGACTCATCAAAAATTCTAAAGGACAAGGAAAAATGGTGGAGGCGCATATTGCGTTTCTTAACAGCAGCAGCTCTAGGTGCTGCGCTTATGCTTCCGTTTATGTCGCGTGAAGGTGATATCGAGCCAAAGGTTGTTGAGAAGAGGATTGAGGACCCAGAAACAAAGAAATCCCTTGAGGAGTGCCTTGCAGCACTTAACAATAATAAGTGCCCGCCATCCAAGGTTGTTTACAAGAAAGTTTCTGGAAACATTGATTTGGATAATGTATGCAGTGGCAGGACCGGCCCGCTTGCACAATCACTTCTGACTTGCGAGAATGAGCTTTCGAAACTTAAGGATGAGCTTGCAAGGATATCCGCACTTAAGGGTGACAATGAGAAATATGCCCAACTTAAAGTAGAGCTTATGGCGAAAGTTGACAGGATATTCAATGGTATTGGTTTGGAAACTGAGAATGAGTTATACCGGAAGCAGATACGGCCATGGTTCAAGAGCGGTATTGACAAAGATGACCCTGTAATGATAGCACTTGTGATTGAGATGGGCGGTGAGCTGCTTGTCCAGAAAATTACTGATAAAAAGGTTGTGGAAATCTCCGAACCAAAGAGCCAGAAAGAATTTTCTGATGTTTTTGAGGAAGGAAACCTTGCCTATCTTTATGGCATAGCGTTTGATAAAAATAGTGGTAACCGCAGAGACGGGATGAAAAAGGCTGCATGGGAGTATTACAAGGTGAAATATAAATTGTTCCAGAATGTCCTTAATAAGTTTAAGAATTCTGATGAAGAAAATTCTGATGAAGATGTGCTAGATAGATAAACGTGTTTTTTAATTATTTACTTCCTTTCTTATATTTGTATTGCCTTTGCACAGGTCGGGATAATGCGCATTGCCTATTACACCGAAACATACGTACCAAATGTTGACGGTGTTGTGAAAAGCATACTTGCATCACGTGAGCAGCTCACAAAGATGGGTGATGATGTATACGTATTTACATGTGGTACCCAACAGCTTATCCAGTCTAACACAGACCCGTTTGTGTTTTATTATGATTCAATACCATTCAAGCCTTACCCATCCTATCGTTTTGCCATAAATCCCTATCCATCATCATCAATAATCGATTCAAAGAAGATTGAGCTTGTGCATTCTCATGGTATGGGAACAATGGGGATTGCTGCTGAGCGTATTGCGCGCAAGCGCAAGCTCCCATTTATTGGTTCTTTTCATACACTCATTCAATATGCTACGCATTACATCTCAACATCTTCAGCAATACAGGACATTGCAAAGAAGATTGCCTGGAAGTATCTCCGTTGGTACTATAACAAATGTGATGTGACAATTGCACCATCTCAAGTAATTACTGATTTATTAACAAAGAATGGGTTTACGAATGTCCGGACAATCCCTAACGGCATTGATATTGACAGGTTTAGCGTTCGGGAGGCTGAATTTGGGCGTGAGGATTTTGGATTGAAGGAGGATGATAAGGTATTTCTTTTTGTTGGCCGGCTCGTGGTTGAGAAGAACCTGGACGTGCTGATTAAGGCCTCAAAGAAAATCTCACGTGAGATACCAGATGCGCGGTTTGTAATTGCAGGTACGGGCCCGGCAGAGCTGTATTACAGGAAGCTTGTAGATGAGCATAAGGTGTCTGACAAATTCAGTTTTCTTGGGTTTGTGCCTGAGAATAAAATCCCCTCTCTCTACAAAAATTCTGATGTTTTTTTGTTCCCATCCAAGTTTGAAACGCAAGGCCTGAGTGGCCTTGAGGCAATGGCAAGCGGTCTTCCAGTATGCGGTGCTGACTACCTTGCAATAAGCGAGATAGTCGTCCCGGGTGTAAATGGGACATTATTTAATCCTGATGATCCAGATGATTGTGCTGAAAATGCAATTGAAGCGCTGCGCAAAAGGAAACAGCTTTCAAATGGTGCACGTGCAACAGCTGCCAAGTACTCAAACCAGGAGACAGCAATGCAGCTGAGAAAACTTTACGAAGAGCTTCTCAGCCGCAGCTAAAACTTATTTTAAGAATTCAGCAACCTCTTTTATAGCCATTGTGATTAATTTACCATTAAGCATTGCAATTTTAATGGATGCTCCGTTCGCCCCATAATCGCTTATGCTCTCAATAAACTTGTCCTTGTTTTCTTCTGTTGCAAACACAACAATAACTTTTTCCTTACCGCCGATTGCCTGCATTATACGGTCGACGAGGCGTGCGCCTTCACCAACGACAACCTTGAAGTTTCCACGCTTGCTTTTTATGTAGACATCACAATCTTTCCTTTCATTAAGGTGCGTGAAAGGTATTGCATTGTTAATAAGAATATCCCTTATTCTTCTGAATACTGAGAGGTACTTGTAGTCAAACCCGCTTGCCTGCTCCCATCTTGAAACAGTATATAAATCAAGATATTCCTTAACAAGCCCTTCAAACTTAAGCTTGTCAAGTATTATCTGCATATTATAATCTCCTATAAGTATTGGTCTGCCCAGGTATGAAATTTTCCTAAACCCTAACTTAAGCTCCTTGAGCATTAATGGCATATAATTCCAGCCATAATCCTTGTTTATGCTGTCAAACAGCTCAAGAACCATCTCTTTCTTTATGAATATCTTCTTTTTCTTTCTTATCTCAAATTCAGGTATATCAATTGCATACCTTACCTTCTCGCGTGCACGGAACATTATGCCTATAAATGCAATACCCCCCGTGAGCATTATTGCAGCCCAGAACCACCATTGCTCATAATACATCCTGACAATATTTGATACTCCATCGTATTGCAAACCATCAACCAGCTCAAACTTGAACGTATGCAGCTTACCCTCTTCAAGAGGCTCATCAACCTTAAAGTATATAACTGGCGTATTGCCGCTTAAACCGGAAGATAACTTTATCTTGTATTTGCCATCTATGACCACGTATGTGTTCTCAAGGTTTTTTGTGTATTGTGCAACAGCACTGCCGAGCTCTGGCGACTCAAGCGTGAATACAAACTGTTGTTTTTTCCAATCTATGCTTACCGGTACAACATCTATTTTTGGGACTATAAGCATCGATGACGCAAGCGTTCTTGGTGGTGACGTTGGTGTTTGTAGGAGTAGTATATACTTTCCAGGTCTAAGCTGCGGATCATACTGTGCTCTCTGCGTGTATTTTATTGGGAGAATATACTGTGTCCCAAACAACGCCTCACTTTCAATCTCATTGCTCGAATTGATTACGCGTATCCACACAGGTGTAGGCTGCCTGAAATCATTCGAGCTTTCATCAAAGAATGCTTCTATATCAAGTTTTGAGCCGCTTAATTTCTGTGGTATGGTGTACAGGTTGTTTGCAGCAGTGCCCTTCTGCACGCGGTCAACGCGCAGGTATTTTGTTTGTGCATCCACAATGTTATTGTTTTGGTCATATGCGCGTGCAAATATGCGCACGTATGCCCGGCTGAATACTGCCTCTTTTCCAAGCGTGTAAAGCGTATCATATGCAGCCTGGCCCTCGCTTGGTATAACATAATCTGCCGGGCTGGTGCCTATGAATTTGCCATATTCTTTGAGCCAGAGGCTATCCATTATGATCTTAGATATATCCTTGCCGGCCTCTTTTCCACTTTTCCAACCACTATCGAGCGTGTTTGGAACAATAATAAGATAGCCCGGCCCGCCCCAGTTAATTACAGATATGCCCCCATATATCAGCTTTACCTGGGTTTTTTGTGGGTCCTTGGAAGTTACAGAATAACGTGCAATATCAAGATATCCCAATCCGGAAAGCGATGGTGCAGTGCTTGATATATCAAACCCAAGGTTTGATGCAACCTGGGATACAGAGTAATCATTGCCTGGGAAAAGCCTCCCTCTACGCTCATCCATTATGCCCTGGTTGAACCCGTACCCTATATATAGTATAGTTACACCCTTTTGTGCAAGCTCTCTTAGGCTCTTCCCTTCATTACTTGTCAGTGCGAGCGAAGATGGGATATAACCCGTTGGTACTATAACGAGTGGGTTAGTGCCATTTGGAAGCGATTCCAGCTCATCAAGGTAGATTTCATTAACTACAATGCCATACCCGCCAAGCTCAGTACCAAGTGATTTCTTAAATTCATCATAGTATGTCGCTTGCTCTCGCCGGGAGTTTAATATATACACCTGGCTTGGCAGCGGGCCGTCCGCAGCATCCATGAATAACTCAACCTCTTTGACCCCACTCCCTTTGACTTCCACAATAGCATATGGTGTCATCTTGCTATGCTCCTTAATGTTTGCGATACCGTAATCCTTAACCTCAAGCGTTATGTACGGGCTGACAGATTTCTCAGGCAACCGTGCTTCAATCCCAGCACCCTGAATAGTGAACAAGATATATCCTATAAGCAGGCCCAGCATTATTATGAATATGCCGATGTACATAAACACCTGCCGCAAAGCACCCCTTACAGCAGGCTTGTTCTTTTGAAGTGTCTGCACGCTTTTTGCATCTTGCTTTTGTGCTTTTGTTTTCAATGTCGCTAACACAATATTTATTGCATCGCCAATACCGAGCGATTTCTTTTTTGCAGGTGTAAACTTCTTGACATATTTTACTTCCTTTCGCAACAGGAACCTGTATTTTCGGCCTTCAGCCATATCTTTCCCTCAGTCATCTAGCGAACGGTTTCAAGGTAGCCCTCACGGACCATCTTATTGAGCACCTGCTCAACCCTGCTTTCGCTCAGTTTGTAAATCTTGCAAAAATCGCCAATGTTTATTTCCCCACCGTGCTCACGAATCCAATCCTGTATTTTCAGCATGAGCGCATCATCAGAGAATTTCTCAAGCTCATCGATCTTAAGCTTGAGCTCATTGCGTTCATCCCTTAGCTCGAGCAGGTCCTTGCTTAGCTTTTCATTGCTCTCTTTCAGCCTGGCATTGAGAAGCTGCTCTTCCTCAATCTTAGCTAGCAGCGCATCGTATTTCGTGTATAGTTTCTCATAATCCGAAGTGGCAAACTCCTTTATTTCAGCTAGGAATATATCAAGAACCTGCATATAGCTTCCAAGGTCTACCTCATATGCATCTTTAAGCAGGACTAGCACATTTGAAGTATACCTTAACAACTCAAGCTGTCTCTTACGCATGCTTGTTTCTGGGGTTATAGTGTATACCACTTCTATATTATCAGGATTGAGGTACATTATGCTGAATAGGTACGGCACACCATCTATGTCCCTGCTGTCAATCTTGATTATTGCGACACTATCCTTTATCTCGGCAACTTCAGCATCAGGAATACTGTCAACCATCCTTAGCAATTGGTCTTTTGGGACTTTACGTTTCGCACTAAACTTAAATGAGGCCCCCATCGGTTCAATCACGACATCTGGTTCTTTCTTGTCAGCTGACATTATTATATCCCCTCTGTCTTTGGTACATATCTCATATGTGCTATTGCCAAGAGAAATATGAGAAACAATAGGCCTGCAACAAGCGACCCAATTGATAAATTCATAACAAGGAGCAACATCGTCATGAATATACCAATCCCTCCGTATATTATGAGCGAGCGCTCAAAGCCACCGCGTTTTTTCAGGTGTTCTTCTATATGCTTTTCGCATACCACAAGGGGATTTCCCTGTTCTGTATGCGTTTTTCTCTTAACCCATCTTATAGCGGCAATTACATAATCTTCCTTTATTGGGTAGCCGCTTACAAATTTTGGCTTTGTATCCTCTGCCTTGTCGCAGTATATGCACACCCCACGCGCCATGTGTGCCTTGTTATGCCTTTGCTGCTTTCTCTTACTCTCACTTTTTCCGCTTCCAAGAAATGATGCAAGAATCCCCTTCTGTTCTTTAGCCACCTAATTCCACCTCCGTGCTTTCCCCTCTTATGCCAAGCTTCTTATAGTCTGCCTCTGAGAATATGTTGATTATTACACTGTCTTCCACGCCAAGGTCTTTTAGGAATGCAGTTATATCATTCCGGTCCACATCGTACCTTTCCATCATTATTACAAAATCAACAACATCCATATGCCTGTTGGATTTGTCAAATAGCGAAGTGATTTCCTCAACTTTATCATCCGCCAGCCCGAACATCCTGAGCTTTTTGCGCAGCTCATCGCGCTCAAATGAAAGTGTCTTACCCACAATATCACCTTCTCCAACCAATTTAGGCTTCACATCAAGGAAGTACTCAACAACCGGCTCCTCACCTTCTATTTTTGATAGCAGAAATGTCTCAGGGTAAGGTGTACTGGTCTGCAATGCCATGTTTACAGCTGCCTGCCCCACACCAAGCCTTGCGATTTGCTTTCGCATATAATCGCTGAAGTTTAGCGAGTTTTGGAGATAATCAAGGAATTTCTCAAACTTTACGCGCAGTATAAATGTCGTTCCCACATTAGAGAATATTGCCTCGCTTATATCAGTCGGGTTTTGTGATGCAACCAGTAGTGCAAACTGGTATTTTCTACCCTCTCTCACTATCATTACGGCATCGCTATTTTCTTCCTTTGCAATCTTCCAAGCCTCATCAAGCACAATAATAAGCTTGATACCCTTGCTTTTCTCCCAACCCACCAATCTCATTTTTTCTTTGATAAATTGCAGAACACTCAGTGCGGCTAGTGCACGCATCGTCTCATCTGGAAGCCCTGACAGGTCTAGGTCAACCATCCCGGAAGATATAAGCGCATCTAAATCTATAGTGCTGGGCTGTGCAAAGAAGTCTTCACCTTCACGAGTGAATTTCTTCAGCCTGTATATTGCATTCTCTAGCTCAACTGGGAATTCGTAAGTCCCCGCTGCCAGCTTCTCTTCAAGCACTTCAACAACGTTTTTCAGCGTGGGTGGCTGCATAATGTTTCCAAGCGCATCCTTCTGGTTGCGCTCAGACATCTTGAATCCCTTATTTATGTATGCCTTTTCGATGGCTTCCTCGGTTAATCTCTTCTGTTCCGGGTAATTGCCTATATCCGTTAATATCTCAAGGCTCCTTGAAATCTGCTTAACCCTATCAAGAGGCCTCATGCCTGCAAGGTCAAGCAGGTTGAGGTAGGACCCCTTACCGAGTGCAAGCACTTTGCCTCCGGCCTGCTTCACCCACTCCCTATACTCCCCTGCCCAGTCGATTATTAACGCGTTTGTGCCCCACACGAAAGAGGCCCGCGTGAGGAATGTTTTGATGAAATACGATTTACCGGCACCGGATATCCCAACCACGGCAATGTGCGGGTTGGTAACGTTCGTATAGCTCCAGTGGAACGGCTCGTTAAACGTTGCAGTCCTCCCTATATATATTGAGTTTCCGGGGTCGCCTGTTACCAGCTCTGCTGGTGGTTCAGGAGGCCTGGTTATGATGCCCCTGCTTGCAATATCCGAGCTGTAAAGCTTTTTGTTTTTTACCTTGATTATTCCCATGGCATCATCCCGTTTTTTCAACAAGCTCGTTATAGCTCGTTGGGATAGCGTATTCCCATTCCAGGCACATCTCGGCATCCTCGCCAACCAAGTCAACAACCTCCGCGTTGAGGCTGTTTGAAAGAACAGCTTTAATCTCTTTTGACTGGCTGAGCGCCTTATCGCGTGCCTCATCCATAGTAATACCTTTTGCAACTGTCATAACATACATCACAGCAGCCATCGGCTTGACACCACTTGCAAGCCTGCGTAGCAGATTCTCACCTATCTCTTTCTCTTTTTGCCATTTGTCTATTTTGATAACATCCGGTTCGGCTTTCTCCATTTCTCTTTTAATCCTTAGGCTTGCTTCATACACTTTTGCCTGTATGCTTTCCCTGTATGCAGCGATATCTTTAGATGAGAGAACAAGATTGAGTTTCATTGGCGAATTTATCGCTCCGAGTGCAGTTTCAAAGTCGCGCAGGTAGACCTCTGCACGCTCTTCGGATTTGCCGGCAATTTCTTCACGCTCAGGTATGTTGACCAACATATACTTTGCAGCGATAAACTTGCTCCCAGCCCTTTTGATTATAACATCTTGCCCAGGTGGGAAGATATAGTCACCCTTTGTGTAAGTTATCTTCATAATCTTAGTGAATATAGGAGTAAGGATGTAATCTGCGTATAAGTATGCACCTGCAATTATGGCTAGCAGCAATGCAATTATAAATAGTAGTAACCCTCCTTGGAATGAAATAAACAGGCTTACAAGCACTACAAACGCCACACCAATAGTCATATACAATTTTGGTATTTTCGGCATTAATTATCACCATTCAGGAGTCATAAACTCCCAATCAAAGCAGGATTTCATCCTGTTATGTGTTAAGTCATCAACGCGGACCGACATGCCGCCACCAAATGTGGCCTTGATTTCACGTGCGCGTACCTTTGCAGCATTCACTGCGGCCTCTTTTGAAGCGCCCCTTGCGGAAGTTTGTAGAATATACATGATTGCACGCGGCCTGTTTTGTGATTTGTATAATGATTCAAGCATCCTATCCCACATCAGCCTTTTTCTTTCCAGGACCTCTACGACTCTCTCATCAACCTTTTTCTTTTGCCTTTCTGCTGCAATTTCACTCTCCACTTTGGCTTTTTCATCTTCGATTGCGCGCACGTACTTGCTGATGTCACGCTCATACAGCACCGTAGATATTTTAACAGGGTCCTTGATGCTAGATATCGTCCTTTCAAAATACTGTGCATAATCCTTAACTTCATCTTCACTCTTGTTTGTCATTGTTTCATAAACATCAACGCTCATAAACACGCTTGCAATATACTCGTCACCTTCTTGTCGTATAACTGCATCCTCGCTCGCAGGTATCTCAACTCCATATTTGACACGTATATCTTTCTGGAACTTCGTAATAAAAGGAACGTATATGTTACCTCGCGAGTAAAATAACCATCCCATCATTGCAGCAATAATAGCAAGCAATGCAAATGGCTGGAACTGTGTAGCAAATATCATCAGGAATATTCCTGCTACCAGCGCTGCATATGCGAGCGTTTCATTTAGGTCCATTCATACCCTCCTTACAATTTTTCCTTGCAGTTGTACTGGTATGAATCTATATCTTCACCCGCAGCGTTTGCAACAACGCTAACTATCCAGGGTGCACTGAACGCAATGATAAGCCCTAATATAGCGCCTATGGCAATCGTTGTAGCCCATACATTCGTCCTTGACCTGAACTCTGCCCCAAGCACTTGCCCGCCGGCATAAATCAGCCCTGCAAATACCAGGAGTGTAAACGCAAGAAGTGGCATTACCGCTTTGATATCAACGCATATGTTGTTCAGCTCCTCCGGGAAGCCCGCAAACGCAAGGGCAAACCCAAGAACAAGTGCCGCAAGCATATACATAGCAAATCGCACATCATCACCTGTTTTTATATTCAGGAGTATATTTTAAAAACTTATATATAAAAAAAGCGCCCACGCTGGGATTTGAACCCAGATCAAAGGCTTGCTTCTTGAAAGCCAAACAGCGTGGCCTTTCAGCCGGAGGCCCTCATTCTATCCAAGTTAAACTACGTGGGCACGTATGCTTTACTTCTCATATGGCAGGATTAAGTAGCGGGCCCGACGGGATTTTTGGGCGCATAACAGCTGAAATGCAACTGCCACACAGAACCCGTGACCTTCGGATTAAAAGTCCGCCGCTCTGGCCAAGCTGAGCTACGGGCCCAATTGCAGAGTTATTTATATGAGTTATCCTTATATAGTTAAACATGGCAGACCCGCAAACCCGCAAACCCAGCGAAATGGTACACAGGCCACTTTCTTCACGCAAATATGACTATGGCCATTTGTTAGTGGTTGGCGGGTCAAAATATTATGCAGGTGCCCCTTTACTGAACGCGCTTGCCGCATACATTGCCGGTGTTGATGTAGTGACAATTGCGGCACCGCACCGTGCAGCAGATATTGCGGTGTCACACTCACCAGATATTATTGCATATCCGCTTTCAGGCGATGTGCTTGGTACAGAACACTTACAGGAAATTAATAGCATAATAAAGCGGAATGTTACAGCAGTGCTCATAGGCGGCGGTATGGGCCGTGAGAAAAAGTCGTTTGATTTTGTTGTTGAGCTGTACAATGCACATAAAAATCTCCCTTTCATATTCGATGCGGATGCATTACATTGTGCGAGTAGAGTAGATTTTTCATCCAAGGATCTTCTAATCCCAAACATAAAAGAGTTTGGGCTCATCTCATCTAGTGATACACCTACACAGGTTTCAGTTAAGACAACAGCTTTCTCAATCAAGTCCAACCTTCTCGTTAAAGGCCCAGTTGATTACGTTTCAGATGGTAAGCGCGTTAAAGAAATAAAAGATGCTTCCGGCAAGGCAGTTTACCTTGCAAAAGGTGGCACGGGTGATATTCTTGCAGGCGTGTGCGCCTCTCTCATTGCGCAGGGTCTCACCCCTTTTGATGCGGCGTGTATAGGTGCAGCAGCTGTAAAGCATGCAGGTGCCGCTCTTGGGAAATTGCACGGGCCGTTTTACCTTCCCACAGATTTGTTACGCGTGCTCCCGGATTCTCTCGTGCACGAGCTTGGAAAATAGAAACATTTTTAAACCCTGACATTCCCAAAACGTTAGAGTTAGTTATAGATGGGGGTAAAATGTATGACTCGTTCAATGAAAACACACGAGCTTAAAATGGTTTCTGCAAACAGTGCATCAGGTAATGAGTTTGATACTCTGAAAGATGTAGTCGCCACGAAACGCAATGAATCGTGGGTGCGCAAGGTCCCACGTGTGATGCGCAACGCATTCTACGGCATTGCGATTGCAACGATGCTGTTTTTATCTTCTGAAGCGCGCGCCCAGGATATTCCGGATATACCAGGTGAACCTTCAGTTCCAGTATCACAACAACCACAACAGAAACAAGAGATGCCAGAAGCACCGTCGGCACCAATTGTGAGCGAGGCTCAACCGCCGGAACAGAAAGTGCAAGAAAGTGCGCCCAGTGTAAGTTTAAGTGAAGACCTAAAAAGTGCATATGTCTCATATAAGCGTGGCAAAATCAGTGAATCTGATTTAGGTGTTCTGCTCGCACGTGAAGCTGCACGCATTGTGAAAGAGCAGAATCTTGAACCGAAGAAGTTTGCAGAGGTTCTATCAAATCTGAAGAAACAGCTTGAAAGCTGGTGCAATTGTAATGATGAATGCAGCGGTGCACCCCAGAAAAAAGCGGTGACCGCAAATAAAAAAAGTGGCAAATCTAAAGGAAGTAGTGTCATCAAAAAAGATGGTAAAAAACGCAAGGCAAATGTTAGTGTTGAAGAGGTAAGCAAAGAGAAGTACGAGCGCAATATTTGTGACCTGGCAGGGAAGGAAGGGGTTCCTCTTGAGGGATGCGGAGAGAATGCTGGTAAGAATGAGCCACAGGTTGTAATAATAAAGCGCACAGCTGAACCAAAGAAGGCAGGAGTGGACAAAGAACCAATCTCAACCGAATCAACCAATGAACCAAATGAAGAAGGTGCAAAGGTTATAGATGCAAATATGGTTGATACTGCCAATGATAATAGCGGAAAGAACGAGAGCCCTCTCACTTCAAACGAATCTGTAAATAATGTGCCGCAATCGCAGTATTTTGAGCTGTCAATACCAATGTCAGGTGGGTACTCAAACGTTCTAAGTCCATACAGGGGTAATAATTACTTAAAGAGTATACGCGGCTCCACTCCTGTTGTGATGGGTGCACTGCTTGGTAATCCACACTTCGGCCTTTCAGTGATGGGCGGATATAATGGCAATTACTATCTCTTTAACAGCTTTGATAGTACGGTATACACACGGCATTCATCGCTTGCGGGTGCAGGTATCCTGCTCAGATTTGATAATACAAGCCTTCACGCACTTCTAACGATGAATGGTTCTTTTGAGCAGGAAAACATGGGCCTTCTTTTGCTTACCAATAACCCGGTATTTAACCTGAGCCTTGCAACCCAGTTCTGGAGTGAAACACCAACCGAGTTTGCATTGAGGTACTGGAATCCAAATAGCCAATATCCACTGATTTTTGAGTCGAGCGGTTTGTTAAAGGAAGCGCAGGACACTTCGATAGGTGCTAAATATAGGATTAGTGATTGGGATGCATGGCTTCAGATCCCGCTAGCATATGGCAGTGATAGTGGGGTATACCCGAACCTTGTACTTGGAGGCAAGTATTACAAGATGAATGCCAACCCGAATGATAGGGAAATAATAGCAGGCAAGGTAGGTGGCTCAATAACCTATAAGTGGCTCAACGTAGGTGCGGTATACATTCCGGCATATGCATCTTACACAAGGTTCTTGTTTGGCGAGGATGGGACATATGTTGACAAGAATGGTGTTGAGCATACCGGCCAACTTTGGGAGACCATCAAATATATCAGTGGTGCCGGCTTGTTTGTAAACGCTAAGATGCTTAGTGGTGATAATGATAGTTGGTACCTAGTAACACATCTTGATTACGAAAAGATAGGCACTAACTATTGGGTAAACGGATTGTTTACTCTTAATCTCAGGTGGTGAGCGTAAATGGATAACAAGGCAATCATAATCATAGGGCTCATCTTCCTTCTTGCATCTGCATCTGCATTTGTAGTGAACATAAAGGGAGATACCATATATAATATAAGCTCAGGCAATATCCAGGCCGCACCGAGCGGTTTGAGTGTCTACCCGCAAGTTGTCCCTAGGTATTGTGATGTTACGGTAACATCAGCACCCAACAAGCAGATTAAGGTGTACGCACGTAACTACATAGATACTGGGCTCGGGTGCAAGACAAACTCAAACGGTGTGTGTACATTTAGGTTTACTAGTGCACAGCCGCAGGGCACTTATTACATCTCAGGGAACAATTTGCAGGTTGCAGTTGTGCTCGACCCGTCAGCACACTGTGAAAAGCAGGTATCCTCTTTATACTTCCAGCAGGATAACGTAAAAGTCGTGGCAGGTGTGCCTTACATATTTAATACAAGTGCATATGCGCCTGATGGCTCTGCGGTGGTTCCTAAACCAACATTCTCGCTTGTTAATAATAGTATAGGCATACTCTCATACCCAGATTACTTAACACCCAACCAGGTTCAGTTTGTAGGTGTAAAGGTTGGCACAACATCTTTGGTGGCAGAGTACGGTGGCAAGACTGCCACAGCAACAGTTACAGTGGCACCTGGCAGGTGTAACATATTAAGCGTTTCAAAGCCGGATGTTGCATATGTGGTAGGTAGTGACGCTTACCTTCTTGTTAATACTTCAGATAGGTATAACAATACTAAAAGTGATGTAGAGGTTATTGTAAAGTATATACAGCCTGATGGTAAGGTGTTTGAGACAACAGCATATTCAAATGCTAACGGCATAGCTGAAATCTCTGTTCCAGTTGGGACAATAGCGGGTACCGGCCGCCTCGCGGTTGATACAAAGCCGCAACTGTTATGTCCAGCTCAGAAGAGCGAGTACTATTTCAATGTTATCCCTGATAATCCCGAATCGGTTGTGGTTTCGCCGCAATCTAGGACACTCAACGTTCACGATGCTGAGAAATTCAGGGCATACGTTTATGATAAGTATGGAAACGAGATAAAAGATGCGGTTGTTAGCTGGGAGAGCAGTGATCCGGCAGTTGCAAGTGTTGACAGTGCAGGTGTAGCTACTGCGAACAGGCCAGGTAACACTGTGGTAACAGCAACTACATCTTATAATATGGTGGTGGTTACACCACAGTGCTCAGGTGTTATGTGTGTTCCAGTAGCATCTGTTGTGCAAGTGCCAGTCAGTGGCAGTGCACAGGTTACTGTCCTGAACGGCAGGGAAGATCACATAGTAATAAGCCCAGTTGCACCAACAGTTGTGGCTGGAGACACGCGGCAGTTTACTGCAACGTTGTATGATGAGTATAACGCCGTTGTGCCAAACGCGGTGTTTGCATGGTCCGCCGTTAATGGTACAATAACTCAGGGCGGCTTGTACACTGCACCACAAAAGGTTGGTGTTGATAAGGTCACAGTATCTTCAGGGTCTGTGCGTGCAAGCACAGAAGTAACAATTGTGAACGGCCCGGCAGCAAAGATAGATGCGTTTTCTGAAGGGCCGAGCGCTATTGTAAACAGCCCACACGTGCTATTTGCAAATGTGACCGACCAGTACGGCAACCCGGTAAGTGGTGTTGCTGTTAACTATGAAGTTGTGAGTGGCACTTTGCAGCCATCAAGCGCACAGGTTACCACCGGTGCAGATGGTATCGCATCTATCGTAGTTATAACCGGCCAAACAGAGGGTAAGGTTATATACAGCATGAACATTGATGGCACATCAATCACTGATAACGACCAGTTCTCAGTGTATATACCAAACGTATCTCTTTCAGGGAGTGTTGCGGAGTATTACTCATCTGCACCTCTAGAAGGCGTATTAGTGCAGATAGAGGGAACGCCTTACACAGCACTTACAAATGCGAGTGGTGATTACAAGATTGATAATGTAAACCTTAACGGCAGGTATAACATCTCATTCAGCAAGAGCGGTTACAGAAGTGAGCGTGTCCTGGATTTCGAGATGCTTAAGGATAATGAGGATAATGCATACACTCTTGACATGCATTTGAGAGTCTTGACTCCTATTTCAGGTACTGTGAGGAATGAGAGCGGGCACTTAATGCAGGGTGTAAACGTAACACTTTACGAAAATGGTGCATACAGCACAAGCATGCTCACAGATGCAAACGGCCGTTACGGGTTTAATGTTGCGCCAGATTCTGCAGGGGCACAGTTCCTTGTGACCGCAACAGCCCCAGGTTATGACACGGCATCTGCGGGTACGATGATAACACCAGGTGTGCCCGTAGTACTTGACCTTACACTTCGCGGTCTTGACAACAACCCACCAGTGGTTATGTTTGTTGACCCAACACCTGTGGATGGTGCATACCTTGGTAGCGACTTTATAATATCAACGCTCGCATCAGACCCGCATTACAGCTCAACTTTGATAGAGGTTGTAAGCGGTGCAACTACAACCGCTGTTGCTGCGTGTGCATCTCCAATATGTACTGCAATGATTACTGGCGGCACGTTCCCAGATGGGGCGATTACGGTTATTGCAACCGCCAATGATACACGCGGTAACACGGCATCTGTTCAGCGTAATTATTACCTTGACTATGTGGCCCCACTCATTAGCTTTGTTGTACCTACACCTGCTGATGGCAGCACGCTGAAAGCACCGTTCGTGATTAATGTGAGCGCATCTGATGACACAGGTGTGAATAAGATTGAACTTGTAATAATACAAGATGGAGCAACGGTGCATACTGAGCAATGCGGTGCAAGTGTATGTGAATATCTACTTAACAACTCAGTATACAGCGGTGTAATTGATGTTGTTGCAACAGCGTATAGTGAATTGCAATCATCTACAGTACAGAGGTCATTCACTGTACTCCCACCCGACCCAATCTTGACATCATTGCTTATTACCACCTCTGACAATACCGCATATGTTGGTGACACAGTTACAGTAACTGCAAAAGCTCTTGATGAAAAAGGGAAGCCAATGGTTAATGTTCCTGTTGACTTTACGGTCACAGGTGGTAACTTACCGGTACAGCACGCACTGACAAATTCCAGTGGTGATGCAACTGTCCAGTACCAGTTCCAGTCAGCTGGCGTATATACGGTTACTGCCAACTCAAGCAAGCTGAGCAACTCAACCCAAATAACTGTGGTGGAGGTGCCGGTAGAAGTCCTTGAAATAAACGCTATCCCAAACAACTTGCTTGTAGGGCAGGTGAGCACGGTTACGGCAAGGGTTTTAAACGCACGCGGCCAGCCTGTTGCAAACGCGCCAGTATCCTTTGTTGCAAGTGGTGGGATAATATTACCATCATCAGCAACCACTGATGCAAACGGTCTTGCGATTGCACAGTTTGTATCTCTCATTCCTGGTGTGTACCAGGTTAATGCAAGTACGGGTACACTTGTCAACAGCACTTCAGTATTGGTAAACGTAATTCCACCAGCATCTTTAGATCTTGCAGCGGTTCCTGCTGAGATACAGACAGGACAAACTAGTGTGGTTACTGCAACTGTGCGTGATATGCTCGGCCAGCCGATAAGCGGTGTCACAGTCAACTTTGCATCTGATGGTGGCACGATAGCGCCGTTATCGGCACTTACGGATGCAAACGGCCGTGCATCTGCATACTTCACTGCACCTGTGGTAGGTTTGTACACAGTTAACGCAACTGTGGGCACACTTGTTGCATCCGTGGAAGTTAATGTGAGTGCAGGCTCCGTCCCAACACAGCTCCAGATTACAGCAACACCAGCTACAATATCAACTGTTGGTGAGAGCGAGATTGTTGTGCGTGTTGTGGACCAGTACGGCAACGGCCTTCCTGGCCAGCAGGTTTCATTTGCATCTGATGGTGGCACGCTATCTGCACAATCTGCACTTACAAACTCAACAGGGTATGCAAAAGTGAAGTTCAACTCTTCACAGGCGGGCACTTATGAGGTTAATGCAACATCTGGCACGCTCCAAAACTCAACAATTATAGAGGTAACACTTGCACCTGTTGCCACATCACTGGTCGTGCAGGCTAGCCCGGACACAGTACCGGCAGGTGTTTCCAGTGTTATAACTGCAACTGTGCGTGACCAGTACGGTGCACCGATGGCGGGCCAGCAGGTACAGTTTAGCGCAACAGGCGGGAACATTGCACCGCAATCCGCGGTTACAGGGCAGGATGGCCGTGCAGTGGCACAATTCAGTGCATTAACACCTGGCAACTATAACATAACCGTAGTATGCGATGTGCTTTCAAACATTACAAATGTTACAGTCACACAACCTTCAGGTAACGGTGTGCTCACAGGCACAATAACTAATGCTAGCGGCGCACCTGTCCAGGGAGCGAATGTTAGTGTTATGAAGAATTATGCTGTGCTGTTCAGTGCGCTCACAGATGCTTCTGGTAAGTATACATTTAACATGCCAGCTGACACGTACGATGTAATAGTAAACGCTCCAGGTTATCTTCCTGTAAGGGAGTATGGTGTGGATGTGCAGGCAGGTGGCACCACAGTTAAGGATTATCAGCTTACAAAGTTATCGCGTCTATACGGTGTAGTGACTAATAGCACAGGGCAACCAGTTGATGGTGCTACACTGAAAGCATATAGAAATGGTAACCTGGCAGGCACGGCAGTGTCACAGGCAAACGGTGCATATGAATTCCATCTTGCTTCTGGTGTTTATGTGGTTGAGACTACACACCCATCATACCAGAGGTCATTGTACACAATCTACCTGCCACCTACATCTGAGCTTGCAAAGGATGTGGTGCTGTATAGGTGATGATGATGACAATCAGGAACACACTCATAGCATTGGTTTTTGCAATTGTGGTTTTTGCATCACCGCTTATGGCAGGGACGCTCACAGGCAAGATTGCTGATGGGGTTACATTAGCAGGTGTTGATGGAGCGCAGGTTTATGTATACGATACAGATAACGTGCTCATCTCACAGCTAGCGACTGAACAGGACGGCACATTTACTATCCAGAACGTTACCGGGCATTTAACTATACGCGTGGTGCGCGCTGGCTATTCTAATGGCATTTTTACTGCTAATCTCGGTTCAGGCGTAACCAATATGGGCAATCTGTTACTTGTGCCGCTTGCAACACTTCGTGTATCTGTGAAGGATAACGCATCGGCACCGCTCACAAACGGTATGGTCCGTGTAATCCAGGATGGTAATGAGGTTGTTGCACGTTTTGATGGCGCATCTGGTGATATCCAGGTTTCTCCAGGTGATTATTTTGTAGTGTTTAGTGCACCTTTCCATACAGAGCAAGCATACCGTGTAATTGTGGCTCCGGGCGAGGTAAAATCACTCACCTCTGCACTTGAGCCAACCTCAATTGATATGACCCCCATTGTGCAGGCGGTTGATGTGCAGCTTGGAAACTCGAATGTTGGCGCTGGCAGTGAAGTTACGCTAAAGGCAATTGCAACTTATAATGATGGCCACACGGAGGATGTTACATATGCTGCGGCGTGGGATTCTAATGGTGCCGGTAGCATATATCTTCCTGTACTGGTTGCAACAGGTGCAGGCACACGTACGATAACTGCATCGTTCGGTGGCAAGAGCGGTTCAGCTACACTCACAGTCGACTTTGGTATGGTGCGTGCGCTTGATGTGCAGGCCAGCCAGACGCAGATATACACTGACCAGTCAGTAACGCTAACATCATATCTCGTTGATGTATACGGTAACAGGCAAGCAACTTCAAGTGTCAACTACTCTACAACTTGTGGTAGTGTGCAGGGGAATGTGTTCAGCAGCACATCTGCGTGCACCGCACAGGTAACTTCAGTTTACACTGCAAATGCTGGCCTGAACGATACTGTCTTGATAACAGTATCAAAACGGAACAGTGATTCCAATTCAAGGAGCAGGAGTTATGAAGGTGGCTCATCATCGAGAACCACCTCATCCAGCAGTGACACTTCAGGTGCAGATTCAGGTATCCTCTCCCAGACACAAAACCCGCAACCACAGGATACCGTAACATTAGTGAAGTTCATCTTTCCACCTTTAGCTTACGTGGGTGACGTTGTTGAGGTCACAGTGCTTGACAGTCGCAGCAACCCTGTTGATGGTGTGCTAATAACAGTTGTAATGCCCGATGGCAGGGATATATCATTGGTTACAACAAACGGCGGCAAGGTTACACTTATACCAGCCACACCCGGTGATTACATATTCAAATCCCCGAGGTATGTAGTTTCAGGCACTAACGTGCTTACAGTGAAGGAAGTGCAGATGGTTGATAAGCCGCCAGTAAAGCCGCTCGACCTTGGTGGCCAGGATATAACACAACCGAATACCAATACAGAAAGTGTACCACAGCAGCGTGATATGCTGGGTGCGATATTTGCAGCGTTCAGTGGTGAGATCTCACCTGCGGATGCAATCAAGGCTACAATGCCGCTCTGGACAATATTAGGTGTTCTGATATTTGCAGCAGCAGTTTTCTTTGTTGTCTATACTTATATGGTGGGCGGCACACACCCGGCAGCTGTGCCTCCAGAGCAGGCAAATGAGAGGAGCAGGCAGGAAGTTCGTGTGCCAGCCAGCTCAGTCCAGGTCGCTGTTGGAGAGATGGCGCCAGCATCAAACGTCCCACAAGCGTTTGTTGAACCAAAACAACAGTCAAAAGCGAAGGGCAAAGAGCAGGCGAGGAAGGTTAACGATGAGATAGAGAGTCTTGAGCAGGAGCTCAGGGAGAAGATGGCTCGCCTTAAGCGCCTTAAGGAAGAACAGCAGCGCCTTTAAGTGAAATTTGATTTTTTAAATATTCATTTTTTATAATATGTGCGTTAGAGCGTGAAACTATGGGCAAGTTCTCAATATCAACACCGGCATCAAGTGCCGGCCTTATGAGGTTCAATGATGTGAATGCAGGCGGGGTAAAGGTTGAGCCGCAGCACGTGCTTCTCGCAGCGGTGTTCATAATAATTGCGATTTTCCTACTGCATTTGATTGTTGGCTAAAATCTATTTTTCATTTGTTTTTGTATTTTACAGCAGTATCAGGGGGCGTGTTGTATAGCACCTCCAAATAGCTTTTAATATTTGCCAGTTTATCTTACCTTTATGCCTCAAAAGGAATTCGTTGATGAACTCACACCAACAGACCTTTTCCCATTATTTGAATCAATCCGCAAATCACTGTCATACTATTTTGCAACGCACGTAATCCAACATCCCAACCTACGCAGCCAAATGCTTTCTCGCCCGTGCGGTGTATTCATTGCTTACCGGGACCGGAAAGGCAGCCCGCGGGGCTGTATGGGCCTGCTTGATACCGATCGCCCGCTCATGTACGCGGCTGTTGATTGTGCAATTGCAGCGGCTGTTGATGACCCGAGGTATGAGCGCATAATAATAGATGATGTGGTTGGGATTTCAATTGAGATGACCCTTATTAAAGACATCCATGATATAACACAAAATCTTGACGATGCGCGTGCGCAGTTTATAGCAGGTGTGCACGGTCTTTACGCAGAAAGCGGTGTCAAAGCAGGTGTACTGCTCCCTCGTGATATCTCAAGCCTCGGCCTTGATTTTGATGGTGCGCTCAGGAAAGTACGTGCCAAAGCTGGCATTGCTGCCACTGCTGCTTCCGCAGATGTTATGTATCATATGTTTGCTGCACGCGTGTTTGTACAGGCAGGGCTTGGCACCGAAGTGACAGACTTGTCAGTTAGGCCAAAAAAGCAGGGCGAGGGCAAGCAGGATAATAAGCAGGCACCCATTCAAAGGAAAGGGATCTTATCTTTTTTCAAAGGCGTTTAAAATGAAAATAGTTGATTATGATGCAGAAACGTATGCAATACTCGTGAAGAAGCACCACCTTGAGAATGCTGGCTTCCAGCGTGGCGAGGATGTGTACATAATCACGCTTGAGAAGGGAATGCTTGCAGTGATACGGAAATCATCGTTCCGTGAGCATCTTAAGGAGAAGGTGCGCTCTTCACTGGGGCTTTCTAAGATGCCGCCCGTGGAGCTTAATGCAGATGACATTGCATTGCTTAAGAAAATCACATCAGTGAAGTTTGAGGAGCGTATCCCTGAAAATGTCCTTCGCATGCTTTCTGAAGATGAGATGGAAACATTGAAATCGCTCGTGGATAGAGGTGTACTTAGTGTTTATAAGGGAGGGAAGTACCAGGCGAAAGGCGTTTATACAATCTCAAAAGATATTTACAAGTTTGTTCGCCAGCTTATTCAGGATAAGGAGCAGCAGGAGAAAGAGGAGAAGATTGGAGGGGAGTATGTGCAAAAGGATGCTGAAGATGGCAAGGTAAGTGCACCTGCCGCAAAAGCATCACACGTTTTAAGAAATCAACCTGCACAAAAGCCAAGTCTCTCTGCAGTTTCGGCTTCTGAGCCGCAGGTTCCGGATTACAAGCAGGTCGGTGATGCCATAAAGGCGCTTGAAAAGGAAGGGATACTCGTAATTGCAAACGATGAGCTTGCACGCAGCATTTCCATGACATTGCAGGAAAAAATAAAGAAAGGGGCAGTTATGGGCATGAAGGGGTTTGATGGCAAGTATTACATTATGACATCAAAAAAGTATGCTGAGGCTGAATCATTGATACGCACATATCTAATGGAAAACAGGCGCGCCACACTTTCTGAGCTTTCAAAAAGCCTGGGGCTTGCTGAAAGCGTGTGTAAAGGTGTGCTTAACTTCCTGCTTGAAAACGGGGATGTGATAGAGAAATCACGCGGCAAGTATGAGCTTGTTGCATAAACAAAAGCATCCTAAATAAAATAGGGTATAATTATGGACTAAGCGGAAGAATAACTTGGTTGTGGATTTGCCTTTATTTTGGGGATGCTTGTACGTATTTTTGATTTGATTAATTTTACTACTTCAAGTGTTTTTGTAGTATCTGGGTTTTCATATGTCATTTTCTTAATAGTTTTATCTTCAATCATCTCAAGTATTCTATGCGCGTAATAAGCGCTGATGTTTCCAGTTCTAAAAGCATTAAACACTTTATAACATACATCTTCACTTCTGCTCATTTTAGCAAGTGCTTCAAGAGAAGCCTCCTTTACTTTCAAGTTCTTATCTTTTAAGACATTTATCAAAGCAACTATTGTATTATTGGTTTCAATTATTTGCTTTTTTAATCCCTATACAGCTCTTTTCCTTCGCCATATACGAGCACCGGGTAGGCATCAAGGCTGAAAGGGTCCCCATTCCAGCAGGTGAACGATGCCATCTTGCCTTTTTGTAGGGATCCTATTTTATCATCAACCCCGAGTATCTCTGCAGCGTTCACAGTGATTTTTGAGATACATTCCTCCTTTGATAGCCCAAACCTCCTGAAAAATCTCATTTGCAGCAGCAGGTTCCTCTGGAGCACAACAGAATGGTCAGTCATTACAGCATACTTTACACCGCTCTCAATCAGGTATTTAACATTCCTCCAACTCTCGTGCATAAGCTCTGCCTTATAAGGGAAGCTGTCGATTGGCCCAAACACGAGAGGTATGTTCTCTCTCGTAAATTTCTGAAATGATTCTTTTTTGTGAAAATCACCTGCATGCTCCACAACAACATCCAACCCATATTCGTTTTTCAACCTAATCAGCGTGTTCAGGTCATCTTCTTTATGAAGATGTACCCTTAGCTTCTCTTCCTTGTTTAGCAGCCTAATTATGACATCATCTGCAGGGTCAAGCTCTTCCTTTTCTTTTTTTCCTTTCGCAACGAGCTCCTTAATTCTTCTGCCGCTCTCAAGCGCATTCCTGAGCATTGCAACTGCACCCAACCGTGTAGTTGGCCTTTCTCCTTTCCATTCATATGTGCTCTTAGGATTCCAGCCCAGAGCAGCTTTTATCCCGCCACTCTTAATATACGCTTCATCTTTTGATTGTGCAAAATTGCGGATTACGGCACCTTTCCCGCCAACGATATTTCCACTCCCTGGCACTACGCATGAGTACAGCACGCCAAACTCGATAGATTCACGAAAAGATAGGTCTTCCATTATAAGCCCATCGTACACATCCAGCGTAAACATTAGTGAGTTCATCTTATCATTGGTATCGGACTCATCAAACGGCTCACCTGCCCTGTCAAGCCCAATATGCGAATGTGCATCTATAAATCCAGGCGTGATAACATCATACTCACCAATAACTTCGCAATTTGGCTTCTGCCCGCTGACATCAACAATCTTTCCATCATCACCATAAACCACGTAGGTGTTTGCAACAGACTCGCGGCCAGTATAAACAGTTCTTCCGAAAACAGCTTTCATTAAACCACCTATAAAAAACCACGCCGGAGAGGAGATTCTCATTGCCCGCAACTGAGCCGTGCGGTAACTTTGAACTCCTAAGTCCTTGCGGACACTAGATTTCCCGTGCGCGCGTTTGCGCCAGGAACTCGAGTCTAGCGCATTACCGGGTTGCATGCCGTAATGCCATGTGTGAACACATAACATACCAGCTTTCTGCCACTCCGGCGTAGGGGTACCTATAATACTTAATACCCTAACCACTATTTAGGCACACTCTAATTAAAAAACTAACGAGTTTTGATAACCATCTTGAGAACGAGAAAATATCAACAACTGCATATGCAGTGCTCTTGCTTTATGTTAGTAGCTAAGCGCCTGGACGGCAGGGATTTTAGATGCGTTGTATGCAGGTATCACCCCAGCAACCGCGCCTATAAGCATTGAGAATATCAGCACTACAACAACAAAAGTCGGGTCGACATAAGTGTTTATGCCAAATGAAGATACAAACGATGCAATCCACCAGCCGAGCGCAGTGCCAATGAGCCCTCCTATGAGCCCTATTATGCTTGCTTCTATAATAAATAGCAGCAAAATCTCTCTTCTTTTTGCGCCGAGTGATTTGAGTACTCCTATTTCGCGTGTCCTGTCAAGCACGCTCATAAACATCGTGTTTGATATTCCAATCCCGCCTACAAATGCTGATACTGAGGATATCAGCAGCAGGAATAAAGTCAGGGTCCCAGTAACATTATCAATCGTTTTTCTTATGAAATCCGGTGTGATTACCGAGTAATCACGCGTATCCTTATTAACCCTGTGGTTTGCATCAATTTGTACCTCTATGCGCTCCTTAACTGCGTTTATGTCATATCCCTTCTCAACAAGTGCATAAATCATTGTAATCTCGTTCTGGAGCACAGTCGATTTGAATAGTTCTCTACCTGCGCGTACTGGCACATAGATTGCAAAATCATCCTGCGATGACATTGAAGTGCCTATCTCATCAAGTATCCCGACAACCCTGAAATCCTGCCCACCAATTTGTATGATGCTGTTTACAGACACCTTATCCTTGCCGAACATCTCATTTGCAGCTTTATATCCCAGTACCACAACGTTCTTTTCATAATCCTCGTAGTACCTTCCGGAGCTTATTGTTAGGTACTCTGGATACGCATCAAACGCCGCTTTGTCAATCGCATAGACTGGTGAGGTCAAGCTCTTGCCCTTAAATGATATTGTTGTTCTCCCAATTATCAGGCGCGCACCTTTACTGACCCCTGGAGTTGAGACTGCCTTCTCATAATCACGCTCGTATAATTTTCCTGCTGTGGATGTCCTGATAAGAGAAGTTAGCGATTCCCCCTCAATGTTAACCGGCACTATTATGAGCAGGTTATCCCCCATCTCAGCTAATTGTGAATCTATATCCCTTTTCACCCCGTCCCCCACAGATACAAGCGCGATTATTGTTGCAACACCTAGAACAATCCCTATTATGGTTAGCCACGAGCGCAGCTTCTGTGTGCGCAGGTACTTTATTGAGTATATGAACATATCCGCTATTTTCATCTTACTCGTACCTCAACGCCTCAATTGCAGGTATTTCTGAAGCATTCTTTGCCGGGATGATCCCTGCCACCATCCCTATTATGAACGCAAACACGGCACTCCCAATTACAAGTTCAATTGTGACGACCGTTTTTATCCCTAGATATATAAGTGAAATTGAAAATAATGTGCCCACCAGTACCCCTATAAACCCACCAACCAGCCCGATAATGCCTGCCTCAATCATAAACGTGAGCAGTATATCCCTCTTTGTTGCCCCAATCGCCTTAAGCACGCCAATCTCGTGCGTCCTCTCCATCACAGCCATGAACATCGTGTTTGAGACGCCGATTGAGCCGACAGCGAGCGCGATCGCAGCAACCGCGCCGAGGAATATTGTAAGTATCCCTATTATATCATCAATCTGTTTCCCAACAGCCTTGGCATCAAGAACAGTAAAATCCTTCTCATCTTTTGTGACACGGTGCGAGCTCAGTAATGCATCCTCGATGTTTTCGCGCACTTCCTGGACATCAAACCCATCTGCCACGAGTACCTGTATTATAGATATTTCATTGGGAAGCAGCAAATCACTGAATAACTGCCTTCCCTCATCAAACTGTACAAAAACCACATTATCAAAGTTCACCATTGTGCCTGCTGACTTGTCCATTATTCCTATTACCTGGTACTTACGCCCTGCAATCTCAATTATGGAGCCAACCTCAATCTTCTTGTCAAACGTATCGTGCGCAATGTTATGGCCGAGCACCGCAACTCCCCTATCAGAGGATTGCAGGAACCTGCCCTCCTTGATGCTTATTGTTGATACCTCTGTTACTACATCTGGCTGTACACCAGATACCGTAGTTGTAATTATCTTATCACGGTATTTCACAGGCGCCCTGTTTGTGATGCCTTTGGCAATTTTGCTAACACCGGGGATGCCTTTTATCCTTTGGTAATCCTTATCATAAAGCTTGCCCATTGTGGGTATGAGAGACCCTATCCCGCCACTACCAGTAGGCATACCACCAAAGCTGCTTGGGAATATTACAATCACGCGCGTGTCAAAGCTTGAGAGCTGTTTCTCAACATTAGCTTTAAGCCCAGCAGCAAGGCTAATAAGTATTATAATAGTGGCTATGCCCACCACTATCCCTAGCACGGTAAGCCATGTCCTGAGCTGCCTGTATCTCAGGTTATGCAGTGCATAATCGAATCTTTCCATTAAGTTCATTTCATATTACCTTTTGGCCCATTGATTGGCAGGTGCCTGTGCACACCTGCCATACAGGCGGGTTTATTTTTTATTGCCTTTTGGCCTTAACAGCAGCCAGTATGCGGCAATACCGGCAATCACTACAGCTATCAGCACTGTAATATCAACCCCTTCTTTACCGTTCACAGTAGCAGGTTTTACCTCCGCATTGATAGTTACTACTTTCTTTTTGTATTCCCCGCTTGCATCACTATAACTCACAGTTATTTTCAGTGGGTAAGTGCCTGCCGTGGCGGGTGTTTTTACTTTATACTGTACGCTGCTGAAGTCATCCTTGCTAAGGCCTCCAATATACTGCTCTGGCTGTATGCTCTGCAGGATAAACCCATCCCCCTCAAGCTCAACGGTGGTTGCCTTGATTGGGTACGAGCCCAGGTTTGACACCGTCACGGATATTGTGTGTTCCGAGTCTGCGTATAGAGGTGTTGGCTTTGCTTCAAGGTATACACCAACATCCGCATCGGAGCTTACCTTAAGCGGGACGTTCTTTGTGCCTTCCCTACTCTGGCCGTTCTCAATCCATTTTAAGTCAAACTTGACCGAAGTGGTCCCGGGCTCAACGTTTGCAAGCAGTGGCAGGCGTATTGTTTTTGATTCGCCGCGCCCGAGCGTACCAATTTGTATTTCACTTATACCTATAAGTTGCACACCGCCGCTTAGTACTGACAGCCTGACATCCTGCGCCTCGTCACCCTCATTCTTTACGCTTATTTCAACTATACTCTCTTTTCCTGTTACCAATGTGCCAGTTTGTGTAAACACAAAATCCCCACTTTCTTTCTTTATGGTTATTGGCAATTCCCTCATAACCGTGTATGTGTTTCCAAGCTCATCCTCATATGTCACTTTGAGTAGCAGCTTTTGTGACCCTTCATTGGCATTCCTGGCATCTAAAGATATTGGTATGCTTGCTTCCTTATCAATTCTCGCAGCATACACAACGTCCTGGTTGAAAAAGCCTATATCATTATTCGCAATGCTTACATATACATTCTTAGCTGTACCGCCATCATTCTTTATATTAATTGCAGTACTGCTTACTTCATTCAATTGACTGCTTGCAAGCGAGAACTGAAGCACAGGCTGCTTTACAACTTTTATTGTTGTGACAATGCGCTTATACTCGGTCTGTGTGCCGCTCCCGGAAGGCGCCTTTGACAGCCCATATATGTAAAGGTCAATGGGATATATCCCAGTTGGCGTGTCCTGTGATACGCTGAATGGTACTGTGAGCGTTACGGAGTTGGCAGGGCCTAGGTCCCCCACAACAACCTGGTTTGTCATGCTTATGTAGCTGCCGCTTTTGATTTCTATTGTTATCCCCTGCACGCTGTTTAGCGCATCGCCGTTTGTCACGACAAGCGTAACAGTCCCCATCTGCCCAGGCGAAGCCTGCTGTGGGGATATGGTGATACTGCTCACAGAAAATGAAGCAAACACTCCTGAAAGGAGGACCAAAAACACCATTATCCATAACATATGCCTGTTCACAACATACACCTCTTATCTCTATAAAGCATTACCTAAATGTGCACTTCTCATTCCTGCCATGCACGCCCATATCACTTATGATTTGCCCATCTTTTATCTTGATTACCCTGTCTGCGCAGTGTGCAATCTCCTCATCGTGTGTAACGATAAGTAGCGTTTTCCCTTTTTTATGCAGGGCATCAAATATATCAACAACTTCCTGGCCGGTTTTTGAGTCAAGGTTTCCGGTCGGCTCATCTGCAAGTATGATTGGCGGGTCGTTTGCAAGTGCGCGTGCGATTGCCACACGCTGCCTCTGCCCACCGCTTAATTCATTCGGCTTGTGTCCAGCCCTCTCTTCCATACCAAGCTGCTCAAGAAGCCTCATAGCCCTCTCCTCGCGCTCTGCAGCAGGCACATCGTAAATCATCATTGGAAGCATAACGTTCTCAAGTGCAGTCAAGCTGTTAACCAAATTGAAAGTCTGGAACACAAACCCTATCTTCTTACCGCGGATATATGCCCTCTCATCCTCGCTTAGCTCCTCAACGCAGTGCCCGTCCAGGCATATCCTCCCGCTTGTTGGCACGTCAAGTAGGCCTATCATATGCAGTAGTGTACTCTTCCCACTACCGCTCGGGCCAAGTATGCTGATATGCTCTCCCTTATGCACACGCATACTTATGCAGCTGAGCGCCTTTACTGTATTGCCACCGCCCATATCATAAATCTTTGATACGTCTGATAGCTCTAGCAGTATGCTTTCGTGGCTTTTTGATTTGGGTCTGGAAACGCCCATCACTTCATTTCACCTCGTTACCTATCTTTCGGCATTTCTCTATGTGCTCCTTAAGCTGCTTTACGAACTCAAGGTCGGATTTGAGCTTAGTTAAAGACTCAATCCGCTTTTGCGCAAGCTCACTCTCATCGCATTTGCCGCGCTTTGCAATATTGCTATATTTCTCAATAATGCCGGGGATGGCTTCCCTCACGGGCTCAATCTTAATCTCATACATTTTCATAAACATATTATACATCGCTTCCTGCCAGCTCTTATGCATCCGTACGTAAACCTTCTTTGTACCTGACTTCGGCACTCTCAGGATAAGGTTTATCATTTCCATATTTTTTACGTTCGTGCTTATTGTAGAAAGGCTATACCCAGTCTTCTTTGATATCTCCTCAAGGCTCATCTCACACCCTTCCAGTGTCAGTGCACTTATTATTTTGGGGACAACAGGCGGTAACCCGTAGACACTATTTATATTTACGAGAAGTGCCTCAAACTCCTTATCTATATCCTGGATGCAGCCGCGTTTCATGCATACCCCCACATTTTTTTAAAACAGCATATTTTATATATTTTGTAAATACCGAAAATTAAAAAAACTGCCCTCACAACCGCAACTTATTTATTACTTATGCGCTTGAATACACACACGAATTATATTGCATAATTCTGAGGGTAATGCTAAAATAGAAATAGAGGTGAGATTATGGCAACAGCTAATATGAATGGACAACCAGTACTAATCCTGCCGGAGGGTTCCAGCAGGATGATTGGCCGTGATGCACAGCGCACGAACATTGCAGTTGCTTATGCAGTGGCAAGTGCGGTGCGCACGACACTTGGCCCTAAGGGCATGGATAAGATGCTGGTGAGTGACCTCGGTGATATTGTAATAACAAACGACGGTGCTACAATACTTGAGGAGATGCACCTCGAGCACCCCGCAGGAAAGCTGGTCGTTGAGGTTGCAAAAGCGCAGGATAAGGAGGTTGGTGATGGGACTACCACCGCAGCGGCGATTGCAGGCGAGCTGCTGAAGAACGCCGGTGACCTTCTTGACCAGAACATCCACGCAAGCACGATCGTTAAGGGGTACAGGGCAGCATCCGAGAAGGCGTGCGAATACCTGAAATCAATCGGTGAGAAGGTTGACCCAAAGGATAAGGCCACGCTTGTTAAGATTGCAGAGGTTTCCCTTGGCTCTAAGAGTGCCGGTGTTGGGACTTCCAAGACGCACCTGGCAAACCTTGTTGTCGATGCAATCCAGCTCGTTGCAGAGGATAAGGGCACTTTGCTTGATATTGACATTGAGCAGGTAAAGATAGAGAAGAAGGAGGGTGGGAGCACTGATGACACCACACTCATACGCGGTGTCCTCGTTGACAAGGAGATTGTGCATTCAGGGATGCCTAAGGTTATCAAGGGTGCAAAGATTGCACTTGTTGATGCTGCGTTTGAGATTGAGAAGCCCGAGACGGATACAAAGATAGAAATCACTGCACCTGAGCAATTGACAGCATTCCTCAGGCAGGAAGAGGAGATGCTCAAATCGATGGTTGACAAGATTGCAGCAACCGGCGCGAATGTCCTGTTCTGCCAGAAAGGAATTGATGATATTGCACAGCATTTCCTTGCAAAGAAAGGGATTGCAGCGGTGCGCAGGGTGAAGAAGAGCGATATGGAAAAGCTGGCGCGTGCAACGGGTGCTAAGATTATAACATCGCTTGATGACGCATCAAAGGATGACATAGGGTTTGCAGGCCTGGTTGAGGAGAAGAAGATTGGCGGCGAGGCGATGGTGTTTGTACAGGAGTGCAAGAACCCGAAGAGTGTCACGCTGTTCATACGCGGTGGCAGTGAGCACGTGGTTAATGAGGTTGAGCGCGCAATAAAGGATGCGCTCGGTGCCGTCTCAAGTGCGATCGAGGATGGCATGTATGTTACCGGTGGCGGGAGCACCGAAATTGCCCTTGCGGAGAAGCTTCGCGTGTTCGCGCGCGAGATTGGCGGCCGTGAGCAGCTGGCCGTTGAGGCGTTCGCCCGCTCGCTTGAAGTTATCCCGAAGACGCTTGCAGAAAGTGCAGGGATGGATGCGATTGATACGCTCGTATCACTCCGTGCAAAGCACAATGAGGGTCAGAAATCGGCAGGTGTTGATGTCCACGCAGGCAAAATCAATGATATGCTGAAGCTAGGTGTTATAGAGCCCGTGAAGGTGAAAAGGCAGGCGATTGTGAGCGCATCAGAAGCGGCAGAGATGATTCTCCGCATAGATGATGTGATTGCAAGCAAGGGCAAGCCGCCCGCACCAGCCGGCGGTGCCGGGGGCGCAGGTGGTATGGGCGGTATGGGTGGTATGGAGTAAGCCCGGCCAAACTTCTTATTTTTTATTTCCTGTTTTTTGGATATCCTGTTTTTCTTTCAGTTTCCTAAATTCTTTATCAAAATCTATGCCGACACCGAGCGCTTCAAGCTCTTTAGAGATGCGTTTCTTCCTGTCCCACCAGTTATAGAAAATTAATATCGTAATTATAAGCATGAGTGCAACAACCATCATCGGGCTGAATATGTAATATTGCAGCACGAGCGAGTTTACACCAATTATATCTACGATTGCGAGCACGTTGAATGCGGTGTGTGTGAGTGCAGCTACAAAGAAAGGTACCATAATACGCACAACCCAGTGTACCCTGCCAACCTCTCTGATTTTTCCAAGCACCGCGCCGCCGATTGCTGTGAACGCACCGTGTGCAAGCGTGTTATACAATGCCCTAAACACCAACAGCTCGATTGAGTTTTCAGGTATTTTTGTGGCGGCATAGAATATGTTTTCCATCATTGCAAACCCCGTGCCTACCGAGAACCCTATGAGTATACCGTCCAGCGGCCCCTTGAAGTTTTTATGGCCTGCGATGAGGACCACACCAACCATCTTAAGTGCTTCCTCAACGATAGGTGCTGTCGCTATTAAGAGGAGTAATCCCATCCTTTCCCCAAATTCAATGTTAAGCCATATATTAGCCATTGAGTTTATGAAGAACGCAAAGAGTGCGCACACGGCACCGTAGCTCATTGCCCCAAATACGAACCTTAGCGGCTCGTGGTACTTTCCTTCACTGAACCATATCACTAACGGGTCAAACAGCGCAAAGAAAATCACAACAGCAAACGAGAACACGAGCCATTCGTACCCAATACCTGTCTGGTTGACACTGAACAGTAGCGAGATTGTGAAAAACGCGATAATTGCCACTGATACAATCCAGAATAATGGGTGTACAATAATGGATGCAATCTCACTGCGCGCATCAAGCCCCCTCAGCTCAGGCAGCAGGATATCCACAACCTCAAGCCATCCTTTCCTGTGGAGCGCGGTGTACACTATACCTAGAAGCATAACTGCCATTACGACGACGAGCAGCACTGTAATTTCAGTATACACCATTGTTTATGATTAAACCGCCATCTTAATATACTTTATACACTAAAACACAACCATGCCCGAGCAGGAAACACAATTCATCAAGAAATCAGATTATGTATGGGAGATGCGACCCTATGGTGGCATGCGTGTCCCCGCAGTGGTGTTCGCATCCGAGAGGATGCTTGACAAGATGAAGGCCGACCGTACGCTGAAACAGCTTTGTAACGTTGCATCATTACCAGGGATTGTGCGTGCCGCTTATGTAATGCCGGATGGCCACGAAGGGTACGGGTTCCCAATAGGCGGTGTTGCAGCGTTCCGTGACGAGGAAGGCATAATCTCACCAGGCGGTATCGGGTATGATATCAACTGTGGTGTTAGGCTAATCAAGACCAACCTGATGTATAAGGATGTTGCACAGCATCTCAAGCCGCTTATCAATGCGATTTATGATAACTGCCCGTCAGGTGTAGGCTCAAAGGGCAAAGTTCGCCTTGGCCCGGCAACACTAAAGAGTGTGTTAACTGAGGGTGTTGAGTGGGCTATACGTGAAGGGTATGGCTGGGAGCGTGACCTCCAGTACATAGAAGAGGGTGGGCGCATGGCCGATGCCGACCCATCCAAAGTAAGTGATATGGCGATATCACGCGGCAAGCCGCAGCTTGGCACGATAGGGTCAGGCAATCATTTCATTGAATTGCAGGAAGTTGGCCAGGTGCTTGACGAGGATGTTGCAAAGAGGTTTGGCCTGTTTCAGGGGCAGTTCGTGATAATGGTGCACACAGGCTCGCGCGGGCTCGGGCACCAGGTTGCATCTGATTACATACGCATCTTCAATTCTTATGTGAGCAGGAATAACATACAAGTAGCGGACCGTGAGCTCGTGTATGCACACGTTAACTCAAAAGAAGGCCAGGATTACATTAAGGCGATGAACTGTGCAGTCAATTTTGCATTCGTGAACAGGCAACTGTTAACGCATTGGGTGCGCGAGGCAGTTGGTATTATACTGAAACAGGACCCTGAGGAGTTAGGGATGGAAGTGCTTTATGATGTGTGCCATAATATAGGCAAGCGCGAGGAGCATCTCCTTGAAGATGGCAGGAGAGGGTATGTGTGGGTGCACAGGAAAGGTGCAACACGCGCCATGCCGGCAGGACGGCCAGAAGTGCCTGCCGCATACCGTGACGTAGGCCAGCCCGTAATAATCCCTGGCAGTATGGGCACTGCATCATATGTTCTTGTAGGCACACAAGATTCAGCTGAATCTTTCCATTCGGTGTGCCACGGTGCCGGCAGGGTGATGAGCAGGCATGAGGCGATACGCGAGTACCCTGTCTCAAAAGTGAAAGAGCAGCTTGGCGCGAAGGGCATTTACATACGCTCTGCCGAGACGGAGGTTATATCAGAGGAGGCGCCCGGTGCTTACAAGGATATTGATGATGTTATAGATTCAGTTGTGGGCGCTAAGCTTGCAAAAGCGGTTACGCGTATGGTACCGCACGGTGTGGTGAAAGGGTAATCAGATGAAAAATGAAAAAAGGCATCCGATAAAGCCTTATCTTACAGATGACCTTACGAAGCTGCAACGCGGTGCTGCGGTTGTTCTTCCAAAGGATTTTGGCATAATTGTCGCATATACCGGATTAACACGTGATTCTGTTGTTGCTGAGGCTGGTACGGGCACGGGCTTTATGGCGGTGCAGCTCGCGCGCATCGCAAAGAAGGTATACTCATACGAAAACCGCGAGGAGCATTATGAAACTGCAAAATTAAATCTTGATAGGCTGCACACTGATAATGTTGAGCTCAGGCTCGGCTCAATCGAAAATCTCGACGTTGACAATCTTGATATGATATTCCTTGATTTTAAGGGCTCAGATGCGCTCGTTGGGAAGATGCGCACGCACCTAAAAGACGGTGGCTTCATAGTAGGCTACTGCCCTAACATCGAGCAGGCGAAGAGCTTCCACTTAAACGCAGAAAATTCCGGATACAAAAAAGTATTCACACTTACCACCTCAGTAACTGATTATGAGATTAGGGAGTTTGGGTGCAGGCCCGCGCATTTTGGCCTTTTGCATACTGCCTATTTGGTTTTTGCAAAAAAGTAAACGGTATTATTTATTTTGACCATTTGCATTTCCCTTCAATGCACCTGCAAACCACACCGTATGTTGTAGGCCTGTAGCAGTCTTTCCATTCACAGCTTGATACTAGTATCCCTTCAGATTTGGATTGGCAGATTTGCGAGTTGCACCCGCCGTGTATGCAATCCTTATCACTCTCGCACGGCCCATCAGTTGACCAGCCGCAGAAGCCTTCACCGGGCTTGCTATCCTTTTCCACACACTTGACTATTGCAGGGAACGATGTGGATACTGTGCAGTCCTTCTCAGGTGGGCATAACTCGCACGGGTCGCCAAAATAACACCTGGGCTTTGCATACCCGGGCAGCCTGTAACAGTCGGCACCCTTTTGGCAATCTGAGACTGAAGTGCACTCAGGCCCAACGTTTTGTTCTGGGGTAGTCGCCTGCTCTTTCTTTATTATCTTACACTGGTGGTTTACACACCTGGTTTCAAACATCCCGCCTATGCCTGTACAATAATCGGGGCATTGTTTTTCAACATTGACAAATTCTTTTGACCCTACAAAGCACTCCCCGCTCTTTATGTGCGTGCCGCACGCACAATCACTATCGGTTGTGCAGTAGTTTGGCTTTTCAGGTGAGCATTCGCCCCTGTAATATGCCCACTCCTCGCATTTTGCACCATTAGCAAATTCGCAGACCCCATACTCGCCATTTGTTTCCTTTACAATGTTCAATCTCCCTCCCATTTTTGCACAATGCTCGGAAGCGGGGTTAGCAATCCCTACCCCATCGCCATTATAGGCTCCATCTTTCTGAAAATCCGGGAGTGTACACCCAGCCATGATTATAAAGCATACTGCCAATGCGATAACCAAAACGCTTCTCATAATTCCAGATTACCAATCAAGGCTTTTAAATAATATGCAATTGTTAGGGGGCTTATAACTATCACCCAGCACGAGCACTTTGGCCCCTGCCAAAATATCAACACCCATATTGATTTATTTTGCAAAAATCTGGATTACATCCCCATCCATAACTACGTGGTTAAGACCTACACGCTGGCTCCTGAACTTTGCGCTCGGTCCCGTTACGATTGCATACTTGAAATTCTTCCTTAAATCCCGGTGTATTGAGATGCACACATCTTCAACTGTTGACCCGCTTTTTATTACGAGCGGCTCATCATAATCAACCCCTTCAAACCTGGATTTTGTGTACACCCTGATTAGCTCAAGTTTTTGGAATAGTGCTTCCTTGAATTCCTCAATCCCTTTACCTGACTCTGCCGACATCGGTATAAACTCCCCGCATTTCTCCCTGAGCTGCTCTAGGTATTTCTCGTTTACCAAATCAGTCTTGTTTACAACCCTTAGAGATTTTGAATAAACCCTGTTTCCCACAATGACATCAATCAGGTCATCCTGTGTAATGCTCTCCCTTATTATGACATCTGCGCTGTGTACACCATACACACCGAGGATATCAGCAATCATCTTATCGTCAAGCCTGGGTGTTTGCACCGTCCTGCTTATGCTGAGCCCCCCAGTATCCCTCTTTTTAATTACGACGTCAGGCTTTTTCTTGTCTAGCCGTATCCCTACATCGTTCAGCTCTTCCACCAGCCCGTCAAATTCGGGGTTGAAAACATCAACAAATAACACAATCAGGTCTGCGCTGCGAGCAACTGCAAGCACCTCTTTTCCCCTCCCAGTCCCTTTTGATGCGCCCCTTAATATCCCTGGCAGGTCCAACAGCTGTATTTTTGCGCCCTTATACTCTATCAATCCAGGCACGACATCTAGCGTGGTAAATGCATACGCTGCCGATTTTGATTTTGCGTTTGTGACTTTTGATAGCAGTGTGGATTTTCCTGTTGATGGATAGCCGATTAGTGCCACGCGTGCGTCCCCGCCTTTCTTGATATCAAACCCGCCGCCACCGCCACCACCTTTCTTTGATATCGCCTGTGCTTTCAGCTTTGCAATCTTTGCTTTCAATAGCCCGATATGGTGCTCGGTGGCCTTGTTATACTGTGTCCTTCTGATTTCCTCTTCAATCTCTCTTATTTTCTCCTGTATTCCCATATCGGCTCTTATTATCCAAAACCATATTTTTAAGGTTGAGATATCCAGCCCATAATCTGGTTATGGGAAACCGAAATGTATATAAATATATGACAAAATATCTCTTCTTATGAGCTTTACAAAACAGGATGTTAAGAAAGTGAAAGAGGAGCGCTTTGGCAGGAAGGTTGCAAAAAAGCTTGCTAGCCTGCTTTTGGCAGCATCAATATTTACCACCACTTCATGTGCCACGATTATTTCCCCGTTTATAGGAACAAAAACGCCAGAGGGTATGTTAAAGTCCGCAGCATGTGGCCTTGTCGCTGATGGCATAGGAGTAGCATCTATTTACTCAATCAATAGTCTACCACATGAGCCAGGGCATAAATCAACGACTGCTGAAAAATTACAACTTTATAGTGGGTTGGCTGGTTCTATTGTGCCTGCTGTTGGATTGCTCTATTGTAGCCTGGTGGTTGGAGATCCGAAATTGTCAGATAAAAAATATGACCCGGATGCTGTAAGAAACTGGCAAAATTACCAGCAATGGCAACAAACTCCAAAGTAATCTTTTTTTAATTACTCCTGTACTTTGCGGTACCTGTTTTATAGAAAATTTTATATACTAAATATACCAGAATTTATGCGCCGGTGGTATAGTGCAACATATGAGGCATAAGAAAGCCAGCACACTTTCAAAGGAAAATATTAACTCCTTATTAGGCGATTTATTGCTTGATGACTGCAGGATGTCCAAATCCAAAGTTACCTATATCTCCTACTCACTTTCACGGGCATACTTTTCAGAATCAGATGTGCATACCAAAACCACCATCATAACCGTACTTTCACAGCTTTATGAGCAGGGCCTGCTGCGCCACATCCCAAAGCCGATAGTTGGAGGGCTGTTACTGAACAATGATGATGCGTACCAGCTGTTTTCATTATTATCCAGGCATTCACCATCACTGTTTGCAAACAAGATTATTCAGCTCCTTAACTGTGAGCGAATAACACCTGAAAATCAGAGGGTATTGTTTAATATTCTTGAGAACCTCGTGAGCAATAATGAGGTTAATCTTAAGTATTCACTTTTCTCTGATATGCTGCATTCAGCGGTTGAGCAGTTTGCACTCTCCAACCAGCCACAAATATCCTGTGAGGAAGATTGCATTACCACTGAGAAGCTGTCCAGGAAAGCAGAACTTATCTCGAAGATTGTAAAGTATTATAGTATTCGCAACAGTGACCAATTAACATATTGTTTTTTGCTGCACCAGCTTGTCGATAGGCGGTTTTTCAGTCATATGGTGGAAACAGTAAAGAACTCAAATATTACAGACGGCGCGCGGGTGAGCATGTTCGTTGGGTTATACCTATACTTGGACTGGTACTCAAAAATTAAGAAAATGGAAAAGGACGAGTTTATAGGGATAATGGAACATATCTACAAATACCTGCTGGAAGAATTCAACATATTCGTTTTCGTGCCACGCAGTCATCTTTGATTGCGGAAAGTAATGTTTAAATTTTAGTTTTAAGATGAGTATAGCCGTGCTTATATGAAATCCGCAAAAGAGCTGCTTGCCGATTTGAGGCACGAAGACCCAAACATCCGCGCATCAGCAGTGCTTATTTTGGGAATCATTGGAAAGGAGACAGACAAGTTAATCCCGAAATTCTTGGAGATGACATATGACCCAAGCGCAATGGTGCGCTTTAATGCGATAAATTCCCTCGGGTCAATATGTAAAGACGCATCAGTGATTCTCCCCCGCATTATAGACATATTAAAGGACGCTAACGAGGACAACAATGTCCGCATTACCGCTCTTGATGTGCTTAAGGGATTAAAAAGTGATGCATTGCCGGCTGTGCCATACATACTCCCGCTTACATATCACCCGCACATCGAGCTTTCAATACGTGCGATGGCGGCGCTCAAACGGATATGCGGCACCAGCGATACCAACGAGGTTGAGAAAATAATCAGGGATATGGAAAACCGCCCTGAAAAAGATAACGCTTCAAAACGCACACATAAAACCTGTATGCGCACCTCACAAAAATGTGTCGATGAATCCTCTTATAAAATTATGAAGGCGTTTAGAAAGAAAAAGCATGGCCAAGCCTATAAAGTCCCCAAGAGCAGGATTAAATGAGCTCTTTCATCTCTTCTACAGTTTCGATAAGGTTTATATATTTTATCCATTTTAACATACTCACTCCGTTATTACCGCCTGAGGCGGGAGGACGTTTACATGATAGACAACAAATCCTTAAAGGCAGCAATAGAAGAAGTGCTCAAGGAAAAGGGCAAGCGCAAGTTCAAGCAGACTGTTGACTTGAGCATTAATTTTAGGGGGATAGACTTCAACAAGCCAGAGAATAGGCTTAACCTGGAAGTCCCGCTTCCAAAAGGCAGGGGCAAGCAAGTTAAGGTGGCAGTGTTTGCTGATGGGCAGGGCGGCACAGATGCAAAGAAGGCGGGTGCGGACCTCGTGCTCGGCAGTGATGCCATCGAGAAATACTCAAAGGATAAGATTGCATTGAAGAAGCTTGCAAACGAGTACACGTTCCTTGCAGAGCCGAAGCTTATGGTCAATATAGGTAAATCGCTCGGTGCAGTGCTGGGCG
>JAVZCB010000003.1:123341-154525 GCA_038874595.1 Candidatus Micrarchaeia archaeon
AGTACGATGAGCTGATATCAAAAGCGCGGAGGGTAGTTGTTTTGCGCTCACGCGGTAAGTATATGCCAGTAATCAATGTCCCGGTAGGCACTGAGGATATGTCACCTGAGGACATATTCGAGAATGTAACCGCCGTGCTTGAAGCGGTGAGGGGCAAGGTATCGGACGCCGGTATAAAGAACGTATACATCAAGCTTACTATGGGCGCTCCGAAGAAGGTAGGGTGAGGTTATGCCAAGGAAACCAGCAGGCGAGAAGAAGAAAAGTGCGGCACGGCTCCTGAAAGAGCAGCAGGTTGACAAGCTCGCAAAAGAGATCTCAAAGCACAAGGTAGTCGCATTATTCAGCCTTACAGGATTGCCTGCGCGTTATTTACAGCGCGCAAAATCAAAGCTGCGCGGGCAGGCCGAGTTCCGTATTGTGAAATCAGCAGTGCTTGAGCGCGCACTCAAGAAAGCCAAGCTTGATATGCTGTTTGAGAGCAAGAAAGGCCCAGCGGGCATAATTCTTTCTGATATAGACCCGTTCAAGCTCTTCAAGGAGCTGAAGAGGAGTAGGGGGCAGGCATATGCAAAGCCCGGCCAAATCTCACCTACTGATATAGTGATACCTGCTGGTGAGACGCAGTTCCCGGCAGGCCCGGTGCTGTCCGAGTTTAAGCAGGCAGGGCTGGATGTTAAGATTGTAGGCGGGAAGATACACATCGCAAAAGATAAGACAATTGTAAAGAAAGGCGAGGCCATCTCTGATGGTGCGGCCAAAATACTCCAGAAACTTGATATCAAGCCGTTTGATATAGGTGTAGAGCTGTCAACCGCATACCGTGACGGCACGCTCTACGCATCTGACGTGCTTGATGTTGATGAGAAGGCGTACCTTGACAGGTTAGTGAATGCGTTCCTTGATGCTAGGGCGCTTTCAGTTGAGGTCGCCTACCCGACCAGGGATAACATGAAACTGCTCATAACCAAGGCGCACAGGAACGCGCGCGCGTTGGCTATCGAGAGTGAGTTCCCTGAGAAGGAGGTTCTGGACCAGATATTGGCGAAGGCGGCGGCGCATGCCAAGGCCATCGAGTCAAAAATTGGAGGTTGAAAAGATGGAATACGTATACGCAGCACTTCTATTGCACAGCGCAAAGAAGGAGATAAACAAGGACAATGTTGCAAACGTCCTGAAAGCGGCTGGTGTTGATGTCAACAGTGCAAAGGTTGAGGCACTCGTCTCTGCACTTGATGGCGTCAACATTGAGGAAGCGCTCAAGAACGCATCTGTAGCGATGGCTGCACCGGTTGCAGCTGCACCTGCGGCAGGCGCGGCGAAAGAGGAGAAGAAGGAAGAGAAATCCGATGAGAAGAAGGAGGAAGAGGCAGCAGCAGGCCTGGCTAACTTGTTCGGATAAGTTGGCTGCTTAACCCTCCCGTTTTTGCGGAGGGTTTTATTTATTCTCCTCCAATTATTCTTTATGCGCACTTACAGGTATCTTGAGCACAGGAGCGACCTGCTCATTGAGGGGAGCGGGCGCACTATACCTGAAGCGCTTGAATCTGTGGCGCAGGGCCTTTTTAATTCGATTTCTTCGGCATCACTGCATCAATCCGGCCCAGTAACGATTACATTTACAGAATCTGGGATTGATGTGCAGGATTTAATAATAAACATATTCACGCGTGTCCTGGCAGAGATGGATGCGCAATCCAAGGTAGGCACTTCTCTTAAAGTGCTCTCCTTTGATGATGAAAAGCACACTGCGGAAGTTGAGCTGGTGCTTTGTGATGGAAAAGCCAAATTACATGTTAAAGCAGTGACTTTTCATGAATTTCAGCTTATAAAATCTAGTAATGGTTTAACTTCACTTCGTATTCTTTTTGATATCTGACTTTCTTTCTGATTTATAAATGAAGGCACTGATACAGTAAACAAGAATCATTATGTTTAAATATAACGCCTGCGTAATTATATACACGGGTGTTGGTATGAGTGTTAATATAAACCTTCTCAAAAACCGGAAGGATAATACTATTCGTAATAATGAGCCGAAGCGCTCATTCATTAAGGCATTCGGGAAAGCCGCTGCATGTGCAACCCTTATCGTTGGGATAAGTCTCTCCACACCTTCATATGCGGGTGAGGCGAGCAGTAAGGGACTGAATAACTTATTACCACCTAAAGCTACTATTACAACTGATGAGGCAGTAAATTATGTAAAAAATGAAGTGAAAGGGTTGAGCATAGAAGAGTTGGATGAGTTAATCAAAAAGTATTTTTCTGACACTAAGAACTGTGAGAAGGTGAAATGTAGCGATATAGAGAAGTTAGAATATCTTACAAAGAAGCTCCTTATATTGCATAAAGAGAAGATGGAGACAGATAAAGAGCTAGAGGCTGCGCGCAAGGAGAAAGAGGCTGCGCGCAAGAAGGAAGAGGAGGCAGATAAAGAGCTAGAGGCTGCGCGCAAGGAGAAAGAGGCTGCGCGCAAGAAGGAAGAGGAGGCAGATAAAGAGCTAGAGGCTGCGCGCAAGGAGAAAGAGGCTGCGCGCAAGGAGGAAAAGGAAGCATGTGATGGTATGAAGAAGGCTCTCGATATGATGATGGAAGACTGTAAAAAAGGCAGCAAACAAGATTGTGATGATTATAAAGAAAGCAAACCTATTTATGAGAAGGAATGTGCAGACTTTTTATCAAAGAGATAAGTGGTGTATGTTATGGCCCTAGAGAAAAAAGAGTTGTTTGCCAAGTTTCAGAGTGAAAAGGTACTTGCGGCCGGAAAAAAGCAGGATGCTGCCAAAAGAGAGGATGTTGCTGCCGACAAAAAGCAGGGTGCTGCCAAAGAAAAGGATGTTGCTGCCAAAAGAGAGGATGTTGCTGCCGACAAAAAGCAGGGTGCTGCCAAAGAAAAGGATGTTGCTGCCAAAAGAGAGGATGTTGCTGCCAACAAAAATCAAAAAAAGCAATCTGATATACATAATGTTATCTCAGATGTAGCAAACGTCCGTAATAAAATCATAGGTGAATATAATAAAATTTCAGATGTTAAGACAATTTCCGAGGATGCAAAAAAGCTAAAACAAGAACTCTCTAAGAATTTACAAAGCATAGATTCGCTGTATTCAAATATTTTAAAAAATGTAACATCTAGTGCTGGTGATATACAGAAACTCAAGATACTTATCGATGAGCAAAAAAAGTTATTAGAAAAAATAAATAATTTAACAGGTGAGGAAGAACTTAAGAAGACAGCCAAAGATGTTTCAAAATTGACTAATGAATTGGATAAGATGATGCCTGAATTGATGAGGGTTTTTGTGTTCAACCAGCCGGATGGTGTTTACGCACAACAGCAGCAATTTGAGCGTTTTTATTATAATTATTTACTCACATCAGAACTATTCAGGCAGCTTTCAGTAGAGCAAAAGTTAAATGAACAAATTGCTAACCTGCTAGATCTCCGCGACCATGCAGTTGAGATTTCAAGTACCATTATAAGCGGCGGGAAACCCACAGAAGAGCAGCTGCAATACGCATCAGAGAACCCGCTGGTGAGACAGATGGTACGCATGTACTGCAACGTTGAGGGTAACGCACTTGAGTTTTATGCCAATAACGGGTTTACGGATGTGCGTCCTAATTCAATCCCCGTTCTCGTGTAAGGTGCTATTGGGATGCAGCGTGTAACGGATACGATACGTGAGCGCTTTGGCACGCGCGGTATTAAGGCATATTCGCTCATAAACGGCAAGAGGACAGTTAAGCAGATAATGAGTAAGGCAAAGGTTGATGAGGAGTACATCCTTGATTTTATGGAGTTTTTAAAAAAACGTGGTATTATTGCATTGAAGCATAAGGGGAAAGCAGGCAAGTCAAAGCGCTCACTGGCGAAGTGCAAAACCAAACAACCGTGTAATAATAAAATCGCACCCGGATATAAGCGTAAGCGACTGAAAGAAACTATTAAGTTGTTAAAGGCCAAAACCAGAAAACGGTAATTAACACTTAAATTAATTCTCATTTTATCATATTCCTATGAATATAAGCAAGATTGGTAATTTTTCTGAGTGGTACCAGACAGTATTGTTTGAGGCCGGTATCGTTGATATTAGGTATCCCATAAAAGGTATGCCTGTATATCTCCCATGGGGGTTCCAGTCATTAGACCATATGTTTGCACTTCTTGAGAAATTATTAAATGAAACCGGGCACGAGAAGATGCTATTCCCGGTGGCGATACCGGAGAGCACATTCTCAAAAGAGACTGAGCACATTAAAGGGTTTGAGGATGAAGTGCTCTGGGTAACGCACGGCGGCCTCACACCGCTGGAGGAACGGTTGGTGCTCCGCCCTACTTCTGAGACTGCAATGTACCCGATGTTTGCGTTATGGGCGCGCTCGCACGCAGACCTCCCAATCAAGATATACCAGACAACCTCGGTTTACAGGCACGAGACGAAGGCCACAAGGCCTTTAATGCGCGGGCGCGAGGTATACTGGAACGAGGCGCACACTTCACACGCCACGTTTGAGGATGCAGAGCGCAACGTTGAAGATGCGATTCGAATTTACACGGAGTTTTACAAGAAGTTATGTATCCCATTTCTTGTAATAAAGCGCCCTGAGTTTGATAAGTTTGCAGGTGCAGTATATACGTATGCATTTGATACGGTAATGCCGGATGGCCGGACTTTACAGATAGCCACGGCGCACAATTTAGGTGACAATTTCGCAAAAGCGTACAATGTTAAATACTCCACGGAGACAGGCGAGCAGAGGTATGCATACCAGACCTCGTATGGTATAAGCATGCGCGCGCTTGCAGCTGTTATAAGCGTGCACGGTGATGAGCGCGGGCTCAAGCTGCCTTTTGATATTGCGCCTATCCAGATAGTTTTTGTACCGATTTATTCAAAGGATAACAATGCATTGGTCGATTCAAAACTCAAGCCAGTATACGAATCGCTCCGCACGCTGTACAGGTGCAGGTATGACGATTCAGATAAGCGTCCCGGTGATAAGTATTACTACTGGGAGCTGAAAGGTGTACCGTTAAGGGTTGAGGCTGGGATGCGCGACCTCTCGGAGAGTAAAGTTACAGTGGTTGACAGGAACGGCATAAAAAGGCAGGTTCCTGTAAGCAAGCTAATCGATGAGTTGCCAAAGATAATAGAAGAGTACCATAAGAAGCTGTACGCGGATGCGAAGGCATTCTTTGATAGTAACCAACACAGTGCAAACACCGTGAAAGAGCTCAGGGAGATGATGGATGAGCACCGCGGTATGATTCGTGTAGGCTGGTGCGGCAGTATAGAATGCGCAGAGGAATTGGACAAGCTCGAAGTTGGCAAAATCCTCGGCTATGAGAAAGGGAACAGCAAAAAGCGCAAATGCATCATCTGCGGTCGGGACGGCGATGAGGTAATAATGTCAAAGGCCTACTGATTATGATATGAGAAGTAGCAGGATTACTGCAAACTCAGGCAAGCCGGACAATTCAAGGCCTACTGATTATGGTATGAGTGTAACTGCACGGCCACGCGTGGCCTGATGCCGAGCTGCTAAGAGGCCTACCGATTATGGTATGAGTGTAACAGGTCCCAAGCCAAGTGCTTTTTTATGTAATTTTGAAAAGAGCGCCCCCACTGGGATTTGAACCCAGCCCTCAGCCTTTCCTTTACCCTCCATATCTCAGGGGGTTAGGTGTAGACCACACGAGGGACAATCGTTTGGCAAAGCCAAACGATGCGCCATTCGCAAGTGCGAATGTGCGAGGGGGATGTGCCCCCTTCCATCAGTGCTACACCCCCTCCATATTTCAGGGGGTTAGGTGTAGACCACACGAGGGAAGGGGGATGTGCCCCCTTCCATCAGTGACCGCAGGGCCGCATACTATCCAGGCTATACTATGGGGGCCTGACAGTGATATTAAACTTAAAAAAGGTTTTAATACATTCCTCGCCCTACTAACCATATGGACGCGCTTGAATGCCTCAGGTCAGGCAACGTAATCCTGCTCCAGACAGATACGTTATGGGGCCTATCCTGCGATGCCACTAATGATGATGCGGTTGAGGCCGTGATAGATTTTAAACACCGGCCTGAGAACAAGTCAATGATTATACTCGTTGCAGATAAGGAAATGCTGGACGAATATGCAGAGATACCAGAGAACATTGATGTTGATAAGTTGATTGGCGTCTCACTTATCCTTAAATGCAGGGGTAACGTGCCTTTAAGCAGGAAGATCTTGCAGGACGGGAAGCTATGCGCGCGCATTCCCGACTCAAAATTCCTTACCAGCCTGATAAGGGAATTCGGGAAGCCGATCGTATCTACAAGTGCGAACATAAGCGGTGCGGATTATCCCAAAACACTCGATGCAATCGAGCCGAGCATACGCGAGGAGGTCTGCCAAACAGTTGAAAACCCAGACAATAACGGCACGGAAACACAGCCATCAACAATAATAGACTTATCCGTGGAAGGCAAGCTCAAGGTTGTGCGTGTAGGCAGGAACATCGATAAGGTGAGGAGGATGCTTTCACAGCCCGATTACTCATTCCCGTGGCCTGCCTCTGACATAAAATACCCGCTGCTTCCGTTGCAGATGCGGTTCACCTCAAACCTAAAAAAGAAATAAGTAAATAAATCAATCCAACAACCTAACACTTATCTTTGAACCGCTTGCTTGTATTCAGCAAGCACTCTCCCTCACTCCACCAACAACCCTAATACTTATCCTTGAACATAACATACAGTTTTGGGGCTTAAACATCGCTCGGTCTCAAAACCCTAATACTTATCCTTAAACCCGATACGCATTCAGACCAAGACCAAATACAGCATTCCCCGCCCAACAACCCTAATACTTATCCTTGAACCCGATACCTGTGATTACGATTACAGTCTTCCCTTTCGGTCTCAGCTTGAGATAGCCGGCATACGCGGCAGCGCTTGACACTTCAGCATAAACACCTTTCCGTGCAAGTGCAAGCTTTGCATTTATGGATTCCTTATCACTCACGGCAACCGCATCGCCGCCCGTTTCATAAATTGCCTTTAAGACACCTGCACCATCCACAGGCACATCACAGTTTATTGCGCTTGCAATCGTATGCGGTTTCTTTATAGGTGTTATTCGCGTGCCTTTTTTCCTTATGGCATTAACAATTGGTGCACACCCGCTTGCCTGGACAGCTATCAAGCAGGGCATTTTATTTATAATACCAAGACAGATCATTTCATTAAACGCTTTGTAAGTTGCATAAAACAGCGTGCCGTTGCCAACAGGTATAACAATGTTATCTGGTACATCAAAATTCATCTGGTCTGCAATCTCATACGCAACAGTCTTCTGGCCTTCAAGCCTGTACGGGTAATCACCCGTAAGATACCCATCATTCTCCCTGGCAAACTCAACTGATTTGCGCATCGCTTCGCTATAAGTTCTCCCGCCCCTGATTATTTTAGCACCGTAATATTTCATCTGCTTGAGCTTGACGGGCTCGGCAAACTCAGGTGTAAATATAACCGCCTTGATACCCGCCTTTGCAGCATACGCTGCTATGCTCGCACCCATATTCCCGGTTGATGCGCACACAACGAGCTTTTTCCCAAGTTCAACCGCCTTGCTAATCTCAACTGAGGACCCTCTATCCTTGAAAGCACCGGTTGGGTTAACACCCTCAAACTTCACTAACGTATCCTTATCCAATGATATGAGTGGCGTGCCGCCTTCACCCATCGTTATTGCAGTGTTAGGCTTTTTTAGGGGCAACGCAAAGTAATACTTCATATGCGCAGGCGGCATATACCTGAACTGCATCGGTATAAACGCATTTTTCATCCTCTCATAGTCATAAACAACTTCAAGCGGCCCGCCACATTTCTTGCACTTGAATTCAGGCAGGGTGCTTTCAATACTAGCATTGCATTCCATACATCTATACCCAATTTCATACATAACGAGAAAATCGCATCTTACATTTATAACCTTAAAGTGGGATTTACGCTCACAATTGTATCTTTATAACTTTTAGAGTAAAACTTACTCCTTATGGAAATGAAAGCGATGATAGATTCATTCAGCAGCCAGCTCATTGAAGGGTGGGAGCACGCCCGCAACATCCAGCTCGGCCACGGTATTGTTGATTACGCTAATGTGATAGGTATGGGAGGGAGTGCACTCCCTGGCGATTTCCTGCGCGCATATTCCGATAAGGCGTTTATTAATGTGAGCAGGGATTACGACCTGCAGCCACTCCCCCAAGGCGCACTTAACATATGCATCTCATACTCTGGGAACACAGAGGAAACCGTGAGCGCGTTCGAATCACTAATCAACAGGAAACTGCCGTGCGTAGCGATTGCAAGTGGCGGTACCTTGCTCGACCTTGCGCGTGTCCACGATATCCCGCACGTTGAGGTGCGGAAAGACCTAGTACCGCGCCTTGCACTCCCGTTGTTATCATCAGTGCTGCTCTCCATATGTGAGCGCGCACGCATACTTAACGTACGCGAAGATGAGATTACCGAGGCGGCCCGCATGCTCAAATCCGCAAACACATCAGAGCTTGGCAAGGGCCTCTCGAGCGCATTTTACATGCGTATCCCATTATTCTACGCATCTGCACGCAACGAGATAATCGCAAAGGCAGGCAAGATAGCACTTAACGAGAACTCAAAGACCCAGGCGTTCTATAACGTAATCCCGGAGATGAACCATAACGAGATGAACGGGTTTGATATCCTGAACGGCCAGTTCACTGCCGTGTTCATTTACGATAATGATGACAACCCGCGAAACGAGAAAAGGATGCGGCTGACACAGCAGGTACTGAACGACCACGGTGTCCCCACAATGGAATTTAAGCTTCCTGAGGAGAACCGCATATTCAAGATATTATATGCAATCCAGACCTTCTATTGGGCATCATACTACCTGGCAAACAGGTATAACGTTGACCCGGTAAGCGTGCCGGTGGTTGAGCAGTTCAAGAAACAGCTATGATATTTGTATAGTTAAGTGAAAAAGATAGGCATCAACTACTTTAGTTGGTTTTTTGTTTTATATGCTGGGGATACATACCTTTTCGTTTGGACTGGGATAGAGCACATAAATAGTTAAGTTCGTGTTTTTTGTTTTATAGCTTGGGATATATACCTTTCACCGCAAAGAGATCTACTAACATAGTTGGCTTTTTGCCCGAAGTATCTTGTATAGCTAATTGAAATCCGCAAACTTTTTTTTTGATGAAATTTTTGGTGACCGGGCAGGGCCATTTTTAATAGTTGAAGATCAGCCTGCCCATCTATCATCACAGCACTATATGGAAACGCACCCAGCGCGTTTTCCATTATATAAATAGTGCTCAGTGATCACCTTAACATCATCATCTCTGCCTAATTAAGACCTTGCGTGCTTAAAAACATTGTTTATAATTTATTACTGTGAGATGTTTCATAGCAGCCGAAGTAAGCGGGCATACACGTGATATGATAGCGAATGCTATGCGCCACACTGATAAGTATGCACTTAAGGTTGTTGGCCCCGAGCTTATGCATATCACCATCAAGTTCCTTGGTGACATCAGCGATAGCGATTTGGAGGTATGCAAGCGCGCAGTTGATGATTGCGCAGGCGCACAAATCCCAATAAAGGTTGTAGGCGGTGGTGCATTCCCTAACCCATACAGGGCCCGTGTGATTTACGCAAGCATAACCTCCCCAGAACTGTATGCAGTGGCGGACTGCATCAGGAAACGCACGTCACAGTACGGTGATAACAAGCCGTTTGTGGGGCACTTAACGGTTGCGCGCACACGCAACTCACCAATCAACGCAACAGGCATTATTGAGCGGCTGAACACTATCAGGACGGAAGATACAATCTCAAAAATCAGCATTAAGAAGAGCACGCTCACGCCATCAGGCCCTATTTACGAGGATATACACACAAAAATTTTGGGATAAGCAAAATTGAGCGGCTGAACACTATCAGGACGGAAGATACAATCTCAAAAATCAGCATTAAGAAGAGCACGCTCACGCCATCAGGCCCTATTTACGAGGATATACACACAAAAATTTTGGGATAAGCAAAAACTTCTCAGTAATCATTAGTGCGACCCGATTGCTTGCTGTTGGCCGGGTGCATTATTATCTATTGGAGGCGTATCATCGAGTATGAGCACCGCAGCAGCAACCACAGTCGTCCATAACCCGTTCTTATCAACGATGGCGGACTGTGTAATGTTACTGGTGCGCACAATTTTCCCACTCATCTTAAACAGCTTCTCCTTATCATCCCAGCTCTGGTCGGCATCAAACTCAAGCCCGAGCGTCGATGCAAGGAACGTTGCTGCAAGGTCCTCTGCATAATCACCAGCCTTCTCCTCAGTCTCACCGAACGAGTGGTGCTCGCTCAGGTACCCGTGCAAGCTCCTATCAGCAGGCACGGCAACGCCCACTGATGCGGCCAGCAGTCTGTTAGGCTCATTTGACGAGTTCCTGCTCATCACAACGAATGTGATTTCACCAGGCTTGACATATTTCAGGCCCTTCTCACGCGGTATTATCTCCGCATATGGCGGCAGTATGCTTGACACCGTTACGAGGTTTGCCTTCTCAATCCCCGCATCACGCAACGCAATCTCAAACGAGCCGAGCTGGTGCTTATGCCTCCCGACCCCTTTGGTAAGAAACACTTTCTTGGGTACAAAATTCATCCCGTTCATTCAACACACGACCGGTTTTCTCTTTTGGTTTTTTTATGTGTGTAATATTTTAATACGTTTTCCCTCACAGCAGAGTTCACAGCCATTTACTCATCTTTGACTGCCCATACTTCTCATCTTTTGCTTTCAGATATGCATCAATAGAGTTCCCTATGCGCTCAGTAGAGAACCCGTGGTTATCGCACATTATCCGCATTACCTTTTGCTTATCCATATTCCCGAAACTAACCTGTACATCATCAACATCAGGGTGCATAAAGAACTCCTCAATCTCCTCCCATAAAGATAACTCCTCCTGCGCATTTGATTTTGCGTGCACCTCTTTCAGAGATGTGCATTCCTTAACAAGCTTCAGCCCTTTCTTGGGCCCGATATTCCTCACACCATCATTGAAATCCGTACCGGTGAGCAGGCCTATCCATACAAGCTGCTGCCGCGTAATCCCGAGCGTATCCAGTGTTTCTTTGAGGCTTATCACCTCCGGGAACACATCAACAAACCTGCCCCTGCCAGGCAGCTTCCGTTTACCACTAACAGTAATATTCCTGAGCAGGAGCGGTGACCCGAACAAGAGCGAATCATAATCCTGCGACGCAGCATAATCCGCCTTCCCTTTGCTTACCAGGTATGCTGCCTCAGCTTCACCCTCACTTCTTGCCTGGACGTATGGGATTCCCATCGCATCAAGCAGCTCCTTGCACTCATCAACCATCTCAGGTGTGAGCGAGCTGGTCGCCTGCGCAAACTTCTTTGCGTCATCAAGCCTGCCTTCCTTGAGTGCCTCCTCCCATCTTCTCCTGGCATCCTCCTTAACGCTGCGCCTATCCTCTATCGTCTTTGACTTCCACGTTGGCGGCTTGCCATCAAATACGTATATCAACCTGATATCCTGCTCAAGCAGGTTAATATTCCTGTAAAAAAGCCCAGATAGATGGCTGGTGATACGCCCCTGCGCATCAAGCAGCGGTGTGCCATCCCTCTGCCGTATTATTGATAGGAACTGGTAAATAGTATTGAACGCATCAACCGCAACCACTTTGCCTGCAAGCTCACTGAACTCAATACGCCTCTTCACTGCAAGCCCGCCAAGGTCAACCCCCACAAAATACCCCCCATTACTTCTCATCAGGCACTTCGGTTATCTTAACGTTCAGTGCCTTCTCGAGCTTTTTTGCCAGCTTAAGCGTTGGTAACGTATCCCCATGCACCACCCTTTTCAGGTACGATTCATTCTCATCAATGCTCCGTGCAAGCTGGCCATATGATATTCCTATCCGGCTTATCTGCTTTTGCAATATCTCAGCATAATCCTCAACAATCTCCTCACGAGAAGATTCAAGCGCAGCTTTTTTATTCTCCTTTTTCATACCAATATGTGCATCCCCAGATTTCTGTCTTGCAATCGTGGTTGTAGAGCTCTCAACAATCTTGCCAAGCTTCGCACAGTCCATACACACTTCCAGCCTTACACCTTCTATGATTGCAGTCTTTACGGCTTTCTTTGCACCGCAAACTTCACAGTCACTCATCTTCCCACCTATACATCCTAATATTTTCCCGCAAGCTTATAATAATGCCTTTGCTAATATCACCAATGCAAGGCATAGTTGTTTTAATCGCGGTTGTGGGTGCATTCCTCACGATACTTTCTCTTCCATTATCTGATATCCACAAGTTCTTTGCGGAACTCATCCTGCTCGGTGCTTACGGATACTATCTGCACAAGAGATACAAGATAGAGTACTACTATGGCATGCTGATGCTTAAGACGCGTGAAGGCCTCGGGGAGATTGATAAGATTTCAAAGAACACGCGAGTATGGCAGCATATCATTGATGCAGGCACGGTGCTTTCTTACGGTGCACTGACCCTGCTCTTGTTCAAGCACGTGCGGGTGCGCGATTTCATTATAGGTATGGCCACACTCCTTATTGTAACCGTGCTCCTGCTGCCAAACCTATACCCGGTTGCACTCTCAGTAATAGGCCTACCTTATGAAGGTGTGAGCAAGCCGCTCTCATCATCAGGGGGTGCAGAGCTCACAATCCCTCTACTGCTAATAGGGATTATGCTCACCGGCCTTGCAACAGTGATAACACTCGGTCTCATTTACCAGGCAATCATAACCCTGATTGGATTATACATGAACTTTTTCGGTGGTACATCAACAGTTGTACAACCGGGCGCATACCTCATACTCCCAGGGATAAACATACCTTTCATTGAAGGCGTGATTGCACTCCTCCTGCTACTATTCGTGCACGAGCTTGCGCACGCCGTCTTATCACGTGTAGCCCGTATCCCGCTCAAATCTGCAGGTATCCTGCTTTTCGGGTTCATACCGATTGGCGCATTCGTCGACCCGGATGAGAAGATGCTTCTCAAAAAGCCAAAATCAGACCAGACACGCGTTATCGTGGCAGGTTCAGTGGCGAACTATGCACTCTCAATCGCCTCGTTTGCAATGCTGACACTGCTCATCTCACTACCGCTCGATGCATACGATACAGGCCTTAACGTGATTGCTGCAAAGGACGGCCTGCCGATACAGAAAGGTGATGTGATTTTTGCAATCAATGGTGTTGAGATGTCCTCCTATATCACATACCAGAACTATCGTTTAGGGATTCAGCCAAACTCAACACTTATCCTAACCACGCAGCGCGGTGATATTGAAGTCCAGACCGATGAGAACGGTATGATAGGAGTACTGCTGCAACCACGTGTAAAATCCTCTTTTGGTTGGTATACATTCCTACGTGACCTGTTCGCCCTCCTGTTCACATTAAACTTCTTTGTTGGCTCATTCAATCTCCTGCCGGTACCTCTGTTTGATGGGTACCGCCTGCTTGAGCTCGGCCTTGACAAGAAATGGGCATTCCTGCTTAAAGCGGTTACAATACTCTCAACAGCCTCACTGGTTGTAGCCCTGCTCCCATGGCTGCTGAGATAGGTTTTTATTTAATCCAGGAGATATTGGGTTAATGTTCATTTCCACACTCATAGGCTCAAAAAGAATTGCTAAAGTGCACTCAATCATAGGCAACATCCCAAAACAGATACGTGACGAGCTCGAGGACGCAGTAATAATTTATAGGGGTATTGTGAGCACGAGCGGGGCAATGGGCGACCTGCTGGTCCGCAAGAAAGGGCATAGGATATGCAACATTGTATGGAAAGAGGGGTACGGCGAGGTCCGCGAAATGGAGCCCGATATGCTCGATGACCTCATCAAGTTTTATGACAAGTTCTTCCAGGAAATGCTGGTACACCAGCCCAAGAAGACACTTGACAAGCTTGACATAATAAACCAGAAAATAGACCTAACACCAACATCGTTCAGCAAAATACGCCAGAAATAGTAATCATCCACAGCACATTTTGGTGGTTTTATATCATGTCATATTTTTCTTATTATGATTGCACTCTCACGTACAGGTAGCTTACCCTTGACAGGGACATCTGCATGCCTTACACTGCCAACCCATACTTCACTCTCCATCCCGAAATCTTCCGCCATCTCTGCAAGTATTGTATCGCACTCTATATTGATACGCTGGAGCACAGTGTTACCTACAACCATCGCACACACTGCACCGCTCCGCATTACCCTGTGGCACTCCTCAATCACCTTCAGCATGTCAGTGAAATATGCATACGCAACTGGTGGCGGCGTGCCGATATGTGCAGCCAGCTTCTCATACACGTAATCCGCCTCCATTTTCATATGTGACCCGTTCCTGCCAATGAACGAGCGCACCATATTCTGCCGTATATCCTTTACACTGTGCTCCTTCCCAAGCAGGCTAAGCTCCATCCCATACACTTTAGTGTAATCAACATTGTTCAGGTAAGGTGGTGAAGTTATAATCCCATTTACCGAGTTATCCTGCAGGTTAAGGTGCTTTGCACTGCCGACCTCGATATTTGGCTCATCGTACACCACACCGTACCCGCGCAGGTCACGCAGCATCATCTTGACCTTTTTCCTGAACAGCGCCTTTGCATCACCTGCCCGCTTATTCTCAATTATCTTGAGCACACCACCATCTTTTAGTACATAACTTACCTGTGGCAGGATGGAAACCAGAGCAACAAGCATAAACTCCCTTAACCGGTGGTCTTCAATCCCATCAATCTGCGCCCTCAGTGATGTTATCGCCTCTATATTCCTACGTGGGAATGCCTTCTCAGGACTGAACAGCTCAAACCCCCACTCATACCTTTCCTTATTTTTCCCGATTGCTGAGAGCATCCTCTCGCAAGTGTTTAAAGCCGCCGTAATAAAAGAATCATCATAATTCCTGCACTTAACAGTTGAAACCAGCACGGCAAGCGGGTTGGCATCCCTGCCTATACTCACTATACCTTCATACTTGCACTCTAGCGGCACGGTGCCCGCACCAACAAATGGGTCAAGCACGGGACCACTCATCTCAAATTCTTTTATGAGCGTGCTGACCAGATGACTCGAGAACGCCTCCTTATAATAAAACCAGTTGAATATGGGCCTCTTCTTATCAGGCTGGAACGTCATGTGCAGTCCCAGCTCAGGTTTCTCAACAAACTTCACAATATTCAGTTATGCGCGAATTTATTTAATTGTATATCCCTATGAGATGGCAACAGCGCTTTTGCATTATTCTTTCTGAAAGTTCACCTTGAAATACTCCCTAAACTTCTGTGTTGTGCTCAGCACCCAGTTCCTTCCGTTTTTCCTCTTATTTATGAACTTCTGCTCTTCAAGCGAATGTATATGGTCATAGCATCCTGTACCAAGCGCCTTCACAACAGATGACTGTACAACACCAGTCTTACCCTCTTTCTTGGCTATGTATGCAAGCACTTTCAGCTCGCCCTTTGTCAGGTCAGTTGCCCTCGCTATACCCGCAACGACCCCAAGGTACGCATCACACACTTTCATAAAATACGTATTATCATCCGATACGATTTCAATCGCACCGCCGCGCGCATTATACTCGCTCTTGAGCGCCTCTGCACACTCCTTAACATCTGCAACCGTGCCAATCCCAACCATCTTGGCAATCGTTTTGATGTGCATCGGTTCAGTTGACATAAACAGTATCGCTTCAACACGCCTTTTTATCTCTTCAGTTTGCTTATTGCTGGTTTGCGCAATTTCATTTGTGGTATGCACTTCTGCAGCAGTATCCATAAGCTCTCTTTAAGAAGGCAAAATATTAAAATGAGCAAGCACGATGGATTACAAAAAACAACTTACCTGTATTTTGTGCTCAGACCGCACCATGCATAAAGAGCAGCTGTATCATCTCGTTATCTTCATTTTCTTTTGCCCACGTAAGTGCCGTCCAGCCGTATGATGACTTCTCATTAACTTTCGCGTTGTTCCTTAAAAGCAGTTCTGCGATCTTCACGTTCCTCAGCTCGGCAGCGACCATTAGTGCAGTCTGCCCATACTTATCCTTTAAATTCACGTTCGCACCGTGCAGTATAAGAAGCGTTGCAATCTCAAGGTTCTCCTCATAAACTGCCCACATCAGTGCAGTCTTGTGCTCCTTATCCTTCGCGTTCGGGTTCGCACCCCTCTCAAGCAGCCGCTTCACTTTTTTAAACTCGCCATTCCTGCACGCGTCAATCAGCATTGAATCAAGCAACTCCTGCTGCCTGGCCCTAACCCTGCGTGCTGCAATGGGCATAGGCTCATACATATCAATTAGGCTAACCTTAATAAAACCACCGCCTTTTGGCCGAGCTTGTGCCTTTGCCTTTTCCTCATTTTTTGAGATTGTCATATAACCCCCTATACCACACACGGACCGAAAAAATCAATTAATTACAGGCAGATTACCTGTTAAGCTCATCACCGGCATACAGGAACTGCCTGCTGTTAAGCTCGTAATTAAACAGCTCATCTTCCTTAAAGAAAAGCGATATCTCGCGCTTGGCAGTCTCAACAGAATCGGATGCGTGTATGATGTTCCTGCTGGTGCTTACTGCAAAATCACCACGTATCGTCCCGGGCGCTGCCTTGTTTGCATCAGTTACACCGCACATATTCCTCATAACTTCAACGGCGTTCCTGCCCTCAACTGCACCCACAATAACAGGTGATGCACTCATAAACCCTACAAGGTCAGGGAAGAACGGTTTAGATGCAAGGTGCGCATAATGCTTCTCAAGGATCTCCTTGTTGAGCCACATCATTTTAAGGCCAACTATCTTAAGCCCCTTCTCCTCAATGCGCGATAATACCTTCCCGCAAAGCCCCCTGTTGACTGCATCCGGTTTTAATATGATGAGCGTTCTCTCAACTGGCATATATCCACCTATTTCTTCCCAGCAGGATTGCTGCTCTCAACCTTAACTTCCGGCTGCGTCCACTTGAGCTTCCTCGGTTTCCTACCCAGCTTAAGCGAGTTCATACGGCATTTCCGCGAGCAGAATGGTAATACCTTCCCATCCTTCTTTACGTAAAGGAGGCCTGTCCCTCTCTCCATCTCAGCATTGCAAAACGAACACTTCACATAAACCACCCTTTATTTACCTCGCTTTAATCTCCTTGGCCTCTCTTTCCGACTCAAGCAGGCACAGGATATCACCTTTCTTGACAGGGCCCTTCACATTCCTCCTAATAACCCTGTTTTGGTCCTTGCCCTCAAGTATCTTGCACATTACCTGGTAAATCTCGCCGTAGACACCGGTTTTCCCGATGACCTCAACGACTTCAGCGTGAACAACGTCTCCCATCTAAAAGCACCTTATGCTTTTTTAGGTATATGGTTGAGCAGCTCTTTAAGAAGCTCACCGCCGTTGCCAGGGTTCTCGATTGCAACTGCTGCACTCTGCACACTCATCCCTGCATACTTACCAAGCTCTTTCTTATCAGGCACGTATATGAAAGGTATCCCTTTTTCAGTGCATATGTCAGGCAGGTGCATTACAATCTCTTCTGGCTCAACATTCTCTGCTATGACTACGATTTTTGCAGTACCGCGCTCAATCGACTTTGTGGCCTCATTCGTCCCCCTGCGCACTTTCCCCGTTGAGCTTGCTATCTGGACGAGCTCATACGCCTTCCCCGCAACTTCGGGTGCAACGCTAAATTTCACGTAGGATTTTGCCATGTTTCCACCTCTACTGATGTCTCATCGGTAGTGTTTTGTGTTAAAGCGCGCTAATATTATAAACATTCCTTTGCCTTCCGCAGCCCATCCACACCAAAGGTTTGTTGGCAGAAGCAATTCCTATATATAAATATTACAGCAAATTATACATCGTGGCAAAAGTTGTTCTGGCCATTACGCGCCATAAGAAGAGGCTAAAGAAGGTCAAGTATATCTCGCTTAGGCTGGGCAGAGACGTATTTGCATACCCGCTGTTAGCGAAGGCGGACTTAAAATCGCTTGGCATACCTGACATACAGCTTTTTGATTCTGAAGTAGATGATGCTAGGCTTGAATTGCGCAATACCAAATACCTGCAAAGCAAGATGATACACATCACTGTCGGGAACGAGACATTTAGCAGTACATTATATGATGAGCTGCAAACACTTATAGACTGGCTCGGGTACGGCGCGTGCGAGAGCGAGAAGGATGAGTTTATGAACAGGGCAACATCGCTCAAGAACGAGCTTGAGCCGATTGCGCATTACCTGTTTGACACGCAGGTAAAGGAGCGCATATTCCAATTCTTCGTTAATTTCAAGGATATCAAGCAGTCAGCCGACCCGTACCACGATAAGCGCAGGAACCTTACACGGCTTGGCAACGAGAGCTCAAAACAGTTTAAGGATTCAATAATGGAGATACTAAGGAAGCCGCGTGAGCTCGAGGAGATTATCCAGCTCACCAAAGTTAATGAGTCAAACGCCCGCAGGTGGCTCCTGAAGCTTGAAAGCCAGGGAATAGTGACAAAGACACGAAAAAGAATGGGTATAGGCAGGCCTAAGAACATCTATTACTTATCACACCGTCTCCAGCTCCCCGCAAACGGCAACAGCAGTGAGCAGCAATAATTCATAGCATACTATTTATTTCCTGATAATCTTCATCTTTCTGAAAATGGCCCGCGCCTTGGCCTTTACTGTAGGGCCTACTCTTATGTAAACGAGCCCCTCACCCGGCTGCCCATAAATCACTATATCCCCTTTCCTGCATTTCATTATTGCAACAAGTGCCAGCAGGTCCTCTTCCCCATCAACACTAATGCAACACGTATCTTTTCCTGCAAGTGCAGACTCAAGGGCAATACGCGCGGCCTCGCTTATCATGCCTGCAGCGTTCCTTACGTGATATACCTTATTATAATTCTGCAAAATCTCCCTGGTAAGGCTTTTCCTCACACTCCTGCGCAGGCTCCTCCCATCGCAAATTGATATTGCAGGAATAATACCCTCCCTAATAAGCGCAAGTGAGCATATATCCCCTACACATACAATCTTGCCGTGGGCTTTTTTTAGGCTTGATATTACCTGTTTTGTTTGCATAACCTTTCCGAACGGCCTACGCAGCTTTTTTCTAAGCCCATCATCAATAACCCTTGCGCGCATCAAGAAGTTTTCAGCTGTTCAATATATAAGGTTTCAATGTGTAATTATTTTATGAACACGCTTCAGAAAGATATGCGCGTCTCCGACTTAATGCGGAAGGAAGTTGTTGTGATACCCGATTATGCAACGGTGCGCGACGCAGCCATAAAGATGCGCGATAAGGATATCGGCTCGGTTGTGATAGTTAAGGACAATCACGGTATAGGCATACTCACCGATAGGGATATCGTTGTGCGTGTAGTATCCTCAATGAAAGACCCTGAGATGATACTCGTGCGTGAGATAATGTCCAAAAATATTATCTCCATAGATATGGATGCATCCATAAACGATGCTGCAGCACTTATGGTAAAGCACAGTATCAAGAAACTCCCTGTAACAGACAAAAGTGGAAACCTGGTGGGCATACTTACTTATACGGACCTGCTCCGTGCATACCCGAGCTATGTTGAAGTGCTCAGGGAGATTGTGCTTGCAAACACGGGTGGGGACGTACACATATGACCAGTTCATTCTTGAAACTGCCAGAGGGGCTTGAAGCATCGCTCAGGGACAAGCTGGGCGCGGCGTTTGAAAGCGAGCTTGCAAAGGTTATGGCTGATTATGCAGACATGATTGACAGGAAGGCCGCGCTTTACATACTTGGGATTGAGCACGGGCTCGTGCAGAAACGTAAAAAGTCTATCGTGTCATTTACAGAGCTCAGTGAGGATGAGCAGAGCGTCTCGTTCAGTGCGCGTGTGCAGAAGGTCTTTGTACCGTTTGAGAGCAGGCAACACCGTACACTGCGCATCTTGCTTTCTGATAGTAAGGGCGGTGAGAAAGTATTGGTGTTATGGGATACAAAAGTTGATGAGGCACTCTCAAAACGTCTGGAACAGGGCGATACACTAATTATAGATAATGCATATTACAGGAACGGTGAGCTGCACGCCGGCCAGTATTCTGCGCTTACAGTAGATAAGAAAGATAAGATAACCCCGCTCTCTAAGGTTACCGATGGCAGGTGTAACGTAGCTGTCAGGTTAGTCTCACCTGTGGGAACCCGCACCTATATCCGCAATAATGAGGAAAAGCAGATGGCGAGCGGGTTTGTTGCAGATGATACTGGCAGGGTACGGTTTGTCGCGTGGAACGGTGCGGTGGCTAAGATAAGTGATGCAAAAGTTGGTGATGTGCTGAGGGTATACGGGGCACTTTTCAAGAACGGCGAGTTGCACATAAACGAGTTCTCGCGGGTTGAGCTCAACCCAGAAGGTTGTATCGTGCTGAGCAGGGTTGAGGAGGTTTTTGATGGGGTGCGGTGTGCATTCACCGGCAAGATAATTTCGGCGTTTGACAGTGATGGCAGGTTGTATATTGTATCCCGTACGGATAACAAGGATGTAAAGGTATTTGTAGGTGCAAACGCTTTGAAGGGCATAATAGAAGGCCTCAGCCCCGATATTGATATTCAGGTGGCAGGCCTCTTGAAACTCAAATCACTCATAGGCAAGGAATGTATACTGGAAGGCAAGATGGATGAGAATGGCGTTTTTGAGTGCACATCGCTGATTATAGAGTAGTTTGTGCGCCTAACAATAAACGTGCTGTTAATGCAGGCCGATATGTGGCGGGGCGGATGTGAAAGGCATATATATGTTTTATGCATTAATACTAATGATGGAAGTGGAGAGTGGAGCATCCGGTATTATTATGGATGAGCAGCAGGTGCCATCTAATGGCAGTCTTGATTTCATCAAGTTTGTTGAGAACCCTACCTGGAAGGATGTGCTTCTTGGCCTCGTTAACAGTGAGCAGATAGACCCGTGGAACATCGATATTGCAGATATCACTGCAAAGTACCTTGAGGTTATTAAGGATATGGAACGGCTTGACCTGCACATCCCAGCCAACCTTATCCTGGCAGCAGCAATCCTTGTAAGGATAAAGAGTGAGGCGCTGGTGTTCAAGGAGTATTATGAAAGTGACTTCCTGAATGATATCCCGCCAGAGCTTAATTTTAATATCGGGTTTACCAATATTGAGAGTGTCCCAGAACTTTCGTTTAAGGCCAAGTTCCCGAAGAAGAGAAAGGTGACTTTACAAGAGCTTCTTGATGCTGTTGAGGATGCGCTTGCCAGCGAGCTCAAGCACGAGACGGCACGTACCGTGCGCAGGCCGCTCACATCCGCAGACCTTGGTCTTGAAATTGAGAAGATAGATGTTGAGAAGCTGATAAGTGATAAGTATTCACAGATACTCTCAAGCGCCGACCAGTACGGGCTTGTGAAATTTTCAGACATTGCAGGTGATACACCCATAGATGCTGTGCGCTCGCTCCTAGCAGTCCTTTACCTGCGCTCATATGAGGTTATTGACCTGGAGCAGGCAAAGTTCTTCGGCGATATAATTGTGAAGGTAATCGATAAGGAGAAAGACCTTGCAAAAATAAACCTCACAATATAAAATAGTGTAATCCAGCCATCCAGGCGCGGTTTTTAACCTTAATATTGCCTGATTTAAAGCTCACGCTTAAGGCTTGTATCTCTCAATCGTCCTTGGGAATGCGATCGCATCCTTGATTGTTTCTAGGCCACATATCCACCTGACAACACGCTCCACACCAAGGCCGAACCCGCCGTGCGGCACACTGCCATACCTTCTCGTGTCCAGGTAGAACTCATACTGCGCCGGGTCCTCACCCTGCTCAACGAGTCTCTCCCTGATTTTAGTGATATCGTGCTCCCTCTGTGACCCGCCTATTATTTCACCGTATCCCTCAGGAGCCAGGAAATCACAACCCAGCACAACATCGCTATTCTTCGGGTCCTCCATCATATAGAACGCCTTCACTTTCTTCGGGTACCGTGTGCATATGATAGGCACATCATACAGCGTTGTAAGCTTCTCCTCCTCAATCGTTCGCAGGTCCTTCCCCCATTCAATCTCCATCCCGAACTTGCTCTTGAGCACTTCGAGCGCTTTGGTATACGTCATCCTCACGAACGGTTTCTCAATCACCGGCTTAAGTTTTGAAGTATCCCTACCAAGAGTTTTCAATTCTTGGCCGTTCTTCTCAAGCACTTTCCTAACTATATGCTTGATGCACCCCTCACCGTAATTTTGTATATCCTCAAAATCCGCCCATGCAACTTCCATCTCAGCGTGCCAGTACTCTGTCAGGTGCCTGCTCGTCTTGCTCTTTTCTGCCCTGAACGATGGTGCAATCGTGTATATCTTCTCAAGCGCAAATATTGCGGGCTCAGCGTAAAGCTGCCACGTCTGTGCAAGGAACACGTCCTTTCTCCCAAAATAATCTACCCGGAACAGCTCGCTCCCACCCTCACACTGCACCGCCTGGAATATGGGGGACTGGTATTCATAGAACCCCTCATTCCTGAAATACTCGTGTATTGCATTAAACACAGTGCTCCTTATTTTTAGCACGGCAGTCATCTTTGAGCTCCTGAGCCACAGGTGCCTGTTATCAGCAAGGAACTCAATCGATTGGTCCTTTGTAATCGGGAAGTTCTCGCTTTTCCCTATAATCTCGTATTCTTTGACCTTTATTTCATACCCAGTTGGCGCCCTCTCATCTCTTCTTACAGTACCTCTTATTACAATTGAAGTTTCAACCTGCAAGTGGTCTATCTCATCCCATCTCTCCTCAAAATTATCCCTGCTGAAAACGCACTGTATATGTGCGCTTGAATCGCGCAACACAATGAACTTGAGCCTATTGCTGCCACGCTCGCGGTGAATCCAGCCCCTAACTTCTGCATCCTTCCCGTCCATCTCAGTCCTCAGCACTTCATTTATCTGCATCATGGATGAGATTATGCCTATGAGATTTAAAAACTATTGACGCCTAAATCTGCCTTATGAGGAGCCATTACATTTCCGATGCGGCCCGGCTTGAGGACGGGGCAGAGGTAACCCTTGGCGGCTGGCTGCATGAGATACGTGACATTAAGAAAATCGTATTCGCAATTTTAAGGGATAAGACGGGATTTATACAGATAACTGCAAAAAGGGGCGAAGTCCCAGATACAGTAGTTGATATGCTTGTACAGCCCAAGGAAACAGTTGTGGTAGTTAAAGGCAGGATTGCGCGCGGGAAAGGCGCTAAGGCCGGTGTTGAGCTAATACCATCACATATCGAAGTTTTAGGGAAAGTGTATGGTAAGGTGCCATTTGACATTGCCGAAAAGGATAAATTGCCAGATTTGGATGTGCGCCTTGATAACAGGCACGTTGACTTGCGCAGGCCTGAAGTGCAGGCGATATTCAGGGTGCGTGCAACTGTGCAGCAGGCGTTCCGCGAGTACCTGATTTCCGAGGGGTTTGATGAGATTGTTCCCACAGCTATTGTGGGTGCTGCAACGGAAGGCGGTGCTGAGCTGTTCCCCATAGTGTACTTTAACAGGGAGGCGTTTCTTGCGCAGTCACCGCAGCTCTATAAGCAGATGGCAGTTATAGGTGGGATGGATAAGGTGTTTATGCAGTGCCTAGTTTACCGTGCAGAGCCGCACTCGACAACCACACATCTCAACGAGGCGTACCAAATGGATATAGAGATGGGGTTTGCTGATGATAATGATGTGATGGATGTTGAGGAGGAAGTGCTGAAACACATATTAAAATCTGTGTCTGAGAAGAGGCGTGCCGAATTGGAGCTGCTCAAAGCAGAGGTTAAAGTACCATCATCCATCCCTAGGTTTACATACTCACAGCTGGTTGATAAGCTGCGTGCCAACGGTGAGAAAATCGAATGGGGTGATGATTTCAGTAGGGCGCATGAGAAGATGCTCGGTGAGCTCGTTGGCAGCGAGGCATATTTCATAACCAAGTGGCCGACCCGGCTGCGCGCATTTTACTCAATGCCTTCAAGTGATAATGTTGAGGTATGCAATGCGTTTGACCTAATATATAGGGGGCTTGAAATCTCTTCAGGTGCACAGCGTATCCACGACCCCGAGCTGCTCGTACAGCAGATACGAAGCAGGGGGATGAACCCGGACAACTTTGACTTTTATGTGCGGGCATTCCGTGCAGGTGCACCGCCTCACGCGGGGTGGAGCATAGGCGCTGAGCGGCTCACAATGAAGATATGCGGCCTTGACAACATCAGGGAGGCAACACTATTCCCACGCGATATGAACAGGATATTCCCATAAGTTTTATGCGTTTCTTATAACCTTTTTATAGTTTGTCCCGTATCCTTTACTCATGACAGGAATAAACCTTGTATTGTTTGATAAGAAGCCTAAATACAGCGGTTATACGCTTATTGAAGGGTTCCCGGGGTATGGGCTGGTCGGCACGATAGCTGTTAATTTTCTGGTTGAGAAGTTCAATATGGAGCTTATTGGTTATGCGGAATCACCTCTTTTCCCACCAATCGTTGCGATTCACGATACAGTCCCTCTCCCACCGTTGAGGATTTACAAATCCGACAAGTATAAGCTGCTCATCGTAATGTCAGAGTTTGTAATGTCAATGAAAGCGGTGCACGCAATGGCAGATGTGATTTATGATTGGTGCCAGAAGAATAACGTGCGCAGGATAATATCACTTGGCGGCATTTCAATCTCCGGTAAGCAGGATGAGGTGTTTGGGATTACATCCGACCCAAAAGAGGTTAAGATGTTTTATAAGTATGGCATACTCCCTATCAAGGAGGGCGCAACCACAGGCATAAATGCGTTGCTGTTACAGAAGGCTGCAATGGGCGGTAAAGTCCCGGTGATATCTTTCCTTGCAGAAGCAAAGCCGGACTATGTTGACCCGCTCGGTGCTGCAATGGTGCTTACATCCCTATCAGATTATCTTGGGATACAGATTGATACAACAGAGCTTGTAAAAGAGGCAATGATTATTGAATCAAAGCTCAGGAAGAATTTAGAGGCAGTGAAAAAGGCCGAAACGACGTTTAAGGATACTGCATCAACAGGCGGGATGTATGCATAATCCGGATGTGCCCGTGCAATAGATTAGCTTATATACACATACACATATGATGATGTATGCATAATCCTGGATATGCCTGTGCAATAGATTAGCTTATATGCACATACACATATGATGATGTATGCATAATCCTGGACATGCCTGTGCAATAGATTAACTTATATGCACATACACATATGATGATGTATGCATAATCCTGGACATGCCTGTGCAATAGATTAACTTATATGCACATACACGTATCGGAATGCATGCATAACTCTTGTTTTATTTTTAATATTAATCCTGTTTATAACTAGCTTGTATAGCAAATGCAGGGGTGGCGGAGCCCGGTCAAGCCATGCTGGCCAAAAGCAAGCTTTTGCAGCCACATCGGCTCCGGAAAAACGCGCCGGATTTAGGAAGAAGGGTGGAAGTGAGTACCCTTCCCCCCTTCTCAACCCACCTATCCCCTTGAGAGCGGAAGCGGTGTGTGAAAGAGGTGGAAGTGAGTACCCTTCCCCCCTTCTCAACCCACCTATCCCCTTGAGAGCGGAAGCGGTGTGTGAAAGAGGTGGAAGTGAGTACCCTTCCCCCCTTCTCAACCCACCTATCCCCCTCAAAGGAGCTGGGTTGCATCTTCATAGATGTAAAAAGTCCGGTCCCCTAGCGGGTTCGCCAGTTCAAATCTGGCCCCCTGCACTTTATCCACACCTCTAAGCATCAGCCGATAACTCGCGGTTTGTGCTTAGCAGGTGAGCCTCATCACCGCTTTTTTAAGAGGCATCCGTTAAAGTGTAGAGTCTAAGAATCTGCACGTACGGGAACAATTAAAAATGTGCACGATAAAAGAGCAATATGGATAGAACTTTATATATTCTGCTTCTGGTCTTGCCAGTTGTTTTTCTTTCGGGCTGCTGCGGGCCCGCCACGTCCTACTCATCCTCCTGCCCCTATGGTACTTATGGTGAAACGTGCACAAAAGTCTGTAAATCAGTAGGTGGAAAAAACTGCTTCTCACAATGCATCGATAATGTCCGTGCCGAGGGGCTTGGTGATGCAACAACGTGCTGTAAGGAAACTTTCCTGCAAAACTGCAGGAGTAAGTGCAAAGGAGTGGCATATGGTGAGGATTTGCAGGACTGCTATGCTGAATGCGACATGATATTGGAATCCACCGGGCTAGATAAAGATATCTGCTACCTGCCGTTCCTTTGAGGCTTTGCAGCTTTCCAGCAAAGGGTATACCGTAACGCTTGTGCACTGCGGTGTTTTGCATGTTATCTAGTTGTTATAATAAGCGATATTGTAACAAGTATAAACAGGATATAAATTAGCATAAAGAGTATCCCGTTTTTCTGGGTTATACCCCTTTTCACCGAAGCTGCATACAATAGTAGGATGTTTGCAATTATTGCAAACAGCAGTGCTGCTATGAACACTGGCAGGATGACAGAGATAGGATTAATCACGGAAGCCACACCAAGCACGAGCGTTAGGTTTGTCATATTTGCGCCAAGCGCATCGCCAAGTGCAATCCCGTAATGTTTCTTTCTTATTGCCTGTAATGCTATTGACATCTCAGGCAGTGATGTGCCCAACGCGATAACGGTCGCACCGATTATGCTCTCTGCGATGTTAAGCTCCCTTGATATCTTCACTGCGGAATCAACCACAAAGCCTGAGCTTACAAGGACAAGAATAACACCAGTTGAGAAATACAAGAATGCGTAAAGCGCTTCGTGTTTTGTTATTTCCTTTCCATTCGTATCAATTTTCCGTTTGCTCAGCATATATACGGCATACCCTCCAAATAGCAGTATAAGTATAATCCCTTCGAGAAGACCAAGCGCCTGCCCTGCAACCGTGCTGTTAAATATAATGTATGCAGATATTACAGTTGTAAGCACAAGTATTATCCCAATATCCTGCACTTCCTCCCTTTTAATTTTCAGGCCGTAGAGTGCAGAGCCTACTCCCAATATTAAGAGGATATTAACTATGTTCGAACCGAACACGTTGCCTGCGGCGATTGCACCTTCTTCAAGCGTTGATGATATGACTGATACTGAAAGCTCAGGCAGAGTGGTACATACTGAAATGAAGAGGAACCCAATCGCAAGCTGGCTTATCCCAAAGAATTTCGACAGCTTGGATGCATTCTCAACAACCACGCTAGCCGCTTTTGCCAAAATGATAATGAAAACAAAGAGCGTGAACATCTCAGTATATACCATATAACCACAACATATCCAAGTATCCTAAACAGGTTTATTTACCGGTAACTATTAAAACTATATTTGTGCTGCCGTAATCCTTTTTCAATTATTGTTAAGCATACTCACCCTCCTGCAATACCTGCGTGGGCTCACCGGCCTCCTTTTTCCTGCTGAATACGTATAACCGCCCGCTTGCACCCTCTTTTAAGTTTTCATCGTGCGTAATTACAAATGATTGCTCTATTATGTTCGGCAACCTCTCCCTTAATATTTCACCCAGCGCCTTTACACCATTTTCATCAAGGTTATGTGTGGGCTCATCAAGCACAAGCATGCTCAGGTTAGGTGCAAGGACTATCGATAACGCAATACGAAGTGCAAGCGCAGCGGATGCGCGCTCACCACCGCTTACATTCCCTTCTATAACAATCCATTCGCTATTCCTTTTTGCTTTCAGCACGTAATCAGATTCCGTCGCCTCAATCATTACCTCTTTCAAATCCCCGTATGGGTATATCACCCCCCATACCTTTTCTAGCACGGAATTGATAGAGTTCACAAGCTCGCTCCTGAGCAAAACCTGCGTCTCAATAATAGACTGCTGGAACTCTCTCGCCTGCACAACCGCATTGCTCATTCTTGCAAGCTCATTCTCCTTGCCTTCAATCTCTGCAAGCTGTTTCGAGGCAAGCTCAACTCTTTTTTTTGCAATCTCTGCAGCATTTGATACATTGTCAAGGTTTACTTCAATCTCCCTCTTCTTAACAAGCACTTCATTATACGCACTGCTTATACCCACAAGCTCATTCTCATCATAACCCAAATTCTTAATGCTTTCTTTTATTGCTTCGAGCTGTGCACGCCTCCGCATTACGGCCTCCTGCAATTCCAAATCCTCACGTATCTCATTTGCCAAGTTCCTGCTCTTAATCAGCGATTTCTCAACATCGCTCAGCCTGTTGCGTATCATCGAAAGCTCGCCAATCTCCTTTTCATATTCAGTCTTTAGGCTTTCAAGCGCTTTATCATCATCCATATGCTGTGACAGGAATGACTCTGTTTCAGTAATCTTCTGCCTGAGCACCTCTGCATCCTCAGCCTTACGTACCAATTCAAGCGCTGCCGTAAGCTCTTCGTTGAGCGTTTTTACTTTTTGTCCACTGCCGGCAACCTGCATATCAAGCGATTTTGATTTCTCAAGCTTTTCACGCAGCTCCTTCTCCTTCTGCTCCAACCCCTGCAACAGCATCGTTACCTCAGCCTTGCGTTTCAGGCCAGCATCCGCCTCCTGTATCTCCTTTCTCAATCTGCCAAGCCGCTCCTCATTCTCAGCAAGCTCCTTTTGTGAATTCTCGATTATCTCGCGCTTTTTAGCGATGAGCATCTCACGTTTCTTCTTATCCAGCGGGCTATCACACAGCGGGCATACCCCGCCCTCCTCTTTTTCAAGCGCTGCTATAGATTCGGTGGCGGTCTTTATCATCTCTTTTAATGAGGCAATCCACTCAATCGTGCTCGCCTCCGTATGCCTCAAATCATCAAGCGTGCGCTGATGGAAGCCGCCCAACAGCTCGGCCTCCCTCCTTAGCTGCGCCGAAGCACTAATCTCCCCCTCAAGATTGGCGATATCCCTCCTCAGTAACGTTAGCTCGGTGGTAAATGCACCGTGCTCTTTCTCAGCCGCTAGCAGTTTTGACCTGAGCAGCTCGGCCTCTTCGCGCGTTTCCTTAACATTTCCTATATCCCCAAACTGCGCAAGCCGCCTCCTGAATTCCTCATATTCTTTCTTCTTTAGCTCAGCCAGCTTAATGTTAGCTTCAAGCTCTCCTATTTTCCGGCCTATCCTGTTAACCATCTCCTCCTTCGTAGCCAGGCTTTTGCGTAGGGCGGCCTCCTCATTCTCAAGCGCTGCGATTTCCTTATCCACACGCATCGCATCCGCATGTGTATGCTTCCTTATCCTGCTTTCAACACTTCCAATGAACGCGGTGCACTCAACCTCCTGACGTACCAGTGTTTCGTACTGCCTCCGTTTCTGCTCAGCGTTCTCCTTTTTCTTCCTAATCTCATCCTCCTTTGATATGAGTGATTTGAGCTCTTCTGAAAGCAATCTTTGCTTTTCAGCAATGCTATTAACCTCTTTTTCCGCATCTTCCCTTTCCTTTATGATTGAGGCTTTGTCATATGTACCGATTTTCTTGTGGAGCTCTTCAATCTCATCGTTCAAGCGGTTGATTAGCTTTGTTGAGTTTGCACGTGCAAGCTCAAACCTGTCAATCCCTATCAGGTTATCAAGCTGCTTTTTCCTGTCACCGGGATTCAATGATAAGAAGTAATCAAGAGCATTCTGCTCTGAATAAATTGCTTTTGTAAACATGTCATAATCAACACCCAGGATATGCTCAACCATTCTCGTGACCGCTTCGCTTTTGGCCTCAATCATTCTTTTTCCTTCGCGAAGCTCAGCATCACTCTTACCATCGCTGATCATCCTCTTAACAAAATACTCCTTGCCATCCTTCTCAAATACAACCTCTACACTGCATTCGCGAGTACCAGTATTCTCATTAATGATTTGTGCAAGCTTTACCCTCTTTCTAGCCAGTGCAGGAAACGTACCGTACAATGCAAAACATATTGCTTCAAGCACTGAGCTTTTCCCAGAACCCATTATACCAACAAGCATATTTGTGCCTTTTGAGAATTCAAGCTGCGTTTCCTTGTGCGATCTCCAGTTCTTTAGCACAACTCTTTTGATTAGCATCAGTTAAGATTAGCCAAATGCATTTTTTATTTGTAATCTTTGGGCTTTTACGTTATACAGTAATTGTACTTAAGATAGCAAAGTATAAATACCTTCACTTCTATTCATATATTGAGTTAAGAGGTGTTCATATGAGTAGAAAAATGAAAGATAAGATTATGAGTAGATCTAAAACCAAAGAAGTAAGAGTAAAGAAAAAGAAAGAATTTCAGTCTTTTAAAAAATCAGAGACTGAAATGCTATCAGGAGAAGAGAAAAAACAATTGAATTATAGGCTAATTGAAGCTGCTAATACTGAGGATGTCGACCTTGTAAAAAGATTAATAGAGCGAGGTGCAGATGTAAACGCTAAAGATGAGGATGGCTGGACTGCACTGATGTCTGCTGTCTCAGAAGGCCACCCAGAAATTGCAAAACTCCTTATAAAAGCAAGAGCAGATATAAACGCTAAAAATAAGGATGGCTGGACTGCACTGATGCTTGCTGCCTGGAGAGGTCATACAGAAATTGCAGAACTTCTTATAGGAGCAGGAGCAGATATAAACGCTAAAGATAAGGATGGCGATACGGTACTGATGCTTGCTGCCTGGAGAGGTCATACAGAAATTGCAGAACTTCTTATAGACGCAAGAGCAGATATAAACGCTAAAAATAAGGATGGCTGGACTGCACTGATGTCTGCTGCCTCAGAAGGTCATACAGAAACTGCAAAACTCCTTATAGATGCAGGAGCAGATGTAAATGCTAAAGAGAAAAAATATGGCAGTACGGTACTGATGCTTGCTGTCGAATATGGTCGTACAGAAACTGCAAAACTTCTTATAGACTCAGGAGCAGATGTAAACGTTGAAACTGTCTGGGGGAATACGGCACTGATGTCTGCTGCCTCAGAAGGTCATACAGAAACTGCAAAACTCCTTATAGACGCAGGAGCAGATGTAAATGCTAAAGATAATCATGGCAAGACTGCACTGATGTACACTCTCGAAAATGGTTATCCAGAAACTGCA
>JAVZCB010000004.1:0-129060 GCA_038874595.1 Candidatus Micrarchaeia archaeon
AGTGAGATGAACAACGCAATCAAAAGGTTGCCGCCGTGTCTGGTAAACTTGAACGCACGCAAAAATATCCCAAGCGGGAGTATTAAAGCAGTGCCTTTGGATGAGATAATCCCAAGCAACTGTATATGGAACTGTAGAAATGTAAATGGTATGGCTAATAACATCTGCAAATCAGAAAATGTGGTTGTCAGTGGCTGGAATATTGCACCCAAAGATATACCTGAAGTTATAGACTTCATAAAACCTTCCAGTTCCTGGCCTTTATTGGTTTGTGAGTTCTGAGTATCTTGAGCACCGCTCTGTGGCTCATTTGTCTGGCTTACTGCACCTTTTATATTTAGAATTGACGGGTTAATGTTCACTGAAAAGCTTGACAGGAATATTAGGGTGTTCATTCCTGCAATCATGCTGAATTGGCAGTAGACATCATCAAAGAATAAATCATTCAGGTACTTCTGCCCGCTGTTCCTGTATTCGCTTATAAAACTCTGGCTTGCAAGCGAAATCAGGGATGCAAAAAGGATGAGAGTAAGAAAAATGGACTGCAATTCATGACGCGCCCATGCACGAAGCAATTCAGAGCTTACCACATAGGAGAGCATATATATTAGCACTGAAAGTAAAAATGATGCAAGCACGCCAAACATTGCCAATTCATTCCACGTTACAACGACGCTCATAGCAACCTACTCAATCCTGGTATATCTTGCTCACCGCCCAAAAGCGGGGATAACCCTCTTATGAAAGAAAACATAATGTAAAAGTTCATTATCGGGATTGCAACCGCAACTAACGCATAACGAGATAACATGTCAAAATACCCAATAGACCCGTTCTCATAGTTTGTATATAGCTGGTCAGCGGTTTTTATTGGGGAGCTTGCAAATGCCGCAAGCGCCATTATGATTGAGAAAACTATTGTTGCATCAAAACCAAGTTTCATAACGCCAAAAACTGTCGTTATAGGGTTTGCAAGCTCAATACCGCGCAAAACCATAAACGCAATTATTGAAGCAAGTATCGCATATGCTGAGACAAGCTCGCTCGAGCCCCCACCACCTTGTGCTGCAAGCATCTTCATAAGATTGCCAAGCTGCTCGAAAAACCCAGTTAGCCCAGAAGATACATCTCCACCTGCAAGGCCTGAACCTCCTTTCTGTGAAATGCCTGCCTCCTGCATAGGCTTTATATCTAGCGTGTACCATCCAAGTATGTAAAGGCCAGGAAGCACAAACATCATGCCTATTCCCATCGCAAGGAAAAGGCCACCCGCTTTCCTAAACACCCAGATAGAGCGCAAAAGGATACCTAAAACTATGAGAGCGCCCGCAAGGCCAAACTCAAAATATTTCAGTATGCTCTCCTGGAACTTTATGAGCATCATTAGCTTCTGTGTAAATGTTACCATATCGCTTATGCAGGTCAGTAACACTGAATGTGTTGGATAGCCAGTACCAAAATTAATACCAAATTTCTTATCAAATATGAAAAATGAGTTTGAAAAACCCATAGAGTCTACAGCGCTAAGCGCGGAGTAGGAGTACATCATATTGCCCAACATGCCTGCAAGCTTCTCATATGTTATGCCCAAATATGCACGGGACATTAGGAATTTAGGGTCGCATGATGGCTGCGGACCATTACCGGACCATTTACATACTGGTGCTCCATCTTCAACCCTAATATAAAGGCCTTTGCCTTCGTTATTCTCCTTCCATCTGTTGGTTGATGGGTCAAACACAAGGTCGGTGCGCACGGTATGCATACACTCTTCATCAGTACACTGCGCTGCCGGGTTTATCACGCCAACAAAGAAAGAACTCACAATATTGTCAAGAATGACAAGGACGCCTCCTATGCTTGCTATGATTATAAGGGAATATACAGCTTGCACAACCTCGTTCTTGCACCACGCCTTAAGCTCCTCATCCTGGAACACTCCTGACAGCATGTATGCCAAAGATACCAGTGTGAGATGCAGTATGACAATCAGTGCTGCAATGCCCATCCACGTAGCAGGATTACCTAAATCATACGCACCTATTTGTTGCTGCGCTGCAAAAGACAATGATACGCAAACGACCAGTAATATGCCAAGGTGCCTCAGGTTCACATGCCCACCTCACCTATGAAATCGCGCGAGAACACCGGAAACAGGGAACGCGCAGCGGCAAGCGAGAATATCAATGCAAGCAAAGGTATCGTAACCGCATACGGTGCGATGTATGCGAGTTCGGCTATTGCTTTTAAGGACTCGCCGTTGTCAAAAGAGTATACATCAAGGTCCATAGAAGATACGTCTTCTTTTATGCTATTGAGAGTGCTCTTGCCTATCTCCTTATGTACCATCCCGCCCATTACATATACAAGCGGAAACACAAAATAAAACGCCAATGCAATCGAAATGAGATACGCACCAGCATCACGTGTGGTTGGAAGTATTTTAAGAATAAACCCTGCAGGCAGGAGAAGCGCAAGGAAAAACTGCTTGATTATATCTAGTGCCAGCATCTGGATTATTAAAGCTGCTGCAAAAGGCACATTTATATTTGCTATTGATTCCAGGTTGTTTGCAATATAAACCACTCCTGCATCATCATTATAACACACACCGGCCATACAGGACGGTGCGGGGGTTATTATTGTTGCAGCTATACGTGCATCTATGGCAGATGTCCAGAGCGTATTGAGTGCTTTTGGGATCTGGCGTGTTGCGAATGCTGACATGTAGCTTTTTGCGGCATCAAAAGGGTCTGTACCTCCTGCAATATTCACGGACGCTGTACATAGCACCTCCGCAAATGCCAAAATGCCAAATATAAATATAATCGAAATAACCATACGGGCCAGCTCAACCTTAACTCGTGCTTCCCAGTCTGCACGTGAAAGGAATTTTGCAAGTATATAGAAAAGCGAGAGTATAATGAAAACTATTACGAACAGCAGCGTAACAATAGGTATCCATGCGAAATATCCTGTCTGCGGATCAATGTCAATTGGGCATACCACTACCATAACACCAGCCTAGATGAAAGTAAGCATATTAACTACTGATTCATCACCGCCAAGCGCCTGCACGAGGGCAGTTATCCCCGCGAGCGTGAACACAACATTAAAGAAAGGCAGGAAATATGCAAGCACGAGCACATCAGAGCTTACAGCAATCTGTGTGGATATCTTATCTGCAATTTCCAAACCTATATATCCTGGGCCAAGCAGTGCTGCTTCAAGTATCGATTTTGCAGTGAGTATTAGCTGAGCTGCCATATTTACCATTGTTGCTATTAAATCGAAAGACCATACTATTAAACCTATTATCCAACAGTATGACCAGGCATAAGCATAACAAACATAATTCCAGGGAGCGCTTAATTTCTCGCACGGGTTATCAAACCACTGGCAAAAGTCAAGCAGGTACTTAGGTATAAGCAGCATACCGAAAAATTTACCAATCGGTGATGCTAAATTGCCCATATCCATATCGATTATGCTCTTGCTTTCTGGCTCTGCCATCTGACCTGATGCTGCAAGGCTTGAATAAACACCTGCTTCAAGCACGAGCGCAAGCTTAAGGAAAAGGAATCCTCCAAGGAAGATACCAAACATGGTGCTTCCCATCCTGCGCGTGAAAACAAATGCACGCAAAAATATTGCAAGGCCAAGGAACACATAAAGTGACTTCTCAATGAACACCAGGATTGTGTACTGGGCAGCTATAGAAAATATGCCCATTATAAGTATCGGTGAGAACATCCCGGCAAACAGGTACACGAGCGAATATACGGAATGGGGTGTATAATAGAGGGATGAGCTCCAATTAACTATTCCAAAAACTGATTGGAACGCTGTTGGAATCCAGCCAATCGCCCCCATCAACCCAACCTGTGCCATAAATAATGAAAGTTGAACAACCTTAGAGAATGCACTGTCAATTACATATGAGAACAGTTCGTTGTATGTGTAGGCATCTTTTGAGCCTGCTGGTGCAACCAAAAACGAATCTACCAATGCATTAAAAACGGGGATGAGTGAAACAACAAGCCCTACATACAACGTGCTCATAAAAGCCTCACGCAGCTCAGCCCTGCTCCACACCTCCATTTCACGAGATGAAAAAATCCTTGCAGCCATAAAACCGAGCGCTACGATGAGGTATGAAATTATAAGGGCAAGCGCAATACCATAATTATACAAGAAACCTGATAATTCGCCGCTTGTTTGGTTGTAATTGTAATTACTCGAGCTATCCGCAAATGCAATGAAAACCACTAAGAATAAGAAGACTGCAAACACTGTATGCAGACGCATAAATACCATTCGTTCATTAAGAATATAAATATGTACTACAAATGTGTTAAATAGGGTATTGTATGGGGTTGCACTCTAAAGCACTGGTATTATCATTAATCGTGCTTTTTCTTATGGCCACAATCGCACATAGTGGCGCAAGCTGCATAATACAAAAAGCCGAGACAAGCATACGGGTAAGTGAATATTATGATGAGGATACTGGGCAGTTGGCTGTGAGTGCGCGGCTTACATACACAAATCTTGACACAGGAAAAACAGAAGGGCTTGGCCAACAGGAGCTTGAGTTTATTGTGAATTATACCACCAGTGAAGGCGAAAAAAGCGATAAGTTCAAGATGCAAACTGACACACGGGGATGGGCCACAGTTAACTTTGTGATTCCGGGAGCGATTAAACACACTGCTACTGTGATATACAAAGGAAATGATGCATTTAAAGAAAGCATTGGGACTGTTGGAGGGTCTGCAAGAAGCAGCACATCATTTGAGACAGGCCTGCCGCAGGATATTAATCTTGTTGCATGTCTTCCTTTACTGATCTTAGTAGGATTTCTCGGTGCCGCAATGTACGCTTCAGGAAGGAATCCCTTTGGGGTTGTTGATTTTACGGCACCGCGTGGAATTACCACTCAGCGTAGGGTAATGAAAGCGTTCCAGGCTGGGTGGGTGGCCCAAATTTTCGCAATTAGTGGTGGTGTTGTAGGTGCAATTGCAACTTCGATGGTTGGTGCAAAAGCGATACCAAGAGAAAGTGAGAAGGAAAAAGGAAAAGAAGAAGCGTCCAAACAAAAAGGTGAAGAGCAAAAAGGAGGCCACGTCAAAGGTGCTGTTGGGGATTTAGAGGCAAAACCAAAAAAGAAAGAGCCAGAACCACAACAAACCAAACCGCCGGTACCTGCCACACCAACTGAACAAGCAAGTAAAAGTAATGTGGTTATACGCGATGCTGAGAAGCTTTCGCAGGTAACATTACCTAAAATAGTACATACCGTTAGTGGATTTGGAGCAACCCTTGGTATTATAGGTGTAATTTTATCAGTTCTTGGAGGTAACGTGTGGGCTGCCATGGGGATTAAGAAGGAAAAGGTGTATACAAAAGATAAGGATGGAAAAGAGGTCGTTGTTGAGAGAATTGTAACCAAACCTATGGCTGAAAATATGGTTAGAAAAGTGCATGCGCTCGCAAAAGAAGAGAAAGCAAAATTTGGCTCAATAAGCAAAGAAGGAGACTCGCTTGTTCTTGTCTATGATAAAGAGGGTGGAACTTGGAAATTTACAAAATTGAGTGATTTAAAAAGCGAGCTGGAAAATAGAATAAAAGAGCTAGAAAATGCTAAAAATAAATGTGGAAAACAAAAAGAAGAAATTGAGAAGGAGATTAGAGAGTTGAAGGGTTCAATCCAAAAAATAGAAGAAAAAATAAGCGGCCTTAAGGAGACTGCGGCAAAGCACAGCAAGGAGCTTGATGAGAAGGAAAAGGCTGTGTCAAGCTTGAAAAAAGAAAAGGAGCAGCTAGAGAAAGATAAAGCTGCTTTGGAAAAGCAAATTAAGCCTCCTGTTAAAGGAGAAACTGACGACCAAAGAAAAGCACGCGAAAAGAACAATGCTGAAATTCAGAAAAAGATTAATGAAATAGAGGGCAAGTTAAAAGCCGCTAAAGAAAAACTTACAATTGCATTGAGTGAGGTTAATGCACTCAGCAATAAAGCTAAAGAATCAGGTGAAATGCTTGCCAAAGCGGATGTTGAGTTAAACCAGGCAAAGCATAAGCTTGCTATGCTTAACAATAACAAAGATGCGCTGTCAGACCATCTTAAAGAAAACGAAAGAGACTTGAAAAAAGTTGACGCTGCGTTGAAAGATATAAACAATACCATGGATGCAAACAAGAAGGTCTATGACAAATACGTTAAAGACATTCGTGAGAAATACGGTTCAGACCTTGAGAAAGCCGGTGTAAAAAAAGAAGATAACATAACACCAAAGGTTATTGATGAGCTCATTAAGAATGCACAGGAAGACCTTAAATCGGCAAAAACGAAGGATGAAAAAGCAGCAATTGAAAAGAAAATCGATGATTTGAAAAACAGGAAAGATAATTTGCAGGATGCAAACATCAAAAGTCAAGAAAGCAATAGCGCAGCTTACATTACATCTGAGGTGGTCAAAAGCAATATTAAAGAGTCTGAAAAAAGTGTTGGAAGAGGGCGTTTTCTGTGCAACTCAACCGCGGAAGAGGTTGCTAAAGCAGATGTTTACAGCAGGGCTGAAGAAGCTGCAGGAAAAGAAAGGGAGATTGCAGGCATTAAAAGCCTGGTAGATAAAGCAGATTTCTCTTTAAAAAGAGACTATGGAGAAGCTTTCGTCAGTGCAGATAATGCGCTTGACGCGTTAATAGGTGTTGCTGCAAAGAGGTATGGTAGTAACAGCGAAGAGGTTGCTAAGCTACACAAGCTAAAAGAAGAATTGGAAAATACCGGAGATGTTAGGAAGGTTATCAACAACGTAGAGCCATTTGTAAAAGATGAAATGAAAAATGCGAGAAATAATCTAGAGAATGTTGCGAATTTTGCAGTAAAGCTTGGTGTTGGTGTTGAGCCAGGTAGTGTAAAGATACGCGAGCTGCCGCCTGGTGAGGAAAAACTTGCAAGGGAGCGTGGTGAGATTGCACCGTATGGTGTCAGTGTCGAGCGCTCAGTGCCACCAGGGGGTGTTGACTCATATATCAAGAGCATTACTGATAATAAAGATATAGCTCAAAGTGCTAAAAACCAAAATATATATCTTAACGCTGGTGGTGAAGATCTCGCAATAAATAATAAAAAATACAGCGATAAACAGCTTGTCTCAGCTAACCTTGATGAAATAATAAAAATACATAATGAAAAAGACATTGTTAACTTCGTAGAGAAAAATCCAGATGCCGCACAGGTACTTAGAAGTACCCTTGAGCTTGAAAGCACAGCTGGAGCTGAGGATATTGCAAAAGCTTGCTTGAATAAAGAAAAATTTGGAACAAAGCTTGAAGGTTTAGCTTCAGAATATGATAAAATAGCTAAACCTCCTCAAAAGTCACCTGAGCTTGATGAGATACTGGCAGCTGCAGCGATGAGAGATTACGGAGGGTTTAGGGTAAAATCTCCTTCTTTTGATAAAGCTGTTGAAAGCCTTAAAAGAGATGCCGAAGCTAAAACTGTTGGAAAAATTGTGGTGTTTAAAGAGCAGCAGGAGTACTATGAGGCAAAAGAGAAATATGACAAAGCAAAAGAAGAGTATGATAATGCATTTAATGAATACGAGAAAAACAAATCTGAATTATTAGGTAAATGGCTCAAGGAAAAAGAAAACAACTTAATAAGCGCTAGTCGTTTATTAGGAGATGCAGAACAAGAATTTAACGACAAAATCACCAAAACTGAGGGTAATGTTTTAGAAAAAATAGATATTATGAAATCAGATAAAACGCTCGAAGACTGGAAAAAAGCTAGAGATGAATATGACAAATCTCTCAAAAACCTTAACAACACCACTTATGCAAGCTATTTGATTAATGAAAAAGGAGATAAGGATTTCTACCTGGGAGGGGAAAAGGAAAACTATAAGCAAGCAATCGCAGAGGAAAAACTTGTTGAGAGATTAAACTCCGTCCTAACATCATATCCTGAAGGCATTGATAAGCTCGACTGGTTAAGAAAATAATAATGCTCATATCTATTGGACATATCATATAGTAGTGGGTCACTTTTCTGAGGAGTATATTTTCTCTACACGGTCTTCTATGTGCATCTTATCTTTTCCGTAAATATGTGGAAGAAGTGCACCGCTGAATGTCCTTGGTATGTGCAAGAGCTCGTGAAGTATTGTTTTCTCCTTCTCGATATCAGAGAGCTTGTCAAACCGCTCGCTTATCACTTCAAGGACATAAAACGTGCTTATGCCAAGAGCGACCTGCCACGCTTTCGGCATTGACCAGATGCGCGCATACGCACGTGCGGAGCTGCCGAATGAGCGGATGCATATCACACGAAACTGGTTTATATGTGGAAAATTATCCCTGAACTTCTCAATCGTGCTGAACATAATCTTTTCAACATCCGGGGCCTGCTCGTACCTTATGCTTGGCATATATATCTATTGCATCATAAAACAATTTAACATAAACTGGTGCTTTGCATATGATTACGGTATTAAGGCTTGGGCATAGGGTAATTCGTGACCAGCGGATTACTACGCACGTAGCGCTCACCGCACGCGCATTCGGTGCGGATAAGATTATAATTTGTGGGGAGAAGGATGAGGGTATAATTGATAGTATCAAAAAGGTATGTGAAGAATTTGGAGGAGGGTTCGAGGCGGAGTTCGGAGAGAAGGGGAACGGGATAAAAACAATTGAGCGCTGGAAACGTGAAAACAGAAATGGAACGATTATACATCTTACTATGTATGGCGTTGATGTTGATGATGCTGGGGTTGCGGGTACACTTGCTGCAAAGGCAAATAATAACGTGCTGGTTATTGTTGGTGGCTCTAAAGTCCCTTCAGAAGTATACGCGATTGCAGATTATAACATAGCTGTTGGAAACCAGCCGCATTCAGAGGTTGCAGCGCTGGCAATACTGCTGGACAGGATGCTCGGGAAGGATACCAAAAAAAGGAAAATGGCAGGCGCAAAAATAGAAATTCTGCCTAACCCTCAAGGTAAAACGGTTATTGAAAATGATAAAATGAGCAGCTGAAAGAGGACAAACATACTGGGTAAAATAACACCGCTCAGCCGCTGTTGCAAGAAGAATTTTAAGACAGTTGATGAAAGTGATAAAGAAGAAGATTGAAAGAGGACAAACATACAGGGTAAGATTAACACCGACAGCTCTGTTACTGTTGCTTTATTTTACTGCTGCTTTATTTATTTTATCTACTTATTAATAATTGGGATAATAAGCTTTACTAAGCAAAATTAAAGTATGGTGCCAGCAGAAAAGAAAGCGGGCAGCGGCATCACGGAAAGCAAGCTGAGGGATGCGCTCAGGTCCGTTATTGACCCAGAGCTTGGGGTTAACGTAGTTGACCTTGGGCTCATATATGATATAAATATAAATAGAGATGCTGTAAAAATTAAGATGACACTGACCACTCCAATGTGCCCACTCGCACCTGTTATTATTGAAGGTGTGCAAAAAGCCGCAGAAGGTGTGGAAGGTGTTAAGAAGGTTGATGTTGAGGTGACATTTGACCCTCCATGGTCTATTGACCGGGTAAGCCCCGGCTTGAGAGAAAAAATGGGGTTGGGTGTCTGAAAAAACTTGTGGGGGTAATCGGATGGTTTTTGAACATGCCATAAAAACATATACAAAAAATACTGGCCTATTTTTGGTATTTTCTGTATCTTTCTTGCTTGGTTTGCTTATGCCAATCCTTGCAAGCACACCTACTTACAGTGCGATAGGTGCGGTGTTCCTGAGGTTTATGAGTATACCTGAGATGACAATTGCGGACCTGATTATTATAGGGATTGCGTTCATCCTATCAAACTACTTTGTAGCGTTCGGCCTTGTTGCAGTGAACCTTATTGTGAAGCGTGAGAGAGTACAGATTAATCTTACAACTGAAATCCTGAATAATATTGCAAGAAATACGCTCGTGATATTCCTAATATTCACTTTCCTTTTCTTTGTCAACTATGCTGCACAGATATTCCTAATGGAACTACAGGCGCCTTACTGGCTTGCAGGGATTGTTTTCTTCCTGATATATATTCCAACGTTTTATGTTGGGCCTGCAATCGTGATAGATGAGCTGAAGCCCGTACAGGCAGTGATGGCAAGCGTGGAGCACATCAAAAGGCAGCCAATGGCAGTTGTGATGTGGCTCTTCTTAGGCCTTGCAATGCTGCTTGTCACATCGTTGGTTTCTTATGCAATTGTGCCCGCATATTTCCAGTGGATAACACTGGTTATAAACTCTTTCTTCATAATACCATTCCTGCTGGTGTACCAGGCACACATATACATAGAGAAATATGAAATACTCAAAGGCCCGCGAAGGAGAGGCAGGGCTGGAAACAGGTGAAGAGGTGTATATATGTTTAAGATAGATGTAAACGAGATTGATGAGTTTAAGAGCGCTGTTGAGGCGCTGGGCAATCTGATTGATGAGGGCACTTTCTCTTTCAAGAAAGAGGGAATCAGCCTGCACGCGCTTGACCCTTCTCAAATCGCAATGGTCATATTTACAATGCCACAGAGCGCGTTTGCTGATTATTCAGTTGACGGGGCGCAGACCGTCGGGCTTAACATAGATAATTTCAATAAAATATTATCGCGCGGTACAAAAGGAAACAAAGTAAGCATATTTGATGAGGAAAACAAAGTAGTTGTACAGTTTATTGGTGAGAAATCAAAGAAGAGCTTTAAAGTGCCGGTGATCGATATTGGTGCTGGTGTTGAGAGGGAGCCGCGTGTTGAGCATGATGTGAGCATTGTTATGAACGCTGGTGCATTCAAGGATGCAATCAAGGACATTGCGCTTGTAAGCTCGCACATCACGTTTGAAGTTAAAGGCAAAAAACTCAAGATAAGCGCCTCTGGTGATAATGCAGAGGCAGACCTTGAGTTCGAAGAAGGCGACGAAAACATAAAGAAGATGGATGTAAAGAGCGCAGCGAAGGCGACTTTCCCGGTGCAGTACTTTGAAGATATGGTAAAGGGTGCAAGCGGAAATACGGATATTGAAATATCATTAAAGACAAATGCGCCTGTTAAAATAAAGTACGCATTGGGCAATGCATCTTTTGTGTATTACCTGGCACCAAGGATAGATTTGGAGTGAATTGAGAGAGCATCTACAAAAAACAAAAATGAGAGAATATAATTGCCTTATTTTATTTTTGTGATTCTGTTGTTTTTGGCTTAAAACTGGTATTTCATTGCAGCGACTAAGCGCTTCACACTTACTCTGTAAGCGGCCTCCCTATAGCTTATTCCTTTGCCTACACGATGCTTTTCATTTGCTACCCCTTCAAACGCCCTGCGCATTATCTCTTTTAACCGTGAGACTACATCGTCATATTCATAGATTGCACCCTGCAGGTTCTGCTGCCATTCAATATAACTTGCAGAGACTCCGCCTCCGTTGACCAGTATGTCCGGGAACACCTCAATACCGCGCTCTTTTAGGATAGCGTCTGCCTCCATTGTTGTGGGATTGTTTGCTGCCTCAAAAATATACTTTGCTTTTATCTTATCAGCATTGTCCTTATGTATCTGGTTATCAAGCGCGGCCGGGACAAGAACATCACATTCACATTCAATCAGCTCTTCATTGGTTATCTTCTGCGCCTCGTGATAATCCTGCACACTACCGCCTGAGCTTTTTACTGCCATAACTTTTTTGATATCCAGACCATCTTCGTTATATATCCCTCCTTTTGAATCGCTCACTGCAACAATTTTATAGCCAGCCTCATAGAGTATTCGTGCGGCGTGCATACCCACATTACCGAACCCCTGCACTGCAATCTTTGCATCTTTGCCGATTTTATGCGTTTGGAACGCCAACTCCATTACAAAAAATGCACCGCGGCCGGTTGCCTCATCCCTGCCCTGGAGGCCACCTGCCTCAACAGGCTTGCCTGTAAATGTTGCATACCCGCCACTACCTGTGATTGTGTTATACTCATCAGCCATCCACGCCATCATCTCAGCGTTCGTGTTGACATCTGGTGCCGGGATATCTTTATGTGGCCCAATAAACGGAAAGACCGCACGAACGTAAGAGCGGGAGATGCGCTCAAGCTCGCGCTTGCTATATTCTTTTGGGTTTATGCATACGCCTCCTTTACCGCCACCGTACGGAATTGCCATCAGCGAATTCTTGAAAGTCATAAGCTTTGATAAAAGGACAACCTCATCGTAATTCACACCTGGGTGGTACCGTATCCCGCCTTTGTACGGGCCAAGCGCAGAGTTATACTGCGACCTATATCCTGTAAGGAAAACCACCTCGCCATTATCACGCACAAGCGGAAATGTGATTTCAACAACGCGTTCTGGCCTGTTAAGCCGTTCTGCGTACTTCTTCTCAAGGCCAAGCCCTGTTATTGTATCTTCTATCAATCCCATTTATAACACCTCAATCATTCCGTTTGTATATCCTGATAGGAACAACACCAAACCCGGTCTTATCGGCAGGATATACCTGCGTGTACCCATCAAGCTCACCAAGGAAAAATGCTTTGTAGAAATTAGATGTATACCCTCTCCCAGGCGCATCTGCAAGGCCCTCTTTTGTATATACCATTATATACTCATTATAAATTGCGTTTTGTATTCTGGCCTGGCCTGAAGCCATTGGAACAACACTTAGCTGCTTGCCAGTCTGGGCATCGAATATTAGCATATACTGGCCGTTTATGATTTGGGTGCAGTACATTCTCATCCCAAAAGATGAATAACCTATCACGCCATACTGGTTGCCTATCGAGCACATCTGGCTTATTGCTGGTTTCTGCGGCACCCACATCCTTTCAAATTGGTAATCCATACTGCATTTTGATTCTGATGGCATATCTTCGGGTTTTGTTTCTCCGTTATACACACAAGATAAATATGTCAGTGCGCCCCATTTACCTACCAGGTCTATATCAAATAAAGCATAGGTAGAGTTGTGCGCTTTCATATAAGCGGCCATTACACTCTCGTTCTTTGCTACATACTTATCTGCAACTTCCAGGTCAAGTATCACAAACGGATGGTCATTCCTCGTGAATGTCTTCTTGAGTGCAAAGTGGTTCGTCCAGTGCCCGTAATCCCACCAAGAGAACACGTATGAATTGTTATCAACATTCTTGCGCATCCATTCCATCGAATCATACCAATACTCAGGGATTACGTTGCAGTAGAAGTTTTTCGCATAGAGTGATGAGGTAAGCGTCTCGGCACACAATGCACTTACGGATTTGTGGTCAAGCAGGTTCATTGTGAGATGCTCTATTGAATATGGGAGCACATCAATGTTGTTGAGTGCGAACGGCAGGAATAGTAGCATGGCGGAGATCCCCAGCACTGCATCCCATCTCTTTTCGTTATAATATTGGTATGTAAGATAGAGGAACCCTGCAAACACTGCACCAAACACTAAGTAGTAAAGTGCATTTGAAAGCGCATAGAATGGAATGCCTCCCCCGCCTATGAAGAATCCTATGAACCCGATTATGTAAGAGAGCACTGCAAACACTGCAAGCAGCATCAGCACAGCGCCAGCGCCAAACCCCAAATATTCAGGCAGGCCTTTATCCCTCTGTGCAAAATATGCCTCCCCTACTATTGCACATATCGCCAAGCCAAGCACCCAGCCAAGATGCGGGAGGTACTTGATTTTCTGGAGACCTATCAGTGAGATTGAGAATACAAGCAATGCGATAAGGAGTATCGTCTCAGATTTTCTGTAAAACAGGCCGTATGTAAGGGAAAGCAACAGCAAAACAAGCACGACCGGTAATGCCTGCAATGAGCCATACTTTGATATGAAATTCTTGGTTATGCTGCTCACATCAATAGAGACGCCTGCAATCCCAAACCTTCCTGAGATGTCATCACCGTGCAGGTTCTCTTCTGCAACTGTCTTAACAAGCGCGTTTGATGCACCGAGCTGGCCCACCCCCATCAAACCTATCCCATAGCTGAGGACAGGTGCGCCAAGTGGTGTTAGTAGGAATACCGCTGATAGTAACCCAATGCCACATAAAGCCAAGGCACGGTTCTTCATCGTTGATAGGTGCGTCTTTCCTATATCAAGAAGATGGTATACAAAGAATGCAAAGAATGATGCAAGCAACAGCAATATAACATCACCGTTAACCACCGAGCTGAAACCTAGCGTCCCTGGGGAAGTGTATACGCTCACAATAAGGTTTGCAATCGAGACTGAAAACGCCATAACTGCTGGGAGCTCATAGTATACTTTTGAGCGCTCACCGTTCAGGAAATCCAAAGCTGCCTTTACAAAAACAAACAGTGCAAGCACCACAGTTGGTATCATGCCTGCTTTTGAGCCGAGCACCGCACCTAAAACACCCAGCACTGCTAACACGTAATACCAACGGTTATCCTTATACTTAATTGCGTAATGGATGAACACTATACCTGCCATTGCTGCAAAAATGCCCCATGGTAGTTGTTCGGCAACCCCTGCGAAGAACTTGGAAAATAGCATTGGGATGAAAGACATTACGAATGCCGCACTTACACCTATGAAAGAAGAGTACTCATCCCTGAAGAGGAGGTATGCAAGGAATACAATGAGTGCACCAAGAAGTGGGGGATATATGTTTGCGATTATGGAGTTTTCAAAGTGGTCATAATGCCCCGGGCCAAATGATAAAAAGTACCATACTGCTGTGAGGTATTGCGGGAGCGGGCGGTTGCGGTGGCCTACAAGATGTAACTGATATGTCTGGCCGTCATGGATAACTTGCTCGTTCGATGCGTATACTAAATCATCATAGAGCGGGACCTCACCTTTGGTCAGGAGGAATTCGGATATTTGCATATAGTAATAGGGGTCAAATTCATAGAAATACGCTGAAAGTGACTGTAGGCGCAGGAAGAATGCAACCAAAAACATGAGAAGCACTGCGAGCGAAACGCGCGAAAATGTTGTATGAGGGGGTTGTAGAGAGACCTGCTTGGTAAATAAAAGGTACCCCGAGATAATAAGTGGGATTGCAAATGTGATTGCAATCAGCGGTAGCGCGAAAGGCATAAAGAAATTAAGGAGCCAGGCGATAAGTGGAACTAATATTACGGAAATTGTAAGCGCAACAAGGCCAAGCTCTATCAGGTTAAGCTTCCTTTCCCTGAAAAAGAACTCTGCGATCGGTATGAAGAGCAGGACGAATGCAATAAAGTTTATTATCCCACCGGGTATCAGGTCTAGAACGTTCATAAGGGGTTTTTAGGGTGCACATTTTATTAAATTAACAGCGCCTTAACTACTGTGAGGTAATTTGATGAGAAGAATACTGTTGTTAGGGATACTCCTTGCAATGGTGCTTTTATTCGGCTGTATAGGCGGGAATGATAAGAGCACTACCAACGCAGGGGATGGCAAGCTGAATGCAAACACCGGCTCTGATGGGCAGGGTGCAAAGCAAGATGGTACTGGAAGTTCCAGCGGCCAGGATGCTGGTACTGGAATGTTCAACCCATCCGCATCACAAAAGTGTACTATCAAGGACCGTACTACGGGTGATGTGAGCATATATTACCTGGATGGGAAAGGGAATATGCGTGCAGAGATTAAAGTAGCTAATCAGGAGATAGTTACAATAGTTAAGGGTGAATCTGTATATACACAGGCAACCGCTGAGATGAAACAAGGCCCAATGCTCCAGGATTGTGATTGGTTATATTTTGACGCCAAGGATAAAAGTTCTGGGGGTATTGAAAAGCCACCAACGGCGCAAGAAATAAAAGAGATGGCTAATACGATTGCAAGGTATGAGGTATCATGTGTGCCTCAGCAGGTTGATGAATCTGTTCTTGCAACCCCTGGGAAGGTGTGCGACCTCAAAAAGATGATGGATGAGGCGACCAAAAACCCGTGCGCATCAATCCCTGACCTGAACCAGAGGGCTGAGTGCGAGAAGGCAATGGCAGGGTATAATTAAGACCGTGCAGGTGAATTGGCTAAGAGGTGTCGGTTGTGAGCGCGGATAATGCGATTATTGCAAATAGTGCATGGCCTCAGGTAAACTTGGCACAGCCGGCACCACAAACACCTTTGGATATTGCAAGGAAGATGCGAGCTGAAAGGAGGTTTGATGAGGCAGTTAAAATTCTGCAAGAAGAGATCTCAAAAGGAAACGCTGCTGAGGAATGCTCGCTTCTTCTTGCAGATATTTTTGGGGATATGGGTGATTTTGAGCGTGCCGTAAAAGTGATGGATGAGCTTATCAAAGCAAACCCAAAAAACAAAACGTACTACATGAAAAGAAGCGTGTTCAGGTTCAAGCTTGATGACAGGCAGGGCGCACTTAAGGATGTGATAAAAGCACGTGAGATTGACTCAAAAGATATTAGTATTGTTAAAGCGCTTGTTGATGTTAACGCATCACTTGGGAATTATACTGAGGCGTTGGAAGCGCTTAATCTGATACAAAACCAGAATATGATTGACAGCGGGGTGCACGAGAGGAGGAAAAACCTGCTCGGCCTTATACGGTTAAAAGAGGAATCAGACATATATAATTTCCTGCTTGATTCGGTAAAAGCTAACGCAAAAGATGATATGCTATTGATTGCATCTTCGCTTTTTGAGAAAATCACAGAGCGTAGGAACGCGGACTATTATGAAGTGGGATGTGGGCTATACAGGAAAATGGGGATGCCGCATAAAGCGGTTCAACTCGGTGAAGAAGCTGAAAAGGAAAATAAAACAAACGATCGTGTCCGTAGGATGCTTGCGTTTGCATACATGGACCTCCATAAGTTCGATAAGGCGATAAAATTGCTTGAAGGGATTGCAAAGAGAAGCAAAGATGACCCTGCAGTGTTCGCAGACCTTGCAGTTGCGAAACTTAATGGAGGTGACCCGGCAGGGGCACTCAAGGCGATTGATAATGCAATTAAAATAGACCCGTACAGGGAGATGTTCTACCTGCATAAGGGGGACATAATTGCACGGCTTGAAAGTGTACAGCACGCTGTGAGATGGTATGAGAAAGCTATTGCACTCAACCCGCTGAACCAGGATGCGCACGACCGCAAGGAAAATGCAGAAGCGGTGCTGTACAGGCACGCCAAGAAAAGCGATGAGAAAATATTCAGGTAGAGAGGCTACACATATGCTATATTCCGGAATTGTTATGTATAAGGAAGGAAAGATATGATGAATGTATGAATGTGATGAGGTTGCGTATATGCTGATTGGGATTGTTGGCAAACCATCAACTGGCAAAAGCTCTTTCTTTATGGCGGCCACAAGTGTTGCTGTTGAGAGGTCGCCGAGACCTTTTACAACTATTAAGCCGAACCATGCTGTTGGGTACGTAGAGGTTGAGTGTGTTGATAAAGAGTTTGGCGTGCAATGTAATCCGAGAACTGGCTATTGCATAAAAGGAAGGAGGTTTGTCCCTGTTGAATTGCTTGACGTTGCGGGGCTCGTGCCGGGTGCGCACGAGGGGAAAGGCCTGGGCAACAAGTTTCTTGATGATTTAAGGCAGGCTGATGTGCTCATACATATTGTAGATGGGAGCGGCTCAACAAATGAGAACGGAGAGAAAGTAGATATAGGAACATATGACCCTGCAAATGATATCAGGTTTCTTGAGGAGGAGCTTGATTTCTGGATTAAGGGGATAATGGATAATAACTGGGCCAAGCTTGTGAAAGAGGCGCGTTCAAAAGGAAATGAGGATGCCTTGTTTAATCAGTTCACGGGCCTGAAAATCAGCAGGGATGCAGTCTCAAGAACGCTTACAGGGCTTAACCTAAAAGAGAAAGCGCTCGATGCGTGGAGTGATGATGAGAAATTGAGTTTTGCAAAAAGAATGCGTGCAATCGGCAAGCCTATCCTGATTGCAGCTAACAAGTGTGATTTACCAGGTGCGTATAAGAATTATGAGCGGCTGGTTAAGGAGTTCCCGGATTATATCATAATACCATGCTCCGCAGAGGCTGAGATTGCACTTAAAAGCGCTGCAAAAAACAAGTTCATTGAATATGTGCCTGGTGATGCGGATTTTAATATTGTAGGGAACGTGGATGAGCAGCAGAGGAAGGCGCTTGAGTTCCTGCGCACATATATTAAAAGTGCAAACGGGACAGGGGTGCAGAAAGCGCTTAACACGGCGGTGTTTGGACTGCTAAAGTATGTTGCTGTGTTCCCAGGCGGTGCTAATAAGCTGGCCGATAATGAGGGAAACGTGTTGCCGGATGTTTTCCTGTTTCCGCCGGGGAGTACTGCCCTTGATTTTGCAGCAAGGATACATAAGGATATGGCAAAGAATTTCATCAGGGCGATTAATGCACGCACAAAACGGGCGCTCGGTGCGGATTACGTGTTACAGCACAGGGATGTGCTTGAGATTGTTTTTGGAAGGTAATTAGATGCCAAAAATAATTACTGATTTGCAAGAGCTTTCTAAAGTTGAAAAATAGGTAAGAGAAGCTGAGGCCAAAAATCCGGTTGTATAAAATCCCAGGTAGGAGTTGTCATAGTTAAAAAGGAGAAATTATTTCAAAAGGACACGATTTCTACTTCCAGCAAATGCTTCGTAAACAAGGGAGGGTATTGCAGCCCGTGCATAAGAAAACATATACATGACAATTCTCAATCAGAGAGATGCTTTGCAATCCATGCTGAACAGATGGCATTGATTAATGCAAGGGCAGACTTAACTGATGCTGTAATGTACCACACTAAGATAAAGAATTGCGTACGAACGCCTATAGAGGTGCCTGCATGCACCGTTTGCAACAGGATGATTAAAGAGGCAGCTGTTCATTTCGTGACTCTGCAAAAAGAGGGATACGTGATGTATTCCCCCAGAAGAGCTAAATGACATTTCATTTAAGAAACTTCTGAATCATTTTTGAGAATTGGCCTTCAAATTCTCGATCCGTATTTCAGGGACATCAAAAAACCCAAGTTTACCCTTATAGGGAATGGGCGCTATCCTCTGAACGTCTTTTAGGACAAATCCATATGTTGGAAACGTGTTGTTATCAATCGAAAGATGCCGCTCTCTATCGGTAACAAACTCCTCTTCACTGCCATAGTGGATAACGTCAACAAGATTTGCATAACCGACAATATGGCCAACGGTTAGGTCCCGCAAGTCAAATTTATAGAAATTGGCGGCATCTACAGCCACGCCTTTTGATACATGAATCAAAAAATATCCCCTCAATTTTGTGTTCCATGTCCGTATTTCTATTTTTTTCCGCCCTTGCAGGATAAGCTCCGCCCAAGGCTGCTTAATGGAGAGCGCTTTCATCTTATCACTTCAAAATATATCGCAAGAATACCAAACTTCTTTTCTTCCTCTTCGGAATAATATCGCCTCATGCGCTGAACCTGCTCTTCAACAGTAAGATTGGCATGGTGCAAATATTCCTTAGGCACAAATACAAACAAATCCCTAAAACTGTCAAAACGCAATAATCCCCTTACACGTACCCTAACCACTCCATTCCCATCCAAACTCCTAAATACTATCGTATCACCGAGTGCAAGTTTTTTGCGCTTTTCGTCAAAAAGTCTAACCTCGACAATTTTCTGCCCAGCGTTTACCCATTCAAATGGTTCGGCTGCTAATTGCATCATATGTTCCGCCATGTTCATACCCCAAGCTTCTCCCTAAACAACGCGCCGAAATATTCAACAGTGTAATTCCTAAAAAGCTTTTTGGGGTTTCTTGCCCATTGGTTTACTTCATCCCACAAAACTTCAAGGCCCCCTTCGCCATATGTATTCATCAATTCAGGATATACCTGCAAAGAGGGAGGCAAATAATCATAGGTACCCCTTTCCACATAAACGCTCTTAGAAAACTTAGCACCGGACCAGTCCTCTATGATGGGAGTATAGATTCTAGTGGGCAAATCACTAGCATTGTATCCCCATATACCCAATACGTGGTTCATTAGCTCACCCATTCCTACCCAATCACCGCCATCAACCATTACATTAAGCGCATTTGAAAGTTTTGCGTCACTTACAAATAACCTTTCCTTGATAGCGTTTCGTATGGGCGTGTTGAAGTCAACAAATTCGGTATTACTAGAGGTTACATTGATTTCATATCTGCCGTGGTCAAAGCATTCCATGCTTAGTTTCAATAAGTCCCGCCTTAATTCTTCAATCCTTAGGGTCTTTGCATCTTCATCCATAAACTTACAAACATTGCAGGGAAATCTTACCCTTAAATTAGCCTCACCGGGGTTTAAAATGGGAAGGAATTTCTGAGAATCATTAAAGATTCTCAAAAGAGATTCCCTAACAAAGGGCATCCCTTGGAATTCCGCATACGAAATTATCTTGTAATCAACACCTGATTTATTAGAAAGCCAACCCATAAATTCCTTAAAGGAGCGCATATATATCTCCAATTTAGTCGAGTTATCCATAGGGGTGTCACACAGCATCAGCTGGTACACAATACCGTTCTTGCTTATCTTGTAACCTGGCGCGTTTTCAAGCTGCTCAAAAAGAATGTATACAGGCAAGTCAAAACTTTCCCGGAGAAACTTGGATAATGTGAATACCATCATTAAACTTGTCATGGTACCTAAATGTGGATGGCCATTGGGCTGGAAAGAAAAATGAATATGGACTCGCTCTTTGTCTTTGAGCCGCCACTTAAAATATTCTTTCATGTCCTTGTTTATGTGCGCTATAACAACAGGAGGATAAATAACCTCGGATAAGATTCTTTTTTGCATATCACCCATCTAAAAAAACAGATTAATAAACATTGTTATATATCACCAAATCGGTTATAAGAGCAAGAAAAAGCTTACTACCTTGTTACAGGAATCTCCAAAAATAGCTGGCCTGTCAGTGTTTTTTGCTTTTGACCTGGTTTCATTAGCGCCTCATCCAGCACCTTCATCTTCTCATCAAGCGCATAAACCATTATGGGAAAATTTACATTTGACATTGTAAATGTAACTGTTGTGGGTGAGTTAAAAACGAAAAGCATCGCCTCATTCTTGTTTAAGTCTTTTGGGTCGCGAAACATGTATCCGAATGCACGCGAGAAGAAATTATCTGCAACATATGCGTTATATCTCCTGCCATTGATTGATACTTGCTTGGTTCTACGATATGGCCCAAAAAAATAAACCAGCGGGAATAGAAGAAAAACAAGAAAACTATCTGTAAATCCCCTGTCCCTCAATCGCATAACTATATCACGCTTATTTTGATAATTGGTTCTTAAGAGTTGATATATCTAAAAGGTATTTATCCGCAATTTCTTTCCTTGGGTCGTTTTTGTTTTTTGAGATTTCCATTAGAATACCAATAAGTTTTTCATAGTCTACGGTATACAAGGGTGAAAGTGGTCCCTCATTCTCTTCTGGAGGGAATTTTCGTATCATATGGTAAAGCAGCTCGCATCCAGCCCTAAATGTTCCTGCATCTTTGGAACTAAGATTGTTACTAATCGTAGATTCCATCGTTTGTGCCAAATTTATGTTTTTTGAGTACATCTTAAGCATCAGGCCTATCGCCACAGGCGCGCGTTCACTGTCATCTACGTATTTTTTGAGATACTCGTTTAGCATTGTGAAGCCTGCCATACCTGAGCCAACAAGCTGGTCCTTAAACGCCGTTGCCTCTTTGTCTTTGCTCCTTACATTAGCCATTGTTAAGTATTTCTCACAATTCTCCATTGTGATTGCGTATTGAGTGTTCTTTGCCGGCACCACTGAAAGGTTCTTCTTGTTATTTTCCTGAGCAAACGTGCTGCTGCTCATATCAATCCACCTCTCGCTTTTTGGCTTGGAATCACAAAACTGCATATGCACGCACGCCAAACCCATAACAGCCAACTTGCAAACTCCCCTAATCTTATGCTTATACACACATCATCACTCTCCAAACGCATCATCAACTGAAGTCTCATTATGATGAATAAGATGGCTTCCTTTGTATGCCTTTTCAATTTCTTCAAGGTATTTAGGTAATTTTCTAATATTTTTGGCAAAAGCTTTTCCAGCACCTAGGGTTGCTGCGTACGCTTCACTTGCGCCTATCGCACCCCCGAAAAGTGCACCTATACCTAACAAAGTTACATATTTGCCTGCAGTGCCCACCCTTCCAAACACTGCATCAAGCCCAAGCTGCGCACCAGCTTCTGAAACTCCACCGGTAAGCATACCACCAATCGCGTGGCTACCAACATATTCCGATACTACAGGTGTTAATGTACCTACTGCAAAAATCGATAATACCATCACACCTGCATTAATCGCTCTGGTCTCGCGTGTTTCGCGAGCCCGTATCCCCTCCATATTAAGAGCTATAAATGCAGAAATATTTTTTGCATCATTATATGTTATCTCTTCACCATCGGCAATTTTCTTAAGTGACTTTTCCGCAGCAAACCAGAGGTTTGTCGCTTTCGCAACTTCTGCCTGGTCAACACCGTGCCACATCCGCACCATACTGATGAAATCCGTATCCTTCAGGAAATTCTTGGCAACATATGAATTAGCATCTTTTATGCTTGCAATGACCTGCTCCGCAGATGCCCCTGAAGATGCTGTCTTAAACAGCTTATCACGCGCATCCTTAAACGTGCCGGCAACCTTGTTCAGGTACTCCTTCGAGTCCTTGCTCTCATCAAGCGATGCGCGAACCGCCACATTAAGCCTTGTAATCTCAAACTGCAACGCGGCCGTTAATGCCGCACACTTTGCAACGTATTCGTTCTCGTTTAGCTTTCCATCTTTGAACTGCTGTGTTATTTCCTTGAAGGTCTTGCTTGCATCAGATACAAACTTCTGCGATTCATCAAAGAGGGGCAAGCACTTGTTACGCTCATCAACCTTCTTTAGATAAGTAGAGTCCATTGTTTGTGCAAGCTCCGTGTTGGCTTTAACGAACCGTGCTTTCATTGAAAATGCAGTATCTATAATACCATTAACCTTTGCACCCATCTGTTTGGCAACTTCTTCCCTGCGCTCCTGTGCTTTCATTGCAGCTTCAATCTTGCTCTTGCCCTCTGGAGTGCTTATATAATGTGAAAATGCAGCATTTATAATCTCACGTTTCTGGGCAGGTGTTTTTGCAAGTGCCCCCTCATACACCTTGTATAACTCTTCAGGCTTTGCAATCTTGAACTGCTCAAATGCTTTCTTGTATTCTGGTGTTTGTTTGTAAGCTTCTGGCATGTGCACCAGTAGAATATTGCCTTCTTTTTAATTTAAACCTTACCACAGGCAAGCTCTGTGAAAATCCTCAATATACAAGCATAAAACCAAATTACTGTGGGCTGGGTTTGGCACTGTTGCGGCGTAAAGCAAAAGCTGCAAGGCGTACAGTATCTACACCGCTCACAGAAAAAAGTTATATCCAATGCCCCAATCTCATATTTCCGGAATGATTGAGCTGAAACTGGATTTCAGCCTTGACTGTGTTGCGAGGTCCTCAATAGAGGAAAGTATTGAATGTATGTAATCTATTGCATACGGCTTATCGCGCGAGATTGCATCCAATAAATCACGCCTCTCTGCATCTAACCTCCCCTGCATAAAATGCACCATCGCCTCAATCACATCAAGCATTGCAACCATCTTGGAGTCATCATTAAATTTTGCACGCATTTCATCAAGCACTGCGGCGGCACGGTCGTAATCATCAAGCGCTATGTAAGAAAGCACTGCATATATGCGGAGCTCGAGTGGGGTGCTTGGTTGGTCAAGAATCTTTATGCAATCGTTATGCTCGCCTTCAAAAAACCTATAAACACCATAGTATGGGCGATTCAGGTCGGTTAACTTATACCAATAAAGCCAGCGCGAGAACTGTAGCTTAAACTCACTCATGTTTCCATTCTGGAGTGCTGCACGGCACTTCTGCTCATATGCTTGCTCCGACTCCTTCGGCATGATACAACCTTGCTAATCAAAATAATGCTTAGATTAGATGAATGCAAACCTTTTGCTCAACTCACGCGGCAGTGAAAGCTCCTCAAACGGGTACCCTGCGGTCTTCTCTGTTATCTCGGTAACCACCTCATCAGAATTAACTGTATACTGACCCTTATCACCGCGTTTCCTCACTGTTACCGTGCCTTTTGCAGCCTCCTCCTTGCCCACAACCACAATGTATGGCACCCATTCCTTCTCAGCTTCCCTGATGCGCTTACCGAGGCTTTCGTTGCGGTCATCTAAATCAACACGCACTTTTCCCTTCATTTTATGCATAATTGCACGTGCATAATCAAGCTGGTCCTCAGAAACTGGAATTATACGAACCTGGGTAGGCGCAAGCCATAACGGATATTTAGGTATCCCACCCTGGGATCTTATCATGCCCTGTTTCTCGAGGATTGCATACACCTGTCTCTCAACCGCACCGCTCACACTTGCGTGGAGTATGTACGGCCTCTTGCGCGTGCCATCCTGTGCAACGTAGGAAATGTCAAACCGCTCGGCATTCTCAACATCAATCTGCACTGTAGAGAGAGCCGTGCACTTGTCAAGCGAGTCAACGACATTGAACTCAAACTTTGTAATGAAGTATGCATACCTGCGGTCAAACATCTCAACGAGCATCGGCTTCCCGATTTTCTTGGCAATCTGTGCATACCACTCCTTGTTCTGCTCGTACCATTCAGAAAGTATCCTGAATGCAACTTCATAATCACACTCGATATCTGACATCATCTTTTGCGAGATTTCCATCTGCTTAAAGAAGTCTTTTTTCGCCTGCTCCAAATCTGCAGTTAAGGTGTGCATATCTGGCATTGTGAACGCGCGCAGCCTGCGCAGGCCTGCAACCTCACCACTCTGCTCTCTCCTGAAGCTGTACCTGGTAAGCTCAAATATTCTTAATGGGAGAGATTTGTATGAAAAAGTGGATGAGCTTGCTATGAGGAACTGGCCAAAGCACGCTGCAAACCTGAGGAAAAACTTCTTCTTGTCTGATGTAACAACATACTGCCGTGACGGGAACCTGTTGAGATATTTCTCAAGCGCAGGGTGCTGGAAATCATACATCAACGGCGTCTCAACCTCGACCGCACCTTCATTGATACAGGTGTTTGTAACGTGGCGCTCCAGGAGCTTCTTCATTAGGCGGCCTTTTGGCAGCCAGCGCAGGTTGCCGACATCACTCCCCGGCTCTGGCTGGACAAGCTCGTGCTCTTTCATCAGGATTATATGCTCAGGGTCGCGCTCATACACACGGCTTTTCTTTATCTCATAATTGGCAAACACCTGCAAGTTCCTATGCTTTGAGAAATCAAACTTCTCAACAGGTGTAAGCATGCCGTCAGGTGTCATGATGAAGAACTGGCTTTTTGTCTGTGATTCCTGGACAAGCGATTGCGATACGAGTTCGCCGCCTTCCTTGACATCCTTCTCGCCAATCCTCTTTGAAAGCTCGCTGAGGGGATGGCCCTTAACCTTTAGTTCAAAGGATTTGTACCACCCAAACGGTGCCCTGCCAACAGCAAACCCCTTTAGCTGAAGGGCGCTTTGCAACGATTTGGTAAGCTCAAGTGCAACTGATGGGGTTGCGGGCTTATCTGTAAGATGCACGTACGGGTAAACTAGTATGTTCTGTGTGTTAACCTTGTGCGCGTGCTCTTCTATAAGGTTGGCCATCGCATTAACAACCTGCTCTGAATCCCCCTCCTCAACGGAAACGAATGGGACAAGCGCCTCCTTTATGTGGATTTCCTTCATATCTTCAGTTAGTTGCTCTGCGCTTTCTATCGCTTTCTCGACCGGCCTCACCTTTATATAATCAACATGTAATGCCAGCGTTATCATAAGACTACCTCTATTACGCGTTGGATATTCTACCCGAATAAAGTTAATAAATATCAGCACAATAATTAAAGCGGAATAAGATGCCAACGACAAGCAACGACCCTAAGGAGTATTACTACCGTGGCAATGATTACTACGAGAAGGGGAGCTATGATAAGGCTATTGAGAATTATAACACTGCTATAATACTTAACCCAAACTTCCCGGAAGCGTATTTCAACAGGGGGCTGTGCTATTATAACAAGAAAGAGTATGACAAGGCAATCAAGGATTATACACAGGCGGCAAACCTTGACCCTGACAACCCAGTCATTTATAATAACAGGGGAGATGCGCATTACAGGAAACAGGAGTACGATAAGGCAATAATGGATTATGATAAGGCAATCATGCTCAACAGTAGCTACCTGAAAGCGTATTACAACCGCGGGCTTGCTTACGCTGTGCTTGAGGATTATGACAAGGCGGTTGAGGATTTCACAAAGGTGATTGAGCTTGACCCTGATTTTGCAGAAGCGTACTATGTGCGCGGGCTTGCTTACGAGTATCTAAACAATTATGATAAAGCTATTGAGGATTACCAAAAAGCACTTGGCCTAAACCCAGACCTGCAGGAGGCAGCGTCACACCTGGAAGCTGTGAAAAACAAGAAAGAAGGTGGTGGGGAAGGTGGTGAAGGGTCAAGCAAGGTTGATAGTGTAAAGCTTGTGCAGAGGCCGAGCGTGAACTTCTCGCACGTTGCCGGCATGAAAAAGGTAAAGGACTCATTCCTCGATTATATCGTAAGGCCGCTACAAAACCCAGAGTTGGCAAGGAAATACGGCAAGCTTGGTGGCGGTGGGCTCCTCCTATACGGGCCGCCCGGGTGCGGTAAGACGTTCATTGTCAAGGCGGCTGCGGGTGAGAGCGGTGTGGCGTTCATCAACGCAAAGCTGAGCGACCTCCTTGACATGTATGTTGGTAACACTGAAAAGAATATACATAAAGTGTTTGAGGCTGCAAGAAAGAATGCTCCCTCGATATTATTCATAGATGAGCTGGAAGCGCTCGGAGGCAGAAGGGAAAAGATGGACCAGAGCGCAACACGTTCTGCAATCAACCAGTTGCTTTATGAGATGGACGGTGTGGAGGCACATAACGAGAATGTGCTTGTTATAGGCGCGACCAACTCGCCGTGGTCTGTTGATACTGCACTGAGGAGGTCAGGAAGGTTCAGCAAGATGATTTACATTCCCGAGCCGGACGGTGCATCGCGTGCTGACCTCTTCAAGATATACCTGGCGAAGAGACCGCTCGCAAAAGGTATACAGTACGGTAGGCTCGGGAGGGCAACTGCGGGGTATTCCGCTGCGGATATTAAGCAGATTTGTGATGATGCAGCAGCAATCCCTTGGAAGGAGGCTTTCCTCACCGGTAAGGAGAGGCCTATCATGATGAAAGACCTGCTTAAAGTTATCAGGTCGAGCAAATCAACACTGCCTCCGTGGTATGCATCTGCAAATACAGAGATTGGAAAACAGAAGGAAGTTGAGATTATTGATGGCAAGAAGCACGTCAGGGAGAAGGAGAGCAAGCTGGGGCCTGAAGAGCAGCAGCAGTTCAGGGAATTGCTTGATGTAATTAAGCGAAGAAACCAGTGGTGGAATAAAGGACTAACCTGGCTGTGGCGCCAGATTGCTATTTGGATAATATGATAATCAAAATGCGTGAGGTTTTTGTATGGCAAATATACACTATCGCCTAGGCCGTAGTATAAATGAGAATTATCTTGAGATAGCTGAGAGGAAAGGGTTGGGGCACCCGGACACTATAATAGATGGGATTATGGAGGAAATCAGCCGGGAGCTGTGCAAGGAGTATATCAAGGAGTTTGGGGTTATATTGCATCATAATGTTGATAAGGGGCTTATTGTAGGTGGTGAGGCGCGTGCGGCGTTTGGGGGCGGTGAGATAAAGAAACCTGCCGAGATATACCTTGCAGGAAGAGCCGTATACGAAGCTGCCGGTAAGGAAATTAACGTTGAAGGTATTGCAATGGAGACGGCGCGCAAGTACCTGGAGGATAATTTCAGGCATCTGGATGTTGATAAGGATGTTGTGCTAATCCCAAAAATCCGCGAAGGGTCCGCTGACCTGATAAGCGTGTTTGAAAGCAAAGCCAAGGTACCGCTTGCAAATGATACAAGCTTTGGGTGCGGGTTTGCACCGTACAGTGTGCTTGAGGGTATCGTGCTCGAAGTTGAAAAACATCTCAACTCAAAGCAGTATAAGGAAACACACCCGTTTCTGGGAGAGGATATAAAAGTGATGGGATTTAGAGAGGGAGAACGTATCAAGATAACTGTTGCGGCTGCATTTGTTGCAGCACACGTGTCTGATATGAGGGATTATATTGAGAAGAAAGAGGATGTGATGGAAGATATAATGAAATTTGCATCAAAGATTTATGATGGTGATCTTGAAGTATTCCTGAACACTGCTGATGACTACACGAATAACTCAGTATATATAACAAAAACCGGGCTGAGCATGGAGGCAGGTGATGATGGTGAAGTGGGGAGAGGGAACAGGAGCAGCGGGCTCATAACTCCTTACAGGAGAATGTCGCTTGAAGCCGCGGCGGGCAAAAACCCTGTAAATCACGTGGGAAAGATATACAACGTGCTCGCAAATGAGATTACAAAGGATATTGTCAGCCAGTTTGATTTTGTTGATGCTGCAACCTTTACGATTGTATCACAGATTGGCAGGCCCATAAATATGCCAAAAGGTGCTGATTTGGAAGTTGTGCTGTCAAAGGGGTACTCGCTTGAAGATGTAAAACCAAAGATTGCATATGTCGTTGATGGCTGGATGGAAAACATAACCGAGATAACAACCAGGATAATATACGGCAGGGCGCGGGTGTTCTAGTGAGGCACTTGGATTTTGTTTACAGGGAAATGGAGCCAATGCGCCAAGCTGTTGAGGAGATGGTGCAGCGCATAGAAGAGATTGCCAAATCACCTGATAAGGTGGTCGTGAAATATGACACTGATGGTGACGGGCTGAGCGGTGCGCTCATACTATACAGGATGTTTGAGAAGCTCGGGAAATCTGATGATGTCACTTTTGTGCAGAGTCCTTCCCCGGTCTACCTTATAGAGGATGCAATGCACGATGCCGAGATGTATGGCGGCGCACATTTCATATTCGTGGATGGCCAGAATAATAACGACAGCGAGGATGGCCTGGCAATTCTCAGGAAATCTGCAAAGACAATCTCAATAATAGACCATCATTTAAGCACCAGGAGCAAGGCGCCAGGTGAAATTGTTGTAACGCCTATGTGGTACGGGCTTGGGTATGAGTACACATCGGGGTTCTTGTGCTACGAGATTGCCAGGAGGGTATGCGACGCAGATTATGAGATATTATGGAAAAGCTCACTTTACTGTGATAAGAGCACACTTAACTTTGAGATAACCGGTGAGGTTGAAGAGGTTGGGTTGGTGCTTGATTATATGAGCACTATAATGGATCACGAGAAACACAGTATTCAGTTCATTGATGCGCTCATAAGGAATAAAGAGATGCGAAGGGTTGAATACCTGGCTGCAAAAGATGCTATAGAGACTGCAACGCGGCTGGCACTTAGCATTGCACGGGAAAGTGTGCTCCCGAACGGTGTGGTTGTCGTGCAGGTCGAGGTTGGTAGGATCGTTGAGCCCGGCGAGTTCCCACCGCGCGGCAAGGTTACCGGGCGAGTGCACGATGCATTCATTGAGAAAGAGGAGTATAGGGATAGGCCTGTTGTTACAATCGGGTACACATCTGATTCGATGATGGTGCGTGCAAACAGGAAGGCGCTTGAAAGAGGGTTTAACGGGAACAGTATTATAGAGGAGCTTAAGAAAGAGATGCAGGATACAATCATATCAGGTGGTGGGCATGCCGGGGCATCTGCAATGAAGTTTGCACGCGGGTTTGAAAAAATAATAATGAGAGCGTTTATAAGCAGGATTACTGCATTGCACTGACAGTGATTTGCTTAAATTATTTTAGGATAACTCTTACGTATAGGTTATAGACAGGTGTATATAATATGAAGCTTACATTGCTTGGTGGTGCAGCAGAGGTCGGGAGGAGCGCTGTGCTTATTGAGACTGAGAATAAAAGGTTCCTAATGGATTATGGGATTAAAGTGGAAGAGTTTGGCCCGGCAGAGCTGCCGCTCGTGCCGCACAGGAGTGTCCAGGAGGTTGTAATATCGCACGCGCACCTGGACCATATCGGCTTCCTTCCGATGGTTTACGAGAAGAGCATCGTGCCCTGGCACGCTACACCTCCAACGCAAGCGCTTGCTGAGCTTCTCATCCAGGATGCAATGAAAGTGAATAAGCTTAATGGGTTTGAGAACCCATACACTGTTGAGAGCTTTAAGAGGGCAATGGAAAACTTCAACCCGGTTGAGTATGAAGAAACAATACAAATGAGGTGCGGGCCAAAACTGACATTGCACGATGCTGGCCATATACTTGGTGCCGCAATATGTGAGTTTAAGATTGAGGGTAAGAAGGTTGTTTATACCGGTGATTTCAACCTCAGCGAGACAAGGATGCATAACGGTGCATCATTTGCAGAAGATATTGATATACTCATAACTGAAAGCACCTACTCCGCAAAAGAGCATCCTGACAGGGAAAACGAGGAGAAGAAGCTAGTTAAGAATGTCAAATGGGCGCTTGACAGGGGAGGGTCTGCACTTGTGCCGGTGTTTGGTGTTGGGAGGGCACAGGAAGTGCTGCTCATACTACACGAGAGCTTCCCAGATACGCCGATTATGCTCGAAGGGATGGCCATAAAGGCCACTGATATTTACCTGAGATATCCTGAATATATCAAGAACCCGAAAGGTCTGCACGATGCTATGCATGATGCAATAATTGTAAAAAAGCCGCCGCAGAGGAGAAGGGCCACAAAAGGCGGTGCAATTGTTGTTTCACCTGCGGGGATGCTGAACGGTGGGAATGCGTTATGGTACCTTGACAACCTGCCTGAGAACTCATCTGTTACGCTTACAGGATATTGTGCTGAGGGGACAAACGGTTGGATGCTGCTCAATAAAGGTGCTATACTTGACCAGGGAAAAGAGAAGAAGCTCAATTATCACGTTGAGCAGGTTGACCTGAGCGCACACGCCGGCAGGAAAGACCTCTGGGACCTGATTAAGAGGACATCACCTGAGCTTATAGTTGCAATGCACGGTGATAACTGCTTCCAGTTTGTGGATGAGCTTGAGCTTGAGGGATTTTCAGCGATAGCGCCGCGTATAGGCGAGACCATCCCTGTAAAGATATAAAATAGAGACAACGCGGTAAACCAAAACACGGCAAATAAAAACCGAAAAATCTACAACTATAATTCGTTGAATGCGTAGGTGCGTATCACTTCATCTTGTGAATGCGAAAGTTTTCTCAGGATTTTGCGTACCACTTCCTTTGACTCTTCAGTCTCCTCTGCGATTTTCTTTAGTTCTGCTATTGTCTGCTCGGGATTCTTGGAAGCCGCCTTACATATATCCGCATATTCGCTTGAAAGGAAAACCTCCATATCACCCTTTCCTTTAAGCGCGTGCACAAGCATACGAATATGCTGGGTATCGGGCTCTTTGACACGGAATATTTCCATATCCCCGTAAAACATCTTATTGCTTATGCTACCCTCGCTAAGGTCAGTGTAAACAGACACTTTCCTGCGGCCTGCCCTGAAAATATTACCTATTATAGGTATGCCTTCAAAGACATTCCGTTTCCCCACTTTAACCACACACCTGCCTTTTTTTAAAAAAAGCGAACTATTTAAACCTTATTCCCATTATAAGAAAAGAGGTGGGAAAATGATTCCAAGGAGAAGAAAGGGCTGGCCGTTTGACTGGGATGATGATTTTGATAAGATTTTTGAAAGCATGGAAGAGATGATGCGTGACCTAACCGAGCGTGTTGAAAAAGGCGAGATAAAACAAAGCGGGCCTTTTGTGTATGGGTTTTCGATGCGTGTTGGGCCTGACGGGAAGATTATCGTTGATGAATTTGGCAATAAGGGAAGAGAGGGTGAGATTACAGATGAGAGAGAACCCGTCACGGATGTGATAAATGATAAGAAGGAGGTTGTGGTAATCTGTGAGATACCTGGCGTGAACAAGGAGGATATACGCCTTACGGTAAACGAGCAGAGCATGAACATAAAGGTTGATACTGCTGAGAGGAAATATAACAAGACACTCAAGCTTCCTGCAAAGGTAGATCCAAAGAGCGCATCTGCAACATACAAGAACGGTGTGCTTGAGGTAAGACTGAAAAAGATAGGTGAGCAGGAAGAAAGCGGGTATGATGTTAAGATACATTAGCCTAGAAGCAAATTCTTGCTAATAGGTATGTTTTTAAATATTTAATATGAAATAAACCCGAGGTGGAATACTTATGAATAAGTATGGATACTTTGCATTGATTGCTTTGCTGCTCGCAATCAATGTGGCATTTGCTCAAACAAACACTGCGTTGAGCACGCAGCTTGAGAATATAAAGAACAGCCTTAAAACCATACTGCCTATCGTTGCAATCGTTATGATTGTGCTTGCGGGCGTGGTATACGCTGCAGGGCAGGTAATGGGAGCTGAGATGAGGTCCAGGGCAAGTGTGTGGGCCACATCACTGCTTGTCGGTGCTATCATCGGATTGATACTCGCTGCAAGCGCTGAGGCTATCGTTGGCCTGTTCAGCAGCGCATCACTGTTCTAAAAAACTAAAATCTCTTTTTTACATTTTTGTTTATTTGCAATCCTCTATGTTAATATTTAAAACTTCGCACCAAATATTTCTTTGAGGTGGAATACTTATGAATAAGTATGGATACTTTGCGCTGGTCGCATTGCTACTTGCAATCAACGTAGCATTTGCTGCTAACACACAATTGATCTCACAGCTTGAAGGCATAAAAAACAGCCTTAAAACCATACTGCCTATCGTTGCAATCGTTATGATTGTGCTTGCAGGCGTGGTATACGCTGCAGGGCAGGTAATGGGAGCTGAGATGAGGTCCAGGGCAAGTGTGTGGGCCACATCACTGCTTGTCGGTGCTATCATCGGATTGATACTCGCTGCAAGCGCTGAGGCTATAGTAGGTCTGTTTAGCAGTGCATCACTATTCTAGGCACTTTTCCTTTTTTTTATTAATTCTGTTTTATGTGTGGTCAGATGAGATGGGGGTACTGGCCAGCTCTTTATTCCGTAATACTTCTTGTTTCCTTTGTAATAAGCGCATCACAACCGTTAGTCGGTGATGAAGAGCAATACGCAATTGCAATAAAAGATGTCCAGCACTATGGGATACAGCCGTATGCAACTTATTTTGGAGAGCCGATGTTCTGGAAGCCCCCACTTTCATTTGCAATCTATGGTATAATCACAGCGCCAATTATAGGGGTCTTCCCGGAAACCGTCGCACTCCGCATCCCTTCCCTTTTGTTTGTGATTTTAGGGGTTGTTGCGTATTACCTACTGGTAAAGGATGACCTGGGAGAGGAAAAAACAAAATATGCGGTTCTGATTCTCTTAGTATCCTTGCCTGTTTTTTGGTTTGGTACCAGGATATTGACAGATATACCCGCCTTCGCCTTTACGATTATTATGTTATATGCACTAAAGAGGTATGCTGCTAAATGGAATGCTGGATTTCTGGGGTTATATGCAATCTCATTAGTCATTATTGGGCTTACAAAATCAGCCGCAATTTCTGTGCTTGCATTCTTACTTAGCGTGGTATATCTTTGGACATCTGGTATAAAAGAGCATAGTAAAATGCTAATAGCCGTTCTTGTGGGAGCTATCACAGCAGGTTTTATTTTTTTTGGATATCCTCTTCTTCTGCAGGGATACGGTGAGGATGCATACAACAGCGGATTATTCGATTTAATAAGGATAGTCACACCTTTCCTCGATGTCATAATTTATAGGAACCTGCCAATTTATGTTTTCTTAATGCTCCCGCTGGGTGTGGTTGCAGTATTTTTTGCCATAAAAAACGCAATAAAAAGCAGGTCAATCTTATTCTACGAGATATGGGCACTTTCATCACTTGCAGCTGTGATTAGTGCATGGGGATTCCTGCCGTGGTATCTGCTGTTCTTTGCACCCGCGTTTGCATATGTGGTTGCAAGAAATATTGAGGATAATATCATTGATAAGGCAACTATTATCTTCTTGGTACTGATATCGCTTGCATTGCATTGGGGGGTATCCCTAGCATTTTTTGGAGTGAGACAGGACTCCAAAGAGATAATGGATTATATTAAGTATATTGGCGATGAGAAAGTCATGCTCATAACACAACTCTCTGACGGAACGGTGAATGCAGTATATGACTTGCCATATAAAGTGATTGTTACACCTGAAATAGGGATGGGTCGGCTAGACGCAAAAACTCGCAACATAACGTTCTGGGGAGTGAAGGAAAACACCACTGTTCCCAACAATATGCGCGGGCTTATCTATGATTATGATAATGAATCACTGCTTCCAAAGTTCATAGATAAGCTGAATAAAAAAGATTTGTATGTGCCGCCGGTTGCAAGAACAAGAAAATACTGGGATGGGGGGTTTGATGTAATTATCGCAAGAAAAGATTATGCTGATTCAATAAAGAAAGTTGCACCAGAGTATAAGGTTGTTTACACAACATCAAACAATGTTTATTATGTTTTCAAAAAGGAAAGTTAGGGGAGATGTTGAAAATGACTCCTATAAAAAACATGGTGCTGTTTTTAATTGCGTTTGCATTGTACTTATTGATTGTATTATCATCTAATTACTGGTTTATAGGTGATGAAGGGTTTTATGCAATAAGCATTTTTGAAGCTATAAAAAACGGGCCGCAGCTTTACATAACATTCCTTGGCACACCGGTCTTCTGGAAGCCATTTCTGATGATAGATGTTTATGCAATGCTGGTGCAGCCACTTGCAAGCGTGCTGCCTCCTTATACTGCATACAGAATTCCCTCAGCGCTCTTCTCTGCCATCAATGTTGTGCTTGTATATCACATAAGCAAAGAGTTCTTCGAAGAGAAAAAAGCGCTTATGATATCCGCGCTGTATGCACTCAACCCACTGATACTTTTGTTTGGGACAAAGGTGTTTATGGAATCTCTCACGATGTCTTTTGTGTTTTTTGGGCTTCTTGCAACAACTCATATATGCAAAAAAGATAGCAAGCTGGATTGGGTTTCGGCTTTTCTTGGGATAGCACTTGCCATCACTGGCGCATCTTTCTCAAAATCAACAACAATCGGGCTTATGGCGTTCCTGATTTATGGTATGTACGCGTTCCTGGCGAACAGGAAAAAAATATGGGTTATTGCGCTTGCAGGCGTTGTCTCAGCTGCGGTAGTTTTTATAGTTCCGTTCCTTACAAAATTTCCTGATGCATTCTTCAAGCTTTATATGGAGGACTTCTTTACAAGAAGGATTGATTTTGAAACCTACCCGGAAAACATAATCTCGATGGCAGCATTGTCATCCTATCTTATACCATTGCTTTTTGTAAGTATACTTGGAATACGTAAGCTGGATTCCAAAGAACTATTTCTTGTGCTGTGGGTATTGCCCCTTCCTGTGATTATGCTAATGACTCCATACGTATGGTACGGTTATTACTTTGTTCTTCCGCTTGTTGCAATCTCATTGATGGGCATTTCTCCCAGCAACAAAATTGATATGGCTATTGTAATCGCGATGCTAGTGCTTGGACTTTTGATATATGCTGGTGCCGAGGCATCGCACAGCCAAATAAGTGAGCTCAAGACGATTGAGTATATGGAAAAGCACATTGAAAGGGAACAATGTATTTTGTATGTTGGTGCATTAAGCCCAATGACTATTGCATACCTTGAAGTGAGCGGCCACAACTTTAATGCAATCATAAACAATGCTGCAATTGATAAAAAGGCCAACGGCACGAGCACTATCATTCTTGATGCAAACCTAACACAGGAACAATTGCAAGTTGCTGTTTATGATTATATGAATGTGAGGTTTGCCGAGGATATTTCAAATAGAAAATACCTGTTTGCGCAGTGGAAAGGCCCTGGGAGCAATTTAAGGCTCAAGAGCATCAATAAAAAATGCTCCGATTTTGAATATGTGATTGTGACTGATTATTATAAGAGATTGACAATTAATGGATATCAGCTTGTAAGTGATGAGGATCAGATGCGCGTATGGAAAAGGCAAAAATAATTCATCATTAGCAAAAACAACCGATTAATTATAGCACACCTTAATGCCAGCTAACTTTTGCTTTTAAGCTTGCCAATTAAGAGCATAGCCACCTGCTTGAGAAACTCTGCCCTGGTTTTCAGGTCAAGCTTGCTGCTGCCTTTTTTGCGCATATGAAATACTATTGGAATTTCCTTCACCTTTGCAAACCGACCTCTCGCCAATATTTCAAGCAAAATCTTATAACCCACTGGATTGAGCCTTGGGACAAGGGATAGGAATTTCCTGCGTTCCAGCATAAAAAAGCCGCTTAGCGGGTCGTACGCTTTCATGCCAAGCACATCCCTGCATAGAAAGGTCCCAACCTTTGAATCGAGGCGCTGCTGGTTACGGAGGTTCTTCACAAACCGCGAGCCAATCACTATTGAGTTTGGGGTGCGCACTATATAGTTATACATTTCAGGCAGGTATTTCGGGTCGTGCTGAAGGTCACCATCCATAACACACACATACTTTCCTCTTGAGTGTTTCAGGCCGGTTATAACCGCACTTGAAAGCCCCATCTTTTTTCCGCGCTCAATTAGCCTTATCTTTTTATTTTTCTTTTGCAAGGCGCGCACGAGCGCTTCCGTGCCGTCTTCTGAGCCGTCATCTATGAATATCACTTCATAATCAATATTTTTGAGCGACGAACCTATCCTGGAGATAAGAACCGGGATATTGCCGGCTTCATTGTAAACTGGGATTATCACTGAAAGGTCCACGGGATAATAAATGAGTAAATCTTTATATAAAAACGGCGCATATATACGGTTATGGGAAGGATAAGCATACTTATAGCTTTGCTTATGTTGGGCAGTATGGCGCTTTCATTTGCGTGGACCGAATATACAAGCGCTACTGTGGCCAAGCTTGTGCTTCTGGAATCATATCCGGAGTGTGCAGCACAGATTGAGGAGGGTGCGATACTCCCTTACAAAGAAGAGCAGGTTGACCCGGTGCTTAAGGAGCCTGTTAATTTCCATTGTGATACACTCACGTGCCCTGCGTTTGACCCTAAATACTGCCAGACAAGCGTGAAGACTTGCCAGAGCGAAACGATGGCTGGCAAGATGAAAAATTATGCCAAGAAAGCGTGCAACTGTGAGCAGGCAAAGCTGCTTGCACAGGCAATCACTTATTACATTGCAAAGTACAACCCGATGAATCTTATGGTGAATGAGGAATGCCGTGATGAATTCAACAATGAGCTAGAGAAGGCTATCAGGAGCGGGCAGCCGCAGTGGGAGGTAAGGTTCCAGTGCAATGCACCAAACAGAGAGTTTGTGTTCACATCACAGAGGTATAATGAAATGCTCTATAACGCGAGGACGTTTGCGTTTGCAGAAGCATATTCCGGCTCACAACCGTGGTTCTGCTACACGCTTGGCAAGCCGGGGAATGGGGCAGGCAGCGGGCTGAAAAATACCGGTGCGCTCTGCGCAAAAAACTCTGAGTGCAAGAGCGGGCGCTGCAGCAATAATGTATGCTGTGATGCGGACATTTGCTGCCCGGTGCCTGGTGTTAAAGGGTACCCGTGCGGCCAAGGTGAAAAATGCAGCAGTGATTACACGTGTGTGCCTGTGAACGCCAGGAACGGTGAAAAGTGCGATTATAATGAGGAATGCCAGAGCGGAAACTGCAGGCCTGGAAGCGGTGCAAGCGTATCAACCAGATACTGCTGCGGTGCCGGGAACGAGTTCTGCTGTGCATCAAACTCAGACTGTGCAAGCGGGCACGAGTGTAAAAATTATGCGTGTGTTGCAAAGCCGTTTGTGCCGCAATCAAACAATACCCCTGGGGAGGAAGAGCAGAAATCACAGGGGTGCCTGCCCATTGCAGTGCTTCTTGCTGTTGTCGGCGGCCTGTTTATTTATGACCGCGGGCTTGGGCGCAGATGAGCTCCTATGGACTTAAACAAGTTTAGTATTATTTTCTCTTCTTCTGATATTGCCGGAAGGAATATTGCAAGAATGATAGCTGAAGCCGGATATGGACAGGCACTTTGCGAACTCCCTGAAAACATTCTATACAAAAAATTTGATGATAACAGCGGTCCTTACATTGTATTGAGCCGCCATAGTAGTGAGAAAAAGATACGAGCAATAACGTGCCATTTCACGGGAAATTGGAGTGGTGAGGCAAAGTATGGCGGCAATCCGCGTGATGTTTGTATTGCAATGCCTTCCGTGATGAAGGGGGTTGCACAGTATATCTCAGGCAAAATAAACACACTTACTGGATATGTGTTTACACTTGAGGTGACACATCACGGTCCGACCGGGAATTTTCCAATGATGTTCGTTGAGATTGGGAGTTGTGAGGAGGATTGGGGGAATACACAGGCAGCTGGCATAATTGCAGATGCACTCCTTAACGCAAAAGAATCAGAGGATGGTGAAGTTGTGATAGGGGTAGGAGGGCCGCATTACGCACCTGATTTCACAAGGCTGCTTGATAAGTACAGGATTGCGCACATAATACCACAGTATGCCGTTGACGGCCTTGCCCTGGAGACGTTCAGGATGGGTATTGAAAGGAGCACTGAGCGTGTTGAGAAAGTGCTTATTGCGTGGAAAGGCTTGACAGCGGCACAGCGTGAAAAGATTATTGGATTTTGTAATGAATGCGATATAGGATACATAAAATACAAATAACATAAAGCACTGCTAGTGATATGCCGGCACGCAAAATCTGTGGTGTGACCTTTAAAACTTGAAATAATCAGTTATTCTCTTCTGGCTGAGCACAACGTCGTTTTTCAGGTAAACCGATATGTCATTTGAAAGAATGTGCTTTGCGTAAGATAACATATCTTCAAGGGATGAAAATTTGGTGGCGCCGGCCTTGAATGCATTACGGACATTCTCGCGGACCTGCCATACGCCTACGGGGACCATATAGCCCGGCTCGACCTCCCTGATTACTATCGCACGTGCCTGGCGCCTGCGCTCAAACAGGTGCTCAACAACAGCATAACGTGATGCGTAGTACCCGCCGGCCTGCTGCTCTGCATATTTAGTCCTGCCTTCGAATGGCTCGTGCTCTTTCGTGATAAATGTGCCGGTTTCTGATAGGTTCCACGTGGTGCCGTGCGCCCACGCCTCGTAATTCTCAAACTCCCATCTGCCTGGAATGAGCATCACAACATACCTATTGCTCAGGTAATAGGAGGTGTAAAGCTCATAATCAGATATCTCCGGGGCTTCGCGTATGGCCTCGAGATATATCTTTGCAATCATATCATCCATTGCAGTGATACTCCACCTTGTTGGGACAAGGCGCTTGCGGGCATTCTCACCAAAGATGCCTGCACTGAACACACGAGTCAAATAGTAATTGTCATACCCCCTGTAAAGCAGTTCCTTGACAGCTACTGAGGCCTTAATGTTTTCGCTTGCAAGCGAATCTATGCGCTTCGGTATCTTCGCATTGCCAGTTATCCTGTAGTTCTCGAGCTGGCCTATCGGGCCCATCGGCTGGGTCATAGGCGAAAACTCAACCTCAGGCTTGGGGGCATACTTAAACTTTATTTCAACATCAACCGGCTCCTGTGATAGCACGAGCTCCTGCATATCTGAGATATACTTATCCTTAGCGAGCACTTCGCGCTTCACAGCACTCCTAAATAATTTTGACCTTTCCTCTACTATCTTGTCCAGCGGCTGCCCGAACATCCTGCGCGGGTCATCCTCAACAGGGGTATCACTTGCCATAGCCCCAACCGCTACCACCGGGTATCCAACGTGCCCTACAAATATGTTTGGAGGTGATGGGCCAAAAACCTCCGTCTTGACATCTGCAAAAACCTTGTTCTGGATATTAAGCCTCTGCAGTATAGGGCAGTAATCAAGGCCACATAAGAGACGAGAACCTTTGCACGGGACACATAAATGCGCTGGTGGCATCATATCAATCACACACCTAAAGGTCATTGACAAGCCGCTGCATGGCTGTTCACACCACATACGGCACATGCTTGCTTAAATTGTTGGGGTGTATGCTTTAATAGTTAATTGCACTAATTCTGCTGTGGATGCTGCTGAGTTCTTCAACGAGTATTTTGTCAGGCCTATCATAATGCACGAAGGGTATAACTCAATCAACACTATCACCTATGCAATCATAGCAGTCATTGCAGCTTTTCTTATTTATAAGTTATTCAGAAAAGCTGGTGCTGAATTCAACAGGGATTTTATTGTGCGTGTAATCCCCTATATACTGTTGGGCTCAACAGTACGTGTGGTTACAGACAGCATAACAACCGGCGGGATGCAAGCATACGTGGGGCCCTTCAGGCCTGTATACGACGTTATTCTTGCAAGCCACATATACGATTATGGGTTCCTGACGGCAAGCCCGGGAATATTTTTCGTGATTGGGATTTTTGCAATAGCAACCATGTATTATTCATACAGGAGCAGGAACTATGACTTCGGTGCCAAGCTTGCATTTGCACTGTTCGTATTACATCTCATAATCCTGCTTCCATTGTTTACGAATGTCACTTTTGGAGCACTCATAATAATACTTGCGGGTAGCATATGTGGGCTCTATATGGCATTCAAAAAAGAAAGTACAGTACCAATGCACTGGCTCGTGGTATTCTCGCAGGCACTTGACGGCAGTGCAACCTTTGTAACACTGGATATATATAATAGAATGCACAACGGGGGATATGTTGAGCAGCACGTGCTTGCCAACCATCTCGCCTCAATTGCTGGGGACTCGATGGTTTTATTCCTGGCACTTAAGGTATTGCTTGCAATAGGTATTGTGTGGCTGCTCGAGAAGGAAAAAAACCAAAATGAGAAGGGATACATCGCACTGCTCATCATCATATTTGGGCTTGCACCCGGCGTGCGTGACCTGCTCAGGCTTGTGTGTGGTGTTTAGATGCTATACGTTATAGGGACTGGGCTTTGGCGTGGTGATGATATTTCGTACAGGGGCACGGAGTTGTGCCGCAACTCATCCAAGGTATATATTGACAGCTATACACGGGCATTTGATAGCAAAGAGCTTGCAAGGCTTGAGGAGATAATTGGAAAAAAAGCAATACTGCTGGGTAGGGATGAGCTTGAAGAAAAGCTCGGCTTCCTTAGAGAATCAAAGGATGTGGATGTTGTGCTGTTGGTGCCCGGCGACCCGCTGATCGCGACTACGCATATCACTATTATTATGGAGGCCAGAAGAAGAGGGATACGGTACGAAATCGTACACGGGAGCTCAATTTATGATGCGCTGATAGGTGAGGCTGGCCTCCACATATACAAGGTAGGTGGGAGTTGCACCATACCTATGAGAGAGAAAAAAATCAGGCCGTACAGCGTTTATGATAAGATTGCCGAGAACACAAAAAGAGGGATGCATACGCTTGTGTTTCTTGATACCGCACCGGGTAAGGCGATGATGATAAACGAAGCCCTTGAAATTTTGCAGGAGATTGAAGAAGAGAAAAAGCAAGGAATTGCAAGGGATGAGAATAAGATTGTTGTAGGGTGCAGGATTGGGAGCGCACAGCAAAACCTCGTTTACGGTAGTATTGGAACCATCAAAAAGATGCGATTCACGGGTCCGTGCGCGCTTGTTTTTCCTGGAGAGCTGCACTTTTCAGAAGAGGAATTTCTAAGTTTTTTTGAGGTGCGGGAATAGGCATAAAATACTTCCCAGTAATAGTTGATTGTATGGCGCAGGGCACGGATTATAAGAGCATAATAAAGAAAATCGATGATGGGAAACAGCTTCAGGAAAAAGAGAAGGCACTTGTTAAAGAAGCGATTGATAAATGGCTTACTGAGAATGCCGTGATTGCAAACGGGATAGCCAGCCTCGTGAAACTGACTGCAGATGAGGACTCTTTCATAAAAATACGCCAGGTCATAGAGAATGCCAGGAAGCGTGCTGAAAGTGGAAAAGAGCAACTAACTCCGGAAGATGAAAAAAAGCTCTATAGCGCGCTCGCATACCTGCGGAAAGAAAGCTCTGAAAAGATTGTCAACTCGGTGAAAAATGGAGGTATACTTTTTTTGGCAATGCTTGATGACAAGCTTGCAAAAGTTGATATCGGGGAAATCGGCAAGCTGCAAAAAATGCTAAAGACACTTAAATAAGCAAATAAGTGCGCACACAACCAACAAATCCAAATCGCCCTATCCTGCTGATTCTTGTTGCCTGTTTGTGCAATATCATCTCGGGAGCCTATTCCTGTTTCTGCTTGCCTTTTTTCGTAAATTGAAGGGGGTTTTTTATCCCGCATTGCGCTACACATAACCCCTGCGCACGGAGTGTATTACAGGATGGCATAGAGTACCCCTTTGACCTGATATGCTCAAGATGGTAGTTTACCTTCTTCTCATCATAATTTGGGGCGTGAGAGAATACCTCAATAATCTTGCTGTTCTCCCAGCCGCGCCTTATAAGAAACACTGCAAGTGCCCATCTTTTTATGTGCGGCACGTTTGCGCCTGCCCTCAGCTCATTGATTATCTGCTCCATGCACGGTGCAATGTCCTGGCTCTGCCTGCCAAGCGCTGGGGAACGCAGGGAAAGCTCGGAGAGTATCTCATTTAGTGCTGGCTTTAGCTGCTTTTTCAGGCTCTCACTTATAAGAGAATCGCGGATTGGCAGGCCTTCAGAAATCTTGCGCTTTATGGCCTCTTTCAGGAGGACGCCTTTCTCGTGCTCACTTATCTTAACGCGGCCGCCAGCAACTTCCCTGTTTGACAAAAGCATTGATGCAAAAGTTGAGCTATAAGTAAGATAATCCCGGAGACTTACGTGCAGGTCATCCCCCATGGACATCCCAAGTTCAGCCATTAAAAAGCCCTCATCGCGGTTTTTCCTGCATATCTCAAGTGCACGCGTCGCCTCAGCATCAACAAACGCATCGATTTTGCGATTAAGCAATGAAACAAGAAGGCGGGACACTGCATACGCGCGCACATCGTTCAAGATATCTTCGGAAGAGAAATATGAAGGGGTTGGGAGCCTGCCGTGTCGTATAGCACTGAGCACACGCTGTTTTGCAAGCTCAATCGCTTTTGCATCAACATCTGCCGCCATGCGAAGAAGCTTTACCTCTGCTTTTGTACTGTCAAGGAAAGGGTAATAACCGTGCTGGCGCTTCAGCATACCTTTGCTTATGAATGCAGAACATTTAATAAATTTAGAATAGTAATTTTCCCTTATGAGACGTGCATTTATCCTCCTGCTGCTTATCGTCTCGTTGGGGTGGAGCTTTAATATACAGGAATATTTAAGCCCTAATGAGAGTGTCAAGAGTGTAACCTATCTAGATATGGTTGGCCCTGACGGTGCATACGTGATGTATTATGTTGACAACGAGCCAATAATGCTAGTCAAGGGAGACCAGATTGTCGAGAATAAAGAGATACTAGTTGCCGTGCTTGAAGGATACTTCTTTAATAAGGATTTTCCAAAGGCAAGCGAGTTGCAGGAGATACACGAGAAGTGGCTGGAGTTCAATAAGTCCAGGTCATACACATTCAATAATGAATACGTACGGGAATTTTACCCCCCTGAAAAGTATTGCAAGCAGCTTACCGGCCTTACGGTGAGGCACTGCAATAAAAACGAGACAAACTTCCACCCCTGCATTACATCCTGTGGTGCTGTGCCTATTTGCAGGGGCAGTATACTTGAAGGAGGCATCACATCCCTGCAGAAAACAACAAGAGATTTTCTTGATGGAATTATGAGCCTTGATGACGAAACAATGAATTTGGACAGGTATGGCTCCCAAATTAGCGAAATTACGGAGAAGCTTGAAGGCATAAAATACTCTAATTACAATGCCCAGACGCGCAAGGACATTGAGGTGCTTGTTGCTGCAATGGAGGGGATAGAGGTTTCTGCAACTAAGATTGAAAATAATATACTGTTCTCAGACTTGTTGCCGGCTGCTGGGCTACAGCCATACTGCGGCCCAACCAATTACTCAAAAGATGCACAGGCATGGCTCACTGCAAAGGCCAAAACAATAAAAAGCAGGACATATAACCTGTTCCATGTTGATTCTATCGCGACAAGAGTTCTCGAGAAAACTGCACAAAGGAAAGAGTTAAAGGATAAAATGAAGACGACAAACGAGTACAGCTCAAAGTTCAACAGGATTGATGGGATATACAATGACCTTTATGCAAAGTATGTCAAAGTGAGCAAGTATGTGAAAGATGATACGCTTACAGGCGATATTGAAACATTACGCGCAAAAAAGGATTCGGTGCGGGATGACATTTACATTGGCAATTATAACCGGGCCGACCTAACCATAAAGCAGTTTGATGTGCTTGCGGAAACTTTCTCTTCAAGAGTAAATGAGTATTATAACAAAACAAACAAAATCGACGAATACAAAACACTTGCAGATAAGAAATTCATAATGGCAGAGTGGGATATTGAAGCCACAAATATATTCCTAGGCCAGCAGTTGCAGGATGCAAAAGCAAAGAGGACTGCACTTGATGAGAGGCTTGCGGCAAAGATCGACCCGGAAGAGCTTGATATGATTATCCAAGAATACGAAGAAATCATAAAAGATGTAGATGAGATTATAAAAGCAAAAAGGGAGCACGCTTTAGATACAATAATGAGCAAGGTTGTTGCGGCCTCAAACTCATACTCAGATATGTTGGCGTCTGCGTATGCGGGCGCTAATGAAGGGAGCTTCCAGCAAAGGAGACAGGTACGCGAGTATGTGCTTCCTGCAACGCTTGTTGTTGTTGACTTGGTTGCAATAGGAATATTTATAGCCGCATTCGTGTATATGGTCGGCTCAGGCAGGATACGCCTGAGAAAGATTGCTGCTGTGCTCTGGTCTTTCATATTCATAGCATTCTTTATGGCCGTTGCAGGGAGCTCAATCGCTTCTTATATGCTTATTGACCAGAAAACCAATAAGGCCAGTTTTGATTCGTTTTATACATATGTGGTTGGTAGCGATTCGGCCGTGATTGTGATTGATACAAAAAGCGGTAGTGTAAATGAAGAATGTGCACGGGAGCTTAAATCAACAATGGAAAGACAAATGAACAAAACAGTATACCTGTATAAATATACGCTTGAGGGGTGCGAGCTTGTTGATTACACCACGGGTGCGAATGTAACCGCGAGCTTAAATGAGAAAAAAACCGTTGATGCGTGCGAAGAGAGCATGGGGCAGATGCCGCGTGTGTTCATCAAGTCTGCACAAGAAGATTCAACAACATTCTCTGTCAAGTATTATCCAAGCGCAACGATTGCGGGCAGCCCTGATTATATCCAGTTATGCCTCCTGAATACGATACTTAAAGAGGGACAGTGATGAAGAAAGCCAATAACAGCACGTTTACAAAGCAAATCCTGCTTGTAATTGCTGCCATACTTGCAGTATCAGCAGTATATTTGCTATGGAGCGTGGGTGAAAAAGAGGATTATGGTGGGGAGCTCGTGCTAAGTGATAAGCAGATTAGCAATTATGAAGGGGCCTTCAAGCTTGCTGATGGGAAAAGGATTGCAATCGTAATGGATACGAGAGGGCTTACGCAGGAAAACAGAGTGTCGGTATACCAATGCGGTGTTGGGTTTGCATCATCGCTTGCCCGTATCGGTAAGAACATAACTAATTTTGCCATTGAAGATAGTGGATGCTATGGGCCACTTAACAGAACGAGCATAACGAAATGTAATGAGCTCATCCATGCTGAGGATTACATTATCCTGCTTAAGGGCGGTGAGCCAGATGCAAAATATTACGAGGACCACCTGCTTGTCATGGTCCCACAAAATAATACGATGGAGTGCGGTGTGAAAGCAAAGTAAGCGTAAAAATCGATGGGTGAAGCGCACTAAAATCCTAGTACCTTAAAAGAGCACCTATTCCAAAGAAGCCATTAAGGAACTGCCCACCTTCCGGAGTATCTGTTGATATGAATTCAATCCTTGCACCTGATGACTCTGCAAGGTTTTCCAGCTCCTCAACCATATCAGTATCCTCAAGCACAGAGACTTTCCCACCGCAGCTGCATGTGACTTCCTGGCCTTCCTGTGTAATATATGTGGTACCCTCCTGGCCGCATTTCTGGCATTTATACCTTATCCTGTGCAGGTAAAGGCCTTCTGAGAGTAACAGGGTATTGACACGCTTGGATTCAAGTGCTTCCAGCACTTCCTTGACACCATAAGTTGCAAGGCCTCCCTTGACAACATTTTCAATGAACATCTGTACCAGCTTCCTTTCCTGTGCGGCTTCCTGATTTGCTATTATCTCCTCAAGCTTTTGCATAATCTCGTGTATGCCATTCTCATCGCTATATCCCGTATCTACTTTTCCAAGTATCTTAATCTGGTAGTTGAAGTACTTGCCATCAAGGAAGTAATCTTTTATTGGGCCAGGGCCTCCAACAATTACACCTTTCATATTCTGTACATTAAGGAAAACTTCATCCATCGCCTCGCCGACACGCTTGTAGTAGTCCTCCTTGCCGATTTCCACAAGGCGCTGGTACCGTGCGGCACTTTGGCCTCCCTTATGCGTTTTTGATGGTGCTGTTGAGTGAACATGCCTTACAATGCGGACGTTTTTCCCTTCAAGGATTGCAAGCGTTGCATCCGAGCCGTCAATTGCAAGCAGGCCATAAGATTCCTTTGGCTTTGTGAACACAAGCAGCGGCTCAAGAAAGAAAGATGAGTCGCACCTGTAAAGCTGTATCCCGATAGGGTCTGGGGGGACAATGTAAAACAGCTTGATATCGCTCTCCCCGGGGTTTTTTGAGATGTTGCCTGCAAAGATAGCAATCCCGTTATCGGGTGGCTGGTTAAAATGCTTCAGGAAATTAAGGATGCGCTCAAGCGCACCTAAAACATTGTTCCGTGTCTGTTTTGATTTAATATTGCTTGCTTGTGAATATTCAGAGCGTAGCCGCCCCGCAACATCACCAATTGGGTATTTTGGAGGTATGTAAAGAGAAATTAATTCTGTACCTGAACCGCGTATTTTGCTGAGCTCGGCTACCCTTTTCTTTATCTCGCGCCTGCTTGCTTCCAATTTTATATCCTGCTTGTCTTCACCTGTGATATAAACCAACTCCTTACAGTTACCTGTGGCTGGGCCCTAAACGCGGCAACTGCCGCATGCTTATGAAATTCTCCAGGCCCATCTTATTTAATAAATCCCTCATATAACTGCCGTCTACACGCGACAATTTGATTTCTTCTATGCGGGTGTTCTGGTTAGCAATGCCTTTTGAAATAGCATTAAGATGCCATGCTGCTGGAAGAATGTCGTCATGCGCGGATATCTCGTATATCGCACCATAAACATCCACGTTTCCTGCTTTTACACCCGTTGTTGAAACCACAAAATCGCGCACGTGTGCCATCTGCGCCTTTGTATTTTCAATGATTGCGTTCTCAACCAGGTCACCGCTCACCGTGCTGGCGCGCTCCACAGATGGAAATATATACCGCATCAAACCTGCAATAGATGGGTGCACACCATCAAGCTTGCCACCATTGGAAAACAGCTTGCATGCTGTGGTTACCGCACCACATTTAGTATGCCCAAGCACAAGAATAGCCAGCTTGCCATCCACCGAAAAGTGGGTAAGTGCATATGCAAGTGATGACTTTGATTCATCACCAAGCCCGAACACGTTGCCTGCGTTTTCAATCGCAAAAACCTCGCCAGGGTTTGCACCCAAGAGATTGATATCAACACGCGAATCTGAGCAGTATATCGCTACAAGGGGCGGGTTTTGGCCTTCTTTCAGCTTCTCCAAAAGTTCCTCGCGCGATTGTGGTCCAATCATATCTGCCATATTATCACAACTCCTTGAATGCATATAATGTAGTGTTATAGTCCTTTGGAAATCTTAAACATGAGCAGGTCACGGCGGCACTGCTCAACAAGCGAGCGTGCCACATCGAGCTTTCTCCTGAACCCTGGGAGTATTGAGTTTGAGAACCTGAGCGGCAAGAGCAATTCGTATGTGCTGCTCATCACCTCAAACAGTCTTGTTGCAGTTTCATAGTCATCCTTTCTCATGTGCTCTATTATCTCACGCCGTGCCTCCCCAAGCGCATCGAGAAGGCCGAGCAGGTACGCTTCCGGTGGCACACCGAGGTCTTTATAATGTGGCAGTGGCTGGTTGCCAAGCATGTGCAAAAGGAGCTGTGCCTCTGCATACTCCTGTTGTGCCACAAGCACTAAGGAATTGGATGAACCCTGCATCCCCAAGACCTGCGGTTTGATACCTTCAAGCATCTTGTTTGCGTCATCCGCCCTACCTGCATGCATCAGCTGCATTGCCCTGCCACATACACGTATTATTTCCTCACACTTCTCCTTAACCATTAGGTAGGAGGACTCTTCCTCTAAAAGCACCTTCGAAGCATCTGAAATGATATCTGAGATATCCTGCATAGGGGAATTTGGGTGCTAAACATTTATATAAAAAACCGCCGATTATAGGCTATGCAAAAGATGTATTTGGCATTGCTGATTATCTTCGTGTCTTTAGTACAACTTGTGGGTGCTGCGGTTTGCGTGTACGAGCCACGGCTCAATGTGTCCTCAAGTTCTGTGACGACATTATTCCCACACGCTGGCGATAAAATAGCACTGCAAGCACTGCTGCAAAGCGATGAGTTATATGCTGGCGTGATGGAAATCTATCTTAGAAAGGGTGAGTTGAAATACCCGCTGGCAAGCAGGGAGATATACATCGTTCCGGGAGATAATAAGATATCTCAGGAGTTAGAGCTTCCAAGGATGCTTGCTTCTGGTGTTTATGAGCTCAATTTAAGGATTGGTGGGTTTGTATATAAGTTGCCTTTGATTATTAATGGGAGCGAAACAGAAGATAAGGTATTTGTAAGCGAGGATATGGGGACGCTTGAGGTTATTGCTTTAACAGATACGCCTGTAATTGTTGTGCAGGAAATCGTGTTCGCAGATGGCAGGCGCGCGAACAAGGAGTATTCGGTTACACCGGTTAATAATACTGCTGTAATAAGGGAGATGGCTTGTGATGACTGTCTTCAGAGAATCAAGATAAGTAACAATGAGTTGTGGGCAGTCATTGAAAAAATATATGGGGTTTATGAAGAGCCATACGCAAAGGTTATTGGGCTTAAAAAAGATAAGTTAGAGCTTGAGGTGTGTGCACCAGGAGAGTATACTGTATACATAAATGGTGAGAATAAGGGAAAGATGAAAAACAAAGGGGACATTGAAACTGAATTGCAGAGCGGTTATGAGAAAGTGAGCCTAATATTATATGGAAAAGGGGAGATACTTAGCAAAGGGATTGACCTTGGCGAGTTCAGGGATGAGAATGCTAATATCTCAGTGAAGGTTATTGCACAGCAGCCGTTTACGGTGCGCCTCAGCGCAATGGATAGGTTTGGAAGGGAAGTGCTGAGCACAGGTGAGATAGAGATTATAGATGAGAGTGGGAATACGTTTTATGATAAGGTATCATTCGCGGGGAGCACAGAAAGGAAGTACAACTTGGCGGAAGGGAGATATATTGTAAAGTACAATGGTGTAAGTACAACGGGGTCTGCGGTGCCTGAACCGGCCGTTCCTTTACCACAAACTCAGCCAAAATATGAGCTTGTCCCAGCCGACCTTGTACCGGTTATTGCAGCTGTCCTGGTGCTTGCAGTGGTGGTTGCCATATTTGCCTTGATGAAGATGAAGAACTGGAGAAGAAATGTTTAAATACGAAGAAAATGAAAATTTGGATGTATGCTAAGGAAAGAGGAGGTAAAATGCTGGTTTCGCGAGCAAAAACGCAAGTGGAAAAGCTTCGTTGCAGTTCCACTGTTAGCGGCCAGCATCATGGCTATTGGGCCTACTGTTTCACACTCACAGGAGGTAATAAGGATGAGTAGTAATCAAGCATTAAAAACTCCTATATCGAAAACTAAAGAAACTGCTGAAATTGTGCACGAGAATTCCTACAATGTTCTAAACTCCATAAATGCTACTGTTAATTCAACTGAAACGGAGAGGGTACTGGGTGCACAATCATTGAAAAACCTTGTAAACAGGTACGGGAAAAAAGATATCATAAATGGATTAAATAGACTTAAGAAGAGTGGAAAAATCAACGAAGAAGAATATAATAGGCTTGTTGAAATTGCTAATGAGATTGATTATGACAGGATGTACAAGAACGTTGTAACAACACAGAGTTTGAAAGTTGGCGGCAAATCTGAGAAGGTTGATGCAATAAAAGACACAAGCGTCCTGCTTGATAAAGAGATAAGGGATGTTGTATGTTTTGTATACCTTGTTTCAATAATAAGCATCCCTGAAATGAAAGAGGTACCGCACCCTGAAAAAAAGCTTTACTTTACAGCTCATACTCAGGATACTAAGAACGCCGAAAAAATAAAAAAACAAATTGACGATGTGCAGAGTATTTATAACACGCTCCTATCAGATAAAATTTCGGAGATTAATTACCTTGCAATCAGGGGAAAGCAAGCATATCTTTTTTTGCAAGGATATCCACCACTTGGCTTACATATTGACTTTGAGCCGCTTTATTCAATTGCGGGCAGGCTTAAGCCTCCTGAAATAGGAGATGTACCTCTTCAAAGTGATCCACAAGTGGAATATTTTGGGAAGGAATACAAAGACAGAATAAAGAAGATAGGTAATAACTACTATGTTTCTGGGAAGTGGCTGTATACAACACCCGAAGGGCGCGAGGCGCTCAAAGGATATTTCTCACAAGGCAAATGGGAGATTGGTGGAATTAAAAGCACTGATAAAGATGCATCTAAAAAGCTGTTCGAACTAGTTGAGAAAACGGCCGGGACGTATGGTTATGAGAAAACGATGGCGTGGCTTGAGGAGCATTACAAGCAAGGTAAAATAACAAATGAGCAGATGCAGATGATTGAGCCGCTGGTCCGTGTTGTTGATGAGATAAGGAAACGCATTGTGAGTATGGCTTACGAGTCAACTAAAGATATTATGATGTTCTATGCAGGTGGTGAAAAGCGATTCGAGCTGAGACCTATTGGAGGCTCACAGGCAAGTATAACTGTTGGAGGCGGTGCTTACTATACAGCATTTGAAGTGTACGATGAAAAAAATAAAGCGGTTGTGGGTACTTTATACGTGCGCGGCGAGTTACAATGGGAGAAATACAGCGGCTTAGCGGTACAGTTCCAGGTGTTTAATGATTTCGGCTTGATGCAGGATAACAAGAGCATTGTTGATGCGAGTGCACTTGCTTTTGGAGCGGAATTGAGCGAGCAGGTAGGGAATAGACTTGCACTTAAGTTTGGATTAGGTGGGCAGGTGGCACTAACTGCACAAAACATATACACAAGTGGAGGAGTTACGTGGTACCCAAAGAAAAATATGCTATATATTCAGGAGGTTGGCATTGGACCGAAGCTGTCCCTCACAAACATAGACGTTGAAAATATACTTAAAAACCAGGGATTCACACCGGAGTTTGCAGGTGCGATGGGTAATGTTATCCCTCCATATTTATGGAAAGCTGGCATTCCTGTAGATATTACATTTGGTGGCAAAAATTGGAAACTTGAGTTATCATCAGAGGCAGGATATATGCTTCTTACAAATAAAGACCTTAAAGGAATTCCTGAAGGGGGAAAATTCTACTGGGGCGGGAGTGCTGGTGTAGAGATTAACCTCTATGAAGATTGGGTTATTAACCTAAACATCTCGGTTTACAAATAGGTGGTGTGATGAGAAAGCTTGCCTTTGTACTGGTCGTTGTGCTCTGGTGTGCTGTGCTACTATACGGGGCAAGCGAAAGCAAGAGCCGCACATATACGATGCCTGATTATAGCATTTACTCGATGAGCTCTGAAATCACGCAAGTAATCAATGCAAACACTGCAAAAATAACAAGTGATAAGATATGTGCCGGGGATTCTAGGAATTTGAGAGAGTATGTTGATTATGCAGTTACACAAAATACTCATGTAATAACGCATTGTGACATTTCAACATCTACGCTGGATTGTGATAAAAGCAAGTATACAATCGTAGGTGAAGGTATTGCGAGCACGGCTGAAGTAATCTCTGAAAACGAATATAACATCCTCAAGAATAGCGGGTTGAAAAGGTTTACTGCATATGGGGTTTTAACCCAAGGCGAAAAGAATGTTGTTGATGAGATCTCGGGCTCGAGATATGGCGGTGCACATCTCGCAAGGATGGATATTGATGGTAAGATATGTACGGGATGCACACACATAAAATATGCAAAAAGCCGTGGCGGGCTTGGGTGTACTGGAACTTACAAAATAACTGTTATCGGGCCTGATGGAAGCACTGCTGCTGTTTATGAAGGGCCTCTTGAAGAGTTTGCCGAGTCAACTAAAAAGATTAATTATAAGTTTGATAGGGCAGGGCAGTATACTGTGAATTATGAAACAGCTGTAAAAACCTGTGTAGGCATACTGAGTGAGGAGCCAATAGGTGGGACACGGGTTATACATCCTTTCTTTGACCCATCTGGTTTGTACTTGCCATTCGTGATTAAGGAATCTGTCAAGCTTGATATCCTAAGCGGTATTAACGTTCCTGACATCATTCCGTCACAGGGAGTGATTGATAATGAGATTGACCCGTCAACGGGTAAAATAGTGCCAAAAACACTCACAGAGAATAAGCAGGATACGTTTACTTTAAGGTTCAGCCTGTCAAACCCACAGGATAGCAGCACAGATATGAAAATCACATCTATAAGCTGGCCGTTAGATGCTACAAGTGATACTAAAATTGCAAAGCTCAAGATAGATAATGCTGTTATAACACCAAGTGTTGGAAGTGGTATCACGCTCAAGCCAGGCCAAACGCTTTCCGTTGAGATTAAAACAACAGCAACTGCCCCAAAGGGGTCGGTTGGGATGCATACCTTGAAGGTTGATTACTCATATGATGCAACAGCTATTGGGATATGTGCAAGCGGTGCGAGCGAGAAACGCGGTGGAAGTGTATACGCAACAATACAAGTGTTGCCAGAAAACGTTCAACCGCAGGATAATTTAGGGGTAACTGTTAGGGTAACGCCGCCTTTAATAAACACTAATAACTATGAAAAGGTAAACAAGGATGGTGTAAAAGTAGACGGATATGTACTGCTGAACCCTGGTAAAGATAATATTGGTGTTGAAGGTGCAAACGTAACCCTATGGAGTATTACAAAACACTCCAGGAAAATTAATAGTGGAAAACCGCTAACATCCACCCTTTGTTATCTGCCACCTGAAAACAACAAAATGGTAAAAACGGATAAGAACGGCTACTATGACTTTTCAAATGTGCCTTTGACTTTATGTAAAATTGGTGGTGACGAGGAAGGGTTCCTTAACGCCACTGTAACTGCAGAGTATGCAATGCCTGGGAAAGCACCGTTGCGTACACAGCCCACTTCCGGAGGCTCAACCATAAGCACGCCTATCCCGGACCCAACGTGCACTCTTACATACAAGAGAAAAACTGGGAATGTTGAGACATACGAGATTACTGTTAATATAAAGAACTGGAAAGATGGGTTTGTTGTAAACACTGCTGGCGGCAAAGAGAAAGGCAGTTACGATTGTGGCAGTGGCGGGGGCCCGGTAACAACTGGTATCAGAGGAAGCTTAAAGGGCGAGAACCCTACACTTACATTTGAATGCTCATACGGTGCAGAGCTTACACCGGAGATGTCGCGCGTGGTTGTGTACGGGTTGGATTACAAAAAAACCAATGACCAGAGAGCGCCATTTACAACTATGGTGTGCAGGGAAAAAATCGGGATGTGTTACGTACAGCTAGGCTAAAAATAAAGGTTAGTAATTCTTACTTTGTTTTTTCCCCTCATCTCTTACAAGGAAAGTTGTTCTATAAACACGCCTTCCTTTTTTGACACCATACAATTTGTTTGAAGTTATTAGTTTGAAGTTGAGTGCTGATAATATCGTTGCAGCCGCAGATTTGCTGCCTACATATATGTCAAGCCCTTCTTTAAGCTCTTCAGTCTTTGGAATGAAAGTAAGCCGCTCAAGCTGGCTTATCAGCCGCTCTGCGAATGCTTTATCATGTGCGTACCTGCCTCGCAGCTGGATTATGGCTTCATAGTAACCGGCAGATTTCTGGGCACACACGTTGCACAGTGATTCCTTAATCCGAAGAGGGATGCGGAATTCCATACTTATCTTATCATACTTCACAACTATGTGCTCATCCTCAATCCAAACTTCAGGAGTCCCAAAACTCTTACTTTTAAATTCGTGTGATAATGCATCTTCAACAGGGGTTGCCCAGGATGTAAACCGCTCAGCCCCGCAATTCCTACACCTGTATATTGTAACTTTCAATGGCAGTTTTGGCATATTCATTGCCAGATAACAATCAATACAAAAACTACCAATGAAATCCTTATCACTTTCAAATGCGCCACATTTTGGGCATTGCTTTGGCATAACAACAACCACACTAATTTAATTACTGGTGCGAGCGCAATTCCTCAAGCGCTTTCCTGACAGCTGACATAGATATCTCACTTTCCCTATCTTTAAACAGCTCATAAATCTGTGCTGCCTCTGATGGCGTTGCACCTGCCATTAGCGCCAGCGTTTTGGAATGCAACCGCATATGTCCCTTGTTTATCCCTTCCTGTGTTAGCGCACGCAACGCCGCAAAATTCTGTGCCAATCCTACCGCAGCAGCAACACTGCACAATTCAGGTGCGGATTTCACCTGCAATATCCTATCTATGCAAATTCGTGCAGCCCTATGGTTTGTACCGCTGCCCACAATACCTAAAGATAGCGGAAGCTCAATCTCACCAGCAAGCTTCCCATCCTCGATATAGTACTTTGTTAAAGGATGATAGGATGAATTGTAGGCCGCATATGCGTGTGCACCAGCCTCAACGGCACGTGTATCATTACCTGTTGCAAGCGCAAGTGCTGAAATTCCATTCATTATACCTTTATTATGAGTAACTGCACGAAGTATATCATTCTCAGCCAGCGCCTGCGCATCAAGGATTCCTTTTGCCAGTTCTAAATCTGATGTAAGGTATGCCTTTGCACGCGATACGCGCTTAATGCAAAGGTTTGAGAGTATTCGCAGGCGTGCTTTTCCACCTATCATCTCAACAATAATGGGCGCCAGCGATTCAGCTACCTTGTTGATAGTATTCGCACCCATAGCGTCACGTACATCAACAGAAAAATAAACTATTGTATGGCTCTTGCCGTTTGTGCTGAACGTGCGTGCCCAAATGTCACGTGCACCGCCGCCCCTCTCTTTCATTGAAGGGATAATCCCATCAATATGGCCGAGCAATGCCTGCTTGCTTGAATTAATTTTCGTATCCGCATCAGGGATTGGGTCAACAACCTGCACCTGCCCTATCATAACTGGGTCAGATGATGATGCTGTAAACCCACCAAACTCGCGCGCCATCTTTGCAGCTTTTGATGCGGCTGCAACCACGCTTGGCTCCTCACCGGCCATTGGTATCAGGTAATCCTTGCCATTAATACGAAAATTTGTGGCGATACTTAAAGGCAAGGAATAGAGGCCTATAACATTCTCACGCATTGCGTTGGCTTCTTCTATTGATAGGCCACCGGAGCGTATGCAAGATATCTCATCATCAGATAAGTTAATGAGGGATTTCAAGTATGACAGCCGTTCAGATGGGGATTTTGAATGAAAACCCGAAATGTCAGAATGCATTAAAACACCGTGCCTTTCTATTTTAGGTATTTCTTTGCAGCCCTTACCTTATAAAGTTTGTCAAGCTCGTTCCGGACATCATAAAACGACAGATGACGTATTTCAACCCCGGACTTGGCAGGCCCTGCTGGAGGCTTGAACGTGGGTGTTGATGCGATTTTTTCAAGTTCAACTATGCGTTTTCTTAACTCATCAAAAGAGCTCATACCTTTGGCACCTACCGCTCTAATATCTCCTTCAACGGGACGCCCTTCTCAACCGCATCAAGCAAAGATTCCCTTGAATTATAATATTCTGCAACCACCCTGCCAACGTGCTCAACATCAACACAGCCCTGCTTTATCATATAATTCAGCACTTTTGATTTTTCATTTATATCTGCGGATATCTCCTTCTGTGTCATTCCTGTATAAAGGCTGAGGCGGTCAGCAAGTGAGGATATTTCATCCACTTTGTCAATCCTGTCGTTTCTGGGGTTCCACCTGTAAATTACCCTGTGCCTGCCACGGTCATCAACCTCTGCAACCTCAAACGTCCTGCGCAGGCCGGTACGCCTGTTCCTGTATTGCACAACTATTAAGTCCAGCGCTCCCAGCATAGATTGTGGGATATCCACAGGCGGATTGGTCAAACGGGATATCGTTTGCTCCGCGTTATCTGCGTGTAAAGTTGCAATTACAGAGTGCCCCGTGTGCATCGCCTCAAACAGGATTTCTGCTTCACGCTTACGTCTAACTTCACCAACTATAATCCTGTCAGGGCGCATACGTAACGAGTTCACGAGCAGGTCAAGCATCTTTACCTCACCTTTCCCTTCAGGGTTTGGAAGCCTTGTTGAAAGGGGAACCCATTGCAGGAAGGATGGGAGATATATCTCACGTGTATCTTCTATGCTTATTATGCGCTGGTTAGGTGGGAATAGATTTGAAAGCGCGTTTAGGAAAGATGTCTTACCGCTACCCGTACCCCCTGAAACAAGTATTGACATCTCGTTCTGGATGCTCAGCCATAAGAGTGCCATAACCTCTGCGGATACTGTTGATGACTGCACAAACATAGTTGGTGTCCATGGATTTCGCGCAAATTTTCTTATTGTAATGGTATTGCCATTAGTGGAGATTGGGAAGAGTGTTGCATTAACACGGTCACCTGTTGATAAGCGTGCATCCATAAGGGGATTGAGCAGGTTAATCTGCCTGCCAACACGGCGCCCTATGGCAGCAGCATAATCCTGCACCGTTTTCTCTTCTTTCAGCACAACGTTTGTAATGCACCAACCATACTTCTTATGGAAAACCCATATGGGCTGGCCTGCACAGTTTACTACGATTTCCTCAAGGTTCTCATCATGAAGGAACGGCTCCAAATCACCCAAGCCAAGTGTATACTGCATAAGGTACGCTGAGAGAATTTTCAGGTTCTCGGGCGGCAAATTAGGAAAATGCCTGAGTAAAACTTTTGAAGTCTTTGAGAAGAACTGGTCGCGCACATACTTGCTCTTCTGGACATCAAGCATCTCTGATATATCAATGTTTACTTCGCCAACAAGCTCACCGCGTATTTGCGTATCTAATATAAGCCTTGTCCCTTCCGCAAGACCTGGGATTTTAATCGAGTAGTACGGGACGTACAAATCTGGCCTGTGCGATATCTGCACCTCCATGGCCATGCCTTCAACATTAAGTTGATAAGTATCAACCGCGCGCACCGCACCACTGTCATTGTTCTTCTTTCCGTTTTGGACCATAATAATACTTACCTCCGCTTTTCCTTTTCCTCCCGCAGCTTCCTCATAAGGTCAATCAGCTCCTGGCGCTTCTGTTCCATCATAGTTACATCACGCTTTGTCTCCTTTATCTTTTCCTTTGCCTCCTCAAGTTTTCCGCTGACTCCGCTCACAGCAGTTGGGGATACCTCTATCTTTATCGCCTGCAATTCACGTATAAGCAGCTTTAGCTTCTTGTCAAGCCTCTCCTCCTCATCTTCCAGCTCAGCAAGCATATCCGCAATCCTCTTTACCTCAGCATACCTGCGCGCAATTACATCCTCGCTTATCTTGCTCTCAAGCACCTCAACATCCTTGCTGAAATCGTTTATCGTCTTGAGTGCAAGCCGCATCTCATCAAGCCGCTTCTCAAGCGTTTCATTAAGAGAGGAATACATCTGGCTTACACTTTCAAACTCCTCACGAACATTCTTTATCTCCTGGTCAAACTTGCCAGTGCTCAATTGCGAATACGTTGCCAGCCGGGTCTTAAGCGCCTCCTCCTTCTCAGAAAGGTCTGAAAGCTCAGAATCTATCTCATCTTTCTGCTTTTGCAAAGTCTCACGGAGAGCGCGCACCTTCCTGAGTGCATCATCATAATTTGAGACAAGCGTTTCCATAACCGCCGCATCCTGCATATATGAGCTTTCTGCCTCCTTAAGCTGCACGCTGTACTTATCCATCCTCTCCTTAACCTTAAAGGCCATCTCCTCAAGGTCATGAACCATTACTTTTGCTTCTTCGTTTGCCTTCTGCCCTTCCTTCTTGATTTCATTTAAAGTTTCAACCGCTGCCCTAACCCCCTCACTCACAGAAGATAGATTACCTATAATTGAGGACAACTTTTTGCTGGATTCCTTTGACTCCGCCAAAAGCCCTGCAATGCGGTTTGAAAGCCCTTCCAGCTCAACAAGAAGCGAATCACGCTGCTCACGCAGCTCTTTTACCTTTTCAGGCTCAGTCACTGACTCCCCAGCCCATACAAGGTATGCTGTTGTAAACTGGTATTCAATCTTGATTATCCCTTCCTCTTCAAGTATATGGGACCATTCCTCAATTACCTTCTGGGCAATGCCAAGCTCCTTTGAGGCGCGTTCAAGCGAGACACGTTTATTCTTGTAAATAAGGTTTATGAGCTGATCAACACCTGTGCTTATCAGTGAATCTACGTATGCCACAAAATGTATTTGGAGAAATTTAATATAAATCTACCATATGCTCGCAGCCCGCGGCCGCGCACTCAGTCACATATATTTATATGTTTCCTATTTGATGGGCCACTAAGGGAATATTATTATTATTTAAAGGTTTTGAGAAATATATCCTGCAAGCTATAGAGGGATTGCCAATGGAATATACAAAAGAGGACCTTATGGGGGTTATTCCTATAAAAAGTGCAACAAGTGGCTCTGCATTCACAAGGGTTAAGCAGCAAAGGGCAATATTTGACAAGTTTGGTGCAGAAGGGGTTTCAATCTATGCATCAATCAATGGTAAAAAAAGCGTTGAGGAAATCCGTGCTGATTTGAACATGACTGCAAGCAGAATCGTTGAGATACTTGAGTTCATGGAAAGGGAAGGTGTGATACAGCTAAAGACAATTTTTGAGATTGAGTCGGAAAGGAACTAAGCGGAGTTCTGATGTATGATGCCTTCTGAAATAAGGATTACATTGGGAAAAATGGACCAACTATCGCAGTACAAGCTCAAGTTAGAGGTTAGTAAAAAGTTTGGAAATGACGGCCTTAAAATTTATAACTTGCTTGAGAAATCAACTGATTTTGAGCTCCTGCGCAAAGGCGCCGGGCTTGATGATGACAGGTTGTACAGGATACTTGCTTTCATGGCCCGTGTAGGGTTGATTAGTGTAGAGGGGCTACCAAAAAAATACCTGGAGGAAAGCCCTATTACAGAAGGCTTGGTTGTTGGTGTTGCACCTGCCGAGTCACTTATGCGTTTCAGGCATCAAAAGGCGCTTTTCAAGGAGTTCTCTTCAGATGGGATTAAGGTTTACGAGTATATTCGTAGCACTGAATCCACATTTGACAGGATTTCACGGGACCTTGGGATTGAACCAGAAAAAGTAAAAGAAATCCTGGACTTTATGATATCAAATGGTATTGCGTATTCAAAACAAGTAAGCCCCGCAAAGGCCCCAGAAAAAGAGTTAGAGAAACCAAAAGAAACAATTGAAGAGGCAGCACTGCCTAAGGCCAAGGTGGAAGAAAAGATTTCTTTGGAAACCAAAAAGCCGCCTGCACAACCAAGCGGAAGGGAGATGGCAAAAGCAGCACAGCCTCCTGAAACTATCCAAGAATTTAGAAGTGAAAAAGCTATTGATGAAAGTGCTGAATATAGGATTGCAGATTTACCGCTTGCTGAAAGATATAACATACAAAAAGAGATGCTTGACAAATTTGGCGCGGACGGATTGAAGGTTTATTCCTTGTTTACCATCCCTTCAACTGTTGCTAAGGTCGTGGAGCTTTCAGGAATTAGCAGGGAAAGAGTAATAGAGATTGCCGGAAAAATGCTTGAGAAGAAATATCTGACTACTAAAGAGAAGGTTATAACAGGTGAAGAAAAGCAGCTAGCGGAAAGGACCACAAAAAAAGAAGAGGCGATGCCAGAGGTACCAAAAGAGAAAACGATTGTTGAAGAGAAGAAGATAGAAATTAAGCCTGTTGAATTGGAAAAAGAAAAGGAAGAAAGGCGTGTTGAGACTAAGGAAAAAACCAAACCTCTTAAATACGAAGAGAAAGAGGAGGAAATCAAACCCGTTGAGCTTGAAGAGGGAGAAAAGCTACCTGAGATTGAAGAGGAGATAACACAGCCAGAAACGGAGGAGAAGGAGGAGTTGCCAGCTGAGGAAGAGGAGGAGATTCAACCCCCGGAAGAAGAGGTGGAGGAAAAACCTGCTGGTGAAAAGGGAGAGGAAGAAATTCAGCTCCCGGAGATAGAAGAAGAAATAACCGCTCCAGAAATAACCGAAGAAGAGAGCGAAGAAAATAAAGCACCTGCTAAAGAAGAGCTCAGCCAATTTGAGAAGATAATAAAAGATGAGTACGGCTCCAAGGGACTTCTTGTGTACAGGCTTATAGATGGCAAAAGAACTGCTGAAGAGATAATGAAAGAGGCAAATGTGGATGAGGAATTCATAATAGAATTTTTCGGCTTCCTTGAAAACAGAGGGATTATCAGGCTTGAGAAACCTAAGGGTGAGCAAGTCAAGGAGGAAATTGAAACAGAAGAAAAAATGCCTATCTCTGAAAGTTTTGCTGCACAGCCACTCACTGAGAATATTAAAGTTCCAAAGAAGGAAATCATAATACTTGATGTTATCCCGCTCGATGTCCCAATCCTGCAAAAGATGCCATTGCCTGCAAGGATGTCGCTTGAGGCAAAACTTCTTGCAAAGTTTGGGCCGCGTGCGCTCAGGATACTAAACAGGATTGATAATGAGAGCGATATAGTAAAAATTGCCATAGAGAATGCAATAGACCTGGATGAGCTTGATGAGATTTTATACGCGATAAGCAATAGCGGTGGCTGCACGTTTGCGACGCTCAGTGAAGATGATATAAAGAGGAGATATGGTGATGAAGCACTAAAAATATATAAGAAGTACGGGCGGGAAGGCGTAATCATATATGAACTTATAGGCAAAATGGACTCGCTTAAAAAGATGGTTTCTTTTGCAAAGGTTGACCCAAAGAAAGCTGTTGAAATTATTGTGGACATAAACGAGTTGCTCGGTATAGAAGGAGTAACAAAGAAGGACCTGTACGCGGAGCTCGGGCTTCGGGAGTAGCAAAGGAACCTTTTTATTCGTTTCCTATTCTAAAATAGCCATTGGTGTTTATATGGACCAGTTTCACGGGCGTTCGATGACAAACCCGCGCGGCGGGAAAAAGGTTCCCAACAGGGATAAGAGGAAATATGAATGTGGAGGGTATTTTGCAGCACCGAAAATTGGTGAGGATATTCGCGAGAAGTACAGGTGCCGTGGCGGTAACCTGAAAATCCAGCTTAAGCAGGTGCAGTACGCAAATGTGGACGTTGACAAAGGCAGGGTTGTAAGGGCAAAGATTATCAAAGTCAATTCAACACCAGATAATAGGAACTATGCTAGGCAGGGCCTCATTACAAAAGGGTCACTGCTGACAACAGAGGTTGGCGAGGTTGTGGTGCAAAACAGGCCATCACAGCATGGTGTTGTAAACGCGAAGCTTGTAAAAAAATAATCTATTTTTATATAAACCCCTATGTTTGTAAAAGCAGATATAGAAATATTTATAAATGGGTTTCCTTCTAACTGCATCTGGTGCTAGTGTGAAAACTAAGGAAGAGGTTCTTAAAGAAATAGACGCTGTAAAAAAGATGCTGTTTGAAGTATCTTCAATAATCATTAAGGATGCAAAGGTATCAACTGGCCTCCCGGAAGATAAGGCGGCTGAAATACAACAAGGCGTAGATAAGATAAAAGAACGCGTTGATAGCATCTTGTGCGATTACTGTGACTTGAACAGGGACCAAAACATAGCCTCTGAGCTGAGCCTGCTCGCAGGTTCCATAGATTTCAAGATAGATTACATACAAGAGGAAGTGCAAAAGTTCCCGGAGGACCGAGCACTTTTAGCATTTATGGGCTTGAATGCGTGCAGGGCGAGCATTGAAGATGTGTTAAAAGGAGGCATCCCCGCCACCCCAAAAAAACAAGCCATTGACGAGTTTGATGTGCTCACGAACGGGACAAAAAATGAAAAGCTCAGCTTTCTCTTTAATCTTAATGGTGATGTGCTTACTGATGAGCAGACGCTTAAGCTGATTAAGGCATATGAGAAGGAGAAGGACGTGGATGTTTCTGCAATGCTAAAAGAGTACATAAACCTAAAACTCAATGCTGACTCTTTTATATACACAAAGAAACTTATGCAAAGCGATAAGAAGGAGGATAGGCTTGAAGGCCTGCTATACCTGCGCGGTATGAGCACAAAACATTCCGCAGTGGTAGATTTGTTGCTTTCATCCTACCTTAATGAAGAGGATGTACAAGTAAGAAACGTAATGATGGATATGATAACGCGGCGGCTTGGCCCTTCGGCGCTTATTTATTTTGCAAAAAAGACTAATGATGCAGAGCACCACCGAAAGCTTGCAGCGCTATTACCGGTGTCAAAGGAACTTGTGGAGAAGGTATGGGATAGTGCTTCTGATGGAAATCCAAACCTACAAAAGTTTTTGGAAGAGCTAAGAAACCGTATGCTTATTGCAGAAAATAAGAATGCACTTCCAATGAGCAAGACAGACAAATATGCAATAGCTGATAGGCCAGATAAAGAAAAGATACTATCTGAAATAAGGCAGAACTTGGCGCCGTATGGAGAAGCTATTGCTGCGGCGCTTGCAAAAGGTGCCACACTGCAACAGATTTCAGAGAATGCGAAAATCGGGCTTACAAATGCTATAAGAATTGTGCAGGATCTTATGCTCTGCAATTATGTGGTAAGAAAAGGCAGAAATGCGGAAGAGATCGACGAGCTGCTTGCCGAGATTGAAAAAGAGAAACGGACTACGTTTCTTATGGAGTATATAAAAAACACCTCACTGCCTAGTATAGTAAGAATGGCTGCTGGGAGAAAGTGTATCAAAATTTATGCTGACACGGGCATGCACCTCAAACTTGAAGAGATGTGTGCAAGCCTTCCAGATATACCTGAAGCTATAAAAATTGAGGCCGGGAAGCGTGTCATTGAAATATACAGCCAGAAAGGGTGGGACCGCCGCATAGCTGACTTTGGCAAGAAAGCAGATAATGGCCTGATGCCTAAAATTGTGCTTGATGAAATCCAGAGGATAATAACGAATACAAGCCCCTCAGCGGATGCATACGATAACAAAACTGCTGAAATAACAAAAAGCGCAAATGAGACCTTATTTGAGAGCGTGTTTGAGCCAGTGGGGAATGGTGATGGGTATGAGAAAGATGCTGAAAACAATGCTCCAATAAAGAAGGTTGTAACTGCAAAAATACCTATAACTGTGGATATGGTGCGAGAGGTGGAGGCATCTGAAGATTCAAGCAGCGCCTATGAGGCAAACACCAATGATAAAACAGAAAAACCGCCCCTAGCTGCGGATGAAGCGGAATCTAAAAAGATGGAGCCTGGGGCAGCTGGTATGTTGGGAAGTGCTGATACCTCCAAAAGTGGTGTTACCGAGAAAACATCTGGCCAGGAGAATAGCGCGGGGCCCTCTGAGCTTCAGGCTGATCATAGCGAAATGGCCAATGCCAATGAAAACCGCACTGAAAATCCCACAATACCTGGATTGGCCAGCCCAGATGCAGGGCAAGCTTTAGACCTATCTCCTTCTGCTACAAATGAGGAGGTATCATTGTTCCGCATTGAAACAACGAAGCCCATAACAATTCCGCCCCATTTAATTGAGATGGCAAAGGAAAAGATTGGCCCGGCGGTGGAGAACGAAGAGGGTACTGATATTGTGGACAAGATGCCTGTACAGCAAGCATTCCCATTCTATGCCCAAGCGTATGTAGATTATATATACCTAAAGGAAAAGAATGGGGGCAACACACCACTGAGTGCAGAGGCAGGACCTATTGCGCAAGAAGGTATAATGAGCAATAACGAATTGCAAATGCCGCTGTTTGAGGAATACAATACAAATAAGGAGGAGAGCGCTGAAAGGCAAGCTGATGATAAAATACGTATTGCTGATGAGAATGCAACCACTCCCAAGGATACTACTAAAGAAAACGCAACCAGTAATGCTGGCGAGAAAGAGCATGCAGTGGAAAAAGAAAATGATAGTGGAAGTAATAGTGAGAGTGAAATACAATTAACGGGTAGTGAGAGTGAAATACAATTAAGCGATAATGATAACGAGATAAAAAGTGCAGGTGGTAAAGAGATAATTGATAAATCAACGGTGCCACCCTTACCAAAAGAAGTGAAAGAAGATGGGCAAGCTTTTAAAATCGATCTGGAACCAGTGGGAAAACCGCACGATGCGGTGCAGAGCACTAACGCAAACAATGTTGATTATGATATGAGCGCACAAAAAAGTGCCGCTGATGGAACTTCGGAGCGGGATATACAAGCTGTCAATGAAATCCTCCTAGTACTCTCAAAGTGCTTTATGAAAGAGCACGCAAGCTTTGAAAGAACAATGCAGCTTACCAAGGCAGTGATTGACAGGATACATAACGGGGAAAAAGTAACCGCTAATGATATTGTAGACATAGCAATCAAAGAAAGAATACCTTTCCTGCTTAAAAAAGAGGTTAAGAAAAATGCCTATGAAATTGATCGCGCACTGCTAATGGCATATTATGAGCTGCCGCACAAAAAAGTAAAAAAGCAGCAAAAGGTCCTGAAATGGGCCATAGCGATAGCGGCTACAATAGCAATTGCACTGTCCGCACCAAAGGCATACCACTACGCACAAACAGCATACCATACTAACCCAGTTGTACAAAAGACTGTTGAATCTGCAAGTAGCATTACAAAGGACGCTATAAACAAGATTGAAAAGAAAATCCGAGACACACAGAAACTCGGGAACAAAGCAAAAAAGAAGGCCAAAAATGTTAGGGATTATATACGTGATAAACTGCACCTGAAATAAAACACAGGATATACAACCACAAATACTAGAGTGATAAAACGTTATGTATAACTTACAGATGCAGTGCGGCTTGGGGCTAGCAGCGTGTTAAAATTGATATTTATCTGCAACGGCCACGCTATCTCTTCTATAAAAGACCTAAGTATGCCGCGCTGTGGTGATATCTCGCACCTATCATACTCTTTTATGCCTGCAAGCTCTGCCGCTTTATTAAACGCGCGTGTCTCATTGCCAAGCTCATCGACCAGCCCTATACCATACGCCTGCCTGCCTGATAAAATCCTGCCATCAAGCACCTGCTCAAACTTCTCATCGCTAAATCGTGGCCGGCCGTGCCTGTTCTCATACACTGCATTGCGGAACTCATCGAATATTTCATCAATGATTGACTGCAGCACTGCACGCTCTCTTTCAGTCAGGTTATGGCCCACATCACCTATCCCCTTAAGTTCTCCTGAAGTGATATCTGTATAATTTATGCCAACCTTACTGAACAGCCCTGCGAGAGATATGGTTGTTGTCCGGACCCCTATGCTGCCAGTTATTGCTTCTGGCTCTGACACTATATAATCAGAGCCGGCAGCTGCATAATAACCACCAGAAGCAGCCATACTCCTGAAATATGCAACAACCGGCTTTCTCGAATGCTTAACACGCTCATATATTTCCCTGCTTGGGATTACCTCACCACCTGGTGAATCGATATAAAGGACAATTGCCTTAACATCTTCACGGGATTCGGCAGAATCAATCATCTTAATGATATCTCTCGCGCTTGGTGGCGGCTCTGGTGAAAACACACTAGAAGGCCCTGAGTAATCAGATATCTCGGACTCTATCTTAACTTCAGCTATACACGGCTTTGAAAGAAAGACAATCCCAAGCACCTGTCCTATAGCTGCAAGCAGGACTGCACCTACAGCAAAGATGATCATTAAAAGCGCAATCATACCTAATATTGATATACCCTGCGGCCTTTTCATAATGAAAGTTCGGGCCTATAATTATTATAAGCTTCATCTTTTAGAAAAAGCGATATTATGAGCTTGGACCTTGCTGCCATAATCCTATTCATCTTTCCGCCCTATGTTGCAAACGCACTGCCAGTAGTATTTGGGGGAAAGCTTCCGATAGATATGGGCATTGTTGCATGGGACGGCAGAAGGCTTCTTGGTGATGGTAAGACGTGGAAGGGGCTCTTTGTTGGTGTTGTGGGTGGCGTGCTTGTAGGGTATGCTGAGGCGTTTGCCACTGGCAACTCAGCATTTGCATTCCTTGCACTGCTGTCAAGCACTGGTGCAATGCTTGGGGATATACTTGGAAGTTTTATCAAAAGGCGTATGAATTATGAGAGGGGCAGGCCATCTTTGTTTATGGACCAGCTCCTATTCATCATCATTGCATTTCTCTTGTCCTACCCGGTATTGGTGCAACTGCTGCCGGCGGTCCTGCTGCCTGAGAGCATAGCATTAATCCTGCTTACCACATATGTAATGCACAGGGTAATGAATATAATTGCAAACAAGCTCGGGCTGAAAAAGGTGCCATGGTAGTTGGGGGGATTTTATGGTAAAGGTAATATGTGTCACTGGAATGCGTGGAGGGGGTAAAACTGTATTCGGAGGAATTGCACGATCAATGGGGCTACCTATATACGAGATGCGCACAATAGTTGTTGAGATGATGGAAAAGGAGAGCATTGAGATAAGCAACAGGAATATCCGCGAATATGCAAAAAGCATACGTGAGCAGTTCGGAAAGGATGTGGTTGCGAAAAAGATGGTAGAACGGATCGGCAATACCCATACCAAAGATGATGTTATAGTTATTGTTGGGATACGTGGGATGTATGAGACAAGGACATTCAGGGAAGCTTTCGGGGAAAAAAATGTTATCTTACTTGCCATATACGCACCCCCAAAATTGCGGTATGAACGCCTTGTTAAAAAGGAAGCTGGGATAAAAGAGAATAACAGCTATGAGGAGTTTCTTTGGAGTGATGAGATGGAATTGGGGTTTGGAGTCGCAAAGGCGATTGCGCTTGCAGATGTTATGATTGTTAATGACGGCACGATTGAGGAATACACTGAAAATTGCAGAAAGATTATCAGGAAAATAATCGATGGGGAGGTGAAAGTATGATGAAATTGAATTTTGACTATGGAAAGGAGGGGTTTTATTATGAGAGTGCAAGCCTTGAGGACGGGCTTGTAGATGCATATAATGCTATAGGGGATATCCCATATTCGCTGCTTGGGATAAGTGCAGAAAAAATCCGCCTGGAAATATCAAAAATCCAGGCAGCAGATTTTGAAAGCGTGCTTTCGCAGGTAAGAATGGCTGAGATCATAAAAGGCGCCGGCGGTGCAGAATTTGCACACCTGTGCGAGTCGGTGGTTTTTGACGAGCTTGTCAGAAAATATGTTGGTGAAGTTATACCTGTGCGCAAAGTTGGTCTAAAATCCCCACAATTCAAGGGAAAGATGGTATTCATGAATGACACAAAGGACTGGATAATAGTAAAAAAAGCCACTGTATCCAAGGATACCACGCCGCGCGAGGCCGCTGCATTCCTGTTTGGGGTAAAAGCGGCCATATTATCAAAATACTTATCACTCAAATATCCTGAGAGGGGTGCTCAAGCAGCTACAATGGCAAAGGCGCTTAAGGGAAAGCGAAAAAGCCTGGGTGCCCTGAAAGATGTATATAATGCCAGCGGAAAAAACGTATGTGCATTTATGGAAGGTGCAGCACTGCTTGGGTATACGCTTACGCCGACCCAGGATGCGATTAAAGAGGCATTCCCTGAGCTGAAGCTTCCTGGGATAAGAGGGCGAAAACCAAAGGGGTAAACACATAGGTTATTGGCGAGGGATGGCAATTCAATGGAGATGATAAAGTATATATAATAAAATGTACCTAATTTTATTGGATGTTTATGCAAAGGCCGCAGTTATCGGTAGCATTGTTTATGCTATTAATCTTAACTGTTGCACCGGTATCTGCAAAGCTGGTTAGCACGGCTGGAAGCAAGAACATCACAACAGCTGAAATACATATTGAAATGCTCCCTGAGCATAAGTATAATGTCACAGTTATAGTGTATGAATTAACACAATATATGGCAAGCAAGGAAGAAATAGAAACTGCTGCGGCAAGTGGTGGCTTTGTAGGTTCTGGGGCAGTGATGATGCCGTTGGCGTATGCACCTGTAAAACTTCTTGTAGGAAATAATATTTATGCTGTTGGTACAACCGCGGCAGATGGGAAAGCTAATTTTATTGTTGATACGGACCCCAACAAAATGACATTTGATTCGCGCGGCTGCACCGAGGTTTATGCGCTGTATAGCGGTGACCAGAAGCACCTTCCATCCCAAAGCAAAAGTGAGATTATATGCAAGGATTCATCAGCGATTATAACACCTGCACTTATAGAGATAACCGGTATCATAAAGGAAAGAGAAAGGCTTCAAAATGCATGTATGCTTTTCTTTGTTCTGATAGGTTTTCTTGTTGCCGGCCTTTATGCCTCTGGGAAAGACCCATTGAGGCTCCTTGATATCACGACACCCCGGCTACCCGGGGCACGTAGGAAACCTGAAATAAAGGTAAGCTTTAACGAAGATAAGTTCAAAACACTCCGCGCAACACAGCTTAAGATGGTGGAAGAGTTTGATAACCAGATTAAGACAACTGCAAAAACAATTGCACGGAATGCATCAAGTGTAAGAAATGCCAACGGTATTGCAAGAAAACGTGAAGAGCAGAGAATATACGACAAGATAATTGATGAGATAAGTGGCATAAGAGATGCCTACAAAAAGAGATTGAAAGAGCAGACCGGCGGGTTACCTGTTAAGTCTGCCATTATGGTTGATAAGAAGTTGTTTGAGGGGATGTATAAGGATATTGCAAATGCTCTAGTAAAAAATGCTTATGAGCATATCAAAGAGCCAGAAAACAAGGTACGCAAGCAGATTAACACGGAGTGGGGCGAGAATGGGCGACAGCAGAATACAATTAAAAAGATTGCTGAGGCCAGGCACGCTGCAGACTTAATTTCACTTACCCAAAGAGGGCCTACCTCTCCTGTTATGAAAGGGTTGGGGTACACCGGGACAATAAGCGATATAAGAAGAAAAGCCGAGGCAACCACTGGGATAGGATATGCTGTTAGGGTGGTTGACAACGTGCGTGGTTATGTTAATATGGCCGTCCAGTACGGGAAGTACTCATCAAAGTATGCCTCCACGGCCGTTGGGTATAAATTGGCAAAAAATGCGGAAGAGAAGGCGAGGAAAGAACTAAGGTCATTGCAGGAAAGTTATGACAGGGAAAGCGAAGCATTTGCGCGCAAGTATCGTGGGCTGAAACCGCTTGCTCAGTATTCTGATTTTGAGGATATTCAAAAGGATGCTGCAGGGCTCAATATAACAGTCCCAATTAAAGATTATCATGAAAGGCAGCTAAAGCTTGAGCAGATCAAACAAAAGATAGACCAGCAGAAGGAGGAGGTTGAAAAGCTTAGCAAGAAAACCGCAGAGCAATGGGAAAAATTCGAGCCTGTTTATTACACTGGTGCACAGATACCTGATATAATCAAGACAGACAAGGTTGCAACGATGCGTGTGAGTGCGCTTGCAAAGGAAGTGCTCAATGACATAAACCATCGCCTGTTTTATGAGCTGAGGCAAAGGGGGCTTATGACCGAAGATGAGATTGATAGGTTTAATGGTAAGTTGCAGGGGATCCCTGATATTGCAAAAAGGCGTGAGGCCATATTTGACAAGTTCAGGGAGCTTGGAAAAGAGGATCTATACAACGCGGTTATGAGCGAGAAACTTTACGTGGAAGTGATAAATTACGATGATAAAGAGAGGGGTTTCTATAAAAATGATGATAACTCCGGGTACTACACACTGCAACAAATCGCGGAGATTGCTGAGAAAAACATTAATTCAACCAGCTATGAGTCATCTGCCCTTGTGATTGGCGCTGCAAGGGCGATTGCTGCAAACCCCATCAAGTTTGAGGCGCTTGTTGAGACACAGGAGCAGCAGCTCAGGAGATATATTGAGCTTGATGAGTTCGTTAAAAGTGATGTGATACAGGTATGTGTAAGAAGCGGTATGAAGAAAGGTATAGAGTACCTTATGAAGACTGAAAAAATAGAACCAGCCGCAAGAATAAGGGAAACACACGCACAATACATAGGAGATGAAGTCCTTATTGAGTTGTGGGGCAAGAGATTAAGCAAAAAACATGAGCGTTTTAGGGGCAGATTAAAAAACATAAGTGAAGAGGAAACTGCATTCCTTATATACAGCGAGGCGTTCAAGCGTGTTTTATCATACGTGAATAAAAAATATGCCGGCGGGAAGATTAGCTATTCAGACCGGGATATCAACCTTGTGCGGCTACGTTATGCGAGAGAGATGGCCGAGCTTGAAAAAAGAGGAATAAGAGACCAAGAGGAGCGGCAGCGCAGGGAAGATAAAATAAGAAATGCAGCCATTAATGGCATAATTGATGCAAGCAAAATTTTAGTTGACCAGAGCGATAGGGATGATATCTATAATGCGTTCACCACGAGCGAGCAAATAGTTGCCGACCCGCAAAACGTAAAGAAAATGCTAAAGGATGAGGCACTTTTGGAAGCTGCAGTTATTGAATGGTCGGCACTAATGGCACTTTACAGGGCTACTGGTATTACCGGGCTTACCGGCCTTAAGCAGAACATTGGGGATTTGGCAAACAGTGCGGAGTGGGAGCAAACGTGCAGGAAGGTGCTCTTTGAAAGGGCGCGAGAATTCAATGCGAATAAGAAACATCTTCTGTTAAGATTGAATAATGAGCTTGGAAACATTGTTAACTCTGAGAGAGCAAAAACAATGGATGCGGAGGACCTGCTCCTTGCAATAGATAAGGTTGCAAATGAGGTCGTTTATGATTCGCTGATGGAGTTGTTTAGAGAGGTTAGCCGTGAGAAGGGTTACGAGAATTTCTACAGAACAGAAATGATAAGGGGTAAGGAGCACATATTTGTCAAAGGGTTTGTGGACCCAACAATTGAGGAAACGCCAAGCCTTGTTACACTTTACAAGAAAGAGCTGCCAAATATGTCAGAGCGCTTAATGGCTATTATTAAAGACGAGCTTGCGAAAAGAGGTATCCAGGATCCGGAGAAATATGCACAAAATTATGCAAACTATCACGATACTATTTCCTACAAATATCCTATGCTGCATCCTGGTGCGTACCCTCTTAAGGATGCGTTGCATAAGTACGCTTGGATACAAGAGATTGGAAACAACTATCTTGCGTGCCCCAAATTTGCACCTGATTATGAAACGATGGGTGCTCCGGATAAGATGGTTAATGCTGGTGTTGCGGAGATAGAAACTGAGATTGTAGAAGATAACCGTAAAGTTAAGGTAAAACGGAAAGTTGTGCTCCCAGTTCAGGATACATTTGCGAGGAAAGCGGCCGCGTTCCTTTCTACCCAGGCAAACCAGTTCCTGACCGGCGGGTATATTGGGACGATGGCAGAGGCCGCTGCGACAACAGTTACGTATACACGGCACGGTGCATTCCTTAAGAAGCTTGTCCAGCCGTATCAGGGGAAGGAGGGGTTTGTAAAGGATGTCACAAGGAATGAAGCGCTTGCTGAGAAGCTGTTGGAAGCATACAAGCTAAGGTACCTGCTTGAGAAAAGGAAGAGCTTAAAAGACACTGAGCTTGAGATGGTATTAAAAGAGCTAAGCCCAGATAAAATAAAAGATTCGATATTGGCCGAGCTTGAAAGCATCAGAGCTAAAAAGGAGCGTGAGAAAGTCCCGGAAGCTGCCAATATGGATATATCGCAAGTTGATAATCTTATAAATGAACGCGTTGCCGCGATGCAAAATGAGACAGACCTAAGGAAATTTGATGAGATGGACACATATATAAACGAGCTGCGGGAGTACAGGGATATTCTAAAGTGCATAGACACAATAAAGGGGATTTCATTTGTAGTTACTGGTGCTGATTTTGGGAAAGACCCAAAAAAAGCTCTACAAGACCTTAATCTCAACATAGAGGTTGAAAAAGAAAAACTCGATAAAATGATTGCACAAGTTAAGCCCTACGTTGGAGAGTATGTAATGCAGGAATTGCTCAATGACCTGCTTGTTAAGAGCGGGAGCTATGCCAAAGAAAAGGGGGAAGAGCTTGTATATGTTACGCAGGAGATTGAGTTTGTTGACAGGGTGGCGGTGGATTCTCTATATACTTCAATTACTAATGAGGTGTCAAAGGCAGGCCTTGATAAAAACGAGTATGCTATGCTCCAGCCATACCTAGCGCCACCTAAGACTGCTGAGGAGCTTGAGAGGAACTATGAAGAGATAATGAAACTCCTTAAGAAAATAAGAGAGGACCGGCTAAACGCAGTAAAAGATGACGTTGACGCACTTGATATGGCTGGCAGAACGGAAGCTGCCGTGAAAAAGAAGTATTCCAGGAATATAGATAAGCTTATTGCTGATACTGACTCCTGGAAAGAAGGTTTAAGGTCTTTAAGAAGTGAGCTTATAGGATTGGCTTCAACTGTGCCAGAAGGTAAGAGAGCGATTGGGATCATTGATACAACAATCGCTTCCGGTAACGCTGAGGGCGCGTGCAATGAATTGATAAAAACGCTTGAAGAAGCCAAAAACAAAAGTGGAGTGAGTGATTCTAATGCCCAAAAGCTGGATAGACTGCTTGGCTCGGTGAAAAATTTGGTCACAAAGGCGCAGGCACTTGACAATAGTGCGGCTGAGCTCGATAAGAGTGCAAAAGAGATTGCCGCACGGATAGCTGCTGACCCAGAATTTGCTAGAGCGCTTGAAATCATTTCAAGGTCTCCAGAGGCCGCAATTAGTGATATGGCTACTGGAATAAGAACTGTGAAGGATGGGCGTGAACTATCTACTGCTATTGATAACATCTTTGCAGCAATAAAAAACGAAAGAAGCAGGCTATTGCAGGGGGTATCTCTTATTGAGCAACAGGAGGAAGAGCTCATAATCACAACAGAAGATAAGATAAGAGCGCTTGCAGAACGGAGGAGAGCGATGCAAAAACGCAAAGAGAGCATAGAAGCGAACATCCACATTTACTCTGCAATAACGCCGTGGTATTTCTGGAAAGCTACTACAATTAGATACTCGAGTGCGTTGCTCGTAAGGGTATGGAGATACCTGAAGGAGAAATTCACTCGGCAAGAGATTGATAGGGAAACGCGGCGCAGGTCATATTTCTCAAACGGTAGCCTTGTCCAAGAGGTGTTTGAGTATTCACGGCTTGTTAAAGACAGAAAAGGGGAAATGACTGAGTTTGAAAACTTAATGGCACAGCACGCGCGCAACCTTGCATACCTCACTGAAAAATTCCTTGTGCGCGCTTTTGGCATGTATGCATCATTTGAGGCCGGGATGCATACAAGAAAGAAAGCGTATGGATTAAACTTTTCTGGTGAGGCGGGTTACCAATTCGCCGGCCCACTGCCATCAACATTAATGCAGCAAATAACCACTTATGGAAGATTTGGGAATGCTGGCTGGTTTACATCAATGCTGCTTGCATACCCGATACGTAAAGCACAGCAGACATATGCACGCAGGTATCCGTTGCTCAAACTTATATCTGGCATTCCTGCTGTATATGAGCCAATGAAGAGCAGTACAAGCACATTCAAGGGCACTGTTAAAGGAATGATGACTGCAATGCTCTATATGAGATACAAGGACAAGTATGCACGTATGGGAGAGATGATAAGGTCCACTGCCAAGGATACGGCACCGAGGGCATTCTTCCCATATCTTTTAACATCAAACCCGTATGGTGAAATGAGAATCAGTGAATTGCTGGAGCTTGCAGGGGACGGGTTCAGGACATCGCCACGCGGGCCGAGGGATATGTTGAACTACCTGCTTTACAAGCCGAATGATATAGTTGTGGACTTCCAGGACATAATATACTCAATGAAAGACGGCAGGTCAATGAAGAAGACGCCTGAGCACCTGATGGATGTAGGCATTTATGGTGTTGTAGGAAATTCAGGGTTCATTGCAGGCAGGGAGATAAACTTCATTAATACTGCGCTTGGCGGGCCTGAATCAATGTATCAAAACCGGGCATTCAACATGTTCAACTATAACCCACAGCTTAGCATACCACAGATGAGGTATTCTGCATATGGTGATATGTACAAGAGGATGTCAAAACCGATAGATATTGCAGAAGAGATGATACACCTAACACAAGCATCGCAGAGAATAGCTGTTGAGGCTCTCATCGTGCCTCCGCTAATACTTGCAACTACCTATTTTGGAGGATATATGGCAAACCTGATGTGGAATAGCCATACAATGCGTGCAATATCAAATGCAAGCGGTAGTGGGATGGCACTGTTCTTTGCTGGGAGCATAGGTGCCATAGGTATGATTTATAGGTATGAGAAGCTAAACTCACTTAAAAGGATTGCACGCATACCTTATATGAGCGATGAATGGAAGACATATATAAAATTCAGTGAACGTATGAGAAATATGCATATGGGAACTTACAAATCAGAGGTATTTTACCATGAATAGCAAAAACACATATATGATGTGGCTTATACTGATAGGCGTGCTTGGGGCAGTAATGCTCGTTGGCTGCCTGCAAAAGCCATCAGATTACAAAACTTATGTTATTAATGCATCAACAAGCAAAATCAATTTTGACCAGTGCACGTGCATGCTGTGCACGAACTCTTCCGGGCACACTTATGTTGACATATTCACGAGCGGGCTTGAGAGCGGCTCGTGCTTTTTTGCAAGCAACTGTTCACGTGCGTACATATACAATTACCTGACCGATAACAAGAAGAACTATGTGCGTGATTTCCTAATTGGCCAGGGTGGGTCATACACGGAATATGAGGAATCAAACCTGAGGTGTGACCTGCAGGAAGGCTATGTGGTAAAGATACTATACGGGAAAAACAGGCCACCGTTCTATAACAGGAAGAAATTCTTTGGGACATATGACACATCAGAAGCTGATACCGTGGAATGTGCGCTTAAGAAAGGTGCAATACCTTTCTACATTATATATACAAAAGGTACTTACTACGGGACAGACTGGATACCTGACTTTATGAAAAGTACTGTGAAGGACCGTTTTTCAACAGAGCCGGTGTTCATTGCACCAGAGGCCTTGTTTGAGGGGAAAAATGCAAAAGAGATTGCTGCCCAGATAGATGTGATCTATGATAATTGTGGTGTTAGGCAAGAAACAGGAAACTGCATTAAGTATAACCCGCAAACCGGCGATTGCATACAGAAGGAGACACTATATGTGCGAGGGTGCAAAGTTGCACTCTACCCTAAACAGGATACTGATGCGCTGATATTTGAGACATTGGATGTCATGAAAGCCAATCATCCGAAACAGATGGATAAGGTAAGTGCTGTGATACTTACGCTTAATGTGGACAAAGGTGGGTTCAACTGTGATGGTGGCCAGGCAATTGCAAACATTACAAACAGGAGCAGGTTTGTGCTCAATAGATACGGAAAGCCATCATTTCTCCTGTTCTCGATTGATAAAAGCTGTGCCGGTGAAGCCTCAAACATAGCGCTTGAGTTTTATAATGGGATACCTTTCATGCGGATGACGGGAATTTTTGGGGCAGCATATTCCCAATTTTATGATTATGAGGACAACCCGCTGAATAACGGGATAAACGCATACAGCTTTGCAAATGCAGTAAGCGAAAAACCTGCGTTTAATACTGGAATGGATGACTGGATACGCTTATGCAAATACTACAATGAGCCGCCTTACAAGAGAGAGCCGATAGTGTTCCAGAGCAATGGTGTTAATATCACAACCGCATGCGATTTCCTGGGCACATATGGTATGGTAACCTTAGGTGAGGATGAAACAGAACTTGCAAAAATAAACTCATACTCAACAGATAAAGTTAATGTGAAAAGTGGAAAAGTTGATTATGACATATGCATACCTGAGATTGATTTTGGTAGCATAGAAAGCGTGGCCAAACCGTGGTCTGGGTGGAGTTCGTTCACTGTGCCAGGGCTTGTTCAGGAGGATGGCGCCAATGCGGATAGTAAAGAAACCAAGGATGGCAGTGGTAGTGGCCAGGGACAACAGCAGCCAGTTACATATTCAACGATGTGCTGGGAGGGGTATCCAGAAGTTGAGGTTGTGGCCGAGAGATGCGGTATTAGCAGGCATCTTGTGAGGGCGTTTAAGAAACTTGGTGTACCCCTGATAAAGTGTGATGACTGGTATGATGTTGAGGGAGACGTAACCAAAAGTGGGCTTGTAAACCTTGCTGAGCTAAAACCAACCGGCGGTTATGAAACTGCATTTGGGAAGATTGCGTTTATGTATGTCCTGAAGAAGAGCTCTCCTGATTTGTATGCGCAATTGCTGGATAAAAAATCATCATTATCAAATTCGGTTGGGGGGAATCTGTATTTGTTATGTAATGGCGTACAAGCAAACAAGGATGGCCAGCAAGTAACCGTGCGAAATGAAAAACCATGTCAGGTACTTAAGGCATATTATGAGTATAAGGAAGAGTGCCCCATAGGCAAACTGCAGGAGAGAATCAGGCAGATGACAAGCGTGCAAAGCGGCGGCAAGGGTAGTAGCAGTTGAGGTGTGCATATGCCGGTAGTTGATGGGATAACCTACTCACTATTGGAGAAGGAATTTGCACAGAAGCTTAAAGGGGATGTCAAGCTCTGCCTGCTTACCGGGCCTAACTGCCAGCTTTGTGATTCTTTGCGCGAGTTTGGAGAAAAGATTTCAGAAGCTTCAAAAGGAAAAATCATTGTAAGCGAAGAAAATGATATTAACTGTTGTCCTGGTATAAGGATATTTGATAACCTTATTTATATGGGCATACCGACTGGTAGGCAGACGTGGGTTTTCCTGAATTTTATTATGGATATAACACAGGGGAATTACATTATGGATAAGGATGCGCGGGCAAGAGTGATGAAAATTCATACCCCTGTAGAGATTGATGTTTATATAAGTGCGGGTTCGCAGTACTCACCATTACAGGTGAGATGGGCATATGAGCTTGCTGCACTAAATAAGAATATCAGGGCGCGTGTAATTGATGGCATGTACTTCCCGGAGATTACAATAAGAAACCATATCTCAAAGGTTCCAACCACGGTTATTAATAACAGGGTGAGAATAATAGGTGGGGCCACACCTGATGAGATGCTCAGGAAGATTAATGAGGCAATCCAGTAATAAGAGTACGGAACATAGCCTGCCTGAAAAAAAGGGAAAAAATTATTTTTTGACTTGTATTGTCTGTGTTGGGAACGCAAACTCAATCTTGTTCTTCTCAAACGCCTTCTTTATCTCAAGATTAACTTGGTGCACAGTCTGCCTTAGCTGTGTAGGGTCTTTAATCCAGTAGCGCATATTTATGTTCTGCGAGTATGCACCATATTCCATAAACCTTATATCGTGCCTTGAGATGTTTGGGTGCGAAGAGACAATATCTGTAAGAACCTGTATTGCTTTCTCGATTTTTTTGCTATCGTGGTCATAAATCAGCCCGATTACCTGCTCTATCATACGCTCATTGGCCATTGTAAAGTTCTCAACAACATCAGTAACAACCTTGTTGTTTGGGATTATGAGATAAGTGCCTGAAAGGAGCTCTATCCGTGTATTCCTAAGTGAGACCTGCCTCACTGTTCCTTGATACTGCCCAATCCTGACAAAATCGCCTACCCTGAACGGCTTGCTTGTGAATATTACAATCGCTCCTATGAAATTGCTTATCGAATCTTGCGCTGCCAGTGCAACCGCAATACCGCCAATTCCAAGCCCTGCAATCAGTGCCGTAACATCAAACCCAAGGTTTGAAAGCAGGAATATCAGTGTAAGCAGCACTATGATAATCCGCAGTAAATTGCGTACAAGTGAGATGAGCTGTTCGTTGAGCTTGCTATCACCGCGCTCAGCGTGCTTTCTCATGTATCTTACAACAAAAGAGTCGATGAACCTAAGAATGAGCCATGCAACATTTATTGTGAGGAGTATCTCAAAAATGCTATCAATAAATATGTAAGGCACGGAATCTGGGTTCAATGCAATTGCCTTACCTATATATAAGCCAAGTATTAGCACAAATATGATTATTGGGCCTTCTGATATCTCAATCAGTATGTCATCAATTTCGGTTTTTGTATTCTTTGCGATCTGGCGCAGGTACTTTGCAAAAATGACGTACACGAGCTTTGAAAGCAGGTAAAACAGGACAAGAATCCCAAAAAATTCTGCGTACTGTATTAAGGAGTTGCCGTATATCAGGGAGCCTTCACTAACACCGCTATAAATCGCCTTAACGGATTCATTAAGCATATCTGTTGCATTGCCCATGGGCTTCTTTATACTGACCAAAAATTAAAAAAGTTAACAATTCCGAACTATAACAAGTATCACGGCACACATCTACAGTTGCCGTTGGTGGTAGGGCCAAGCAAGCAAAGATTTGCGGGCGCCGGCTCCCTACAGCTTCGGTTGCCGGGGGTTGATAAGGGTATGCTTTCGGCATCGGCCGAAAGATGCGCCTTTTGCTTTTTGCAAAAGTGCGCCGCGCTGGGGGCCCTTATGCCGAGGTGGCAGAATCCGGTAATGCGTACGCCTTGAGAGCGTATGTCCGAAAGGACTTAGGAGTTCAAAAGGAATCACTGGCGATTTTCTGCTGGTGGTCGATGAGAATCTCCTCCTCGGCGCTTTTTTCTCATTTCTCTTTATCGATAATCGATAATCAGTATATGCTCGCCTCGGAGGTTTTACCTAATGGTAAAAACCCTGCAGCACAGCTCCAGGTCTCCTCCTCGGCGCTTTTTCTGATTTTATCTTCTGCACACTTATGAGTAAAACTAAAATTAGAATTCAAGGTTTTGCATCATATCCCTGATATTATGCACTTCAACAAGGTTAATGATATCCTTCTTCTGCGTGCGCACCGCGGCAGTGAACACAACCGTATCCTTCTCCTCGATCAGGCCGTGCTCAAGGCAAAACAGTGCAGCACGTGGAAGGATATGCTTCTTTGGCATTGCTGTCCACATAACCGGTATAACATTATATAATAAGCTCATCTGCGCCGCAACTTCCTGGCTTGTTGTGATGGCAATGAGAGGTTTCGGCAACTTAAACCTTGAAATCACCTGCGCACCGTAACCGCCGCGTGTTACCACCACAATCTTATCAATCTCTTTGTTTGATGCAATCGAATATATTGTATTGCTTAATATCTGCGATGTTGGGTCAAGTGATTTGACGTGCTCGGTGCAATTAATCTTCGTTTTAACATAGGGCGCAATCCGCCTACCTACTTTCTTGATTGCACGCACTGCATTAAGCGGGTACTTGCCAACAGCGGTCTCATTAGAGAGTAGGATTGCGTCTGCACCATCCAAAACAGCGTTTGCAATATCACTCACCTCTGCACGTGTCGGTACAGGATTGTTTATCATGGAATAAAGTACTTGCGTGGCCACAATGCTCGGTTTGGCATGCTGATTGGCAATATCAATTATTTCCTTTTGTATTATCGGAACTTCCTCTGCCGGAACTTCAACACCCAAGTCACCACGTGCAATCATAACACCATCTGCCTCCCGGATAATTTCGTTTATGTTGCGCACGCCATCCCAATTCTCTATCTTTGCGATTATCTTCGCGCGCGTATACTTCCGTGCCTCCCTGACATCGCGTGCAGTACGCGTAAACGAGAGTGCCACAAACGACGGGGCAGTAGAGCGGAGCACCTCAACATCGGGTTTCTTAAGAATCGGAAAATTAAACGTCCGCTCTTTCATATTAATGCTCATCCTGTCCTTTATAGTTACATTATCATGCGCTTCAAGCCCAATCATGCCTTTTGACCTTGACACAACCTCCATCTCAACAAGGCCATCATCTACATACAGTAAATTGCCAATACGTAAAAAAGAGTACATATCCTGGTCAAAACATGGCTGTGCGCCGCCCGGCCTTCCTATTTCCAGAGTTTCGCCTTTCTTGAGCGTGATTGCCTTTTGTGTGCGTATCCTTACCTCCGGCCCTGAAGTGTCAAGCATAACCGGCTTATTGTGTTTTGCTATGAGATTATACTCACGCACCGCATCTGCAACTGATACGTGTGATAGGTTTAAGCGGACAACATCACTTTCAGCAAGCACCTGCGCAAGCACTTTGCTATCATAAAGCGAAGGCCCATACGTTGAGATTACCTTAACCATGATGTATAATCTCAAGCCAAATTAATAAAATGTGCTGGCTTAAAAAGCAGTGTAAAGAAAAGAAATAAAGTGCTGCGTTTCATTTCTTTGTGACCTTCTCCTCTTTCAGCACCATCTTTGCAATCATAAATACAACAAGCGCAATTATGATGAAGTTAAGCAGTGCCGCCAGGAATGCGCCCCATCCTATCACAACCGGGCCGAGCGCAAGCGTTGCAGTCGCCCAGTCGCCGCCAGGGATGACCACTGCCACGATAGGCATTATTATGTTGTTTACGAGCGATTGCACAAGCGTAGTTACAGCTGCACCCATTATGAATGCGACTGCAAGCCCTACCACCTTATACTCTGCCAAGAATTCCTTAAACTCCTCTATGATGCCCAATATATCACCGAAATGCAATCACCCTGAATAAATATAAACCCTACTATAAAATTGGAAGAGCTCCTGCCGGGATTTCCAATCCCTTCTTGGTACCGGTTCCTTGTGCAAAGCACAAAGAAAGGGCTTTGAACCCGGGTCTTCGGCGGTCTCCAGCACGTGGGCTTTCTGTGCATCTGGAAAGCATTGAGAGGCCAACGTCCTTGACCGGGCTAGACTACAGGAGCCTGTATGATTTTTAGGGCGGATAACCATTTTAAATATTATTGAAGAAGGTAGTTTATGAGAGGAGCTATAGTCGCACTTGCAATCGCTGTTGTCCTGTTTGTTGCTATGTCGGGATGTCTTGAGCCACAGAAGCCGACCATTCCCACAAAACCTGATAGTAATGGCAAAGATAATCTGGCTGCCACTAACAAGACTGAAGAGAACATAACAAAGGAGATTGTTGTGGGGCCGTGCAGGGCAACCACACAGAAAGGTGTGGATGTATGCCTGCTCCAGAAGGGAATCTGCGACGATATTAGTGATGCGCTCATGAAAGATTCCTGTTATATGGCAGCAAGGGAGTGCAACAAAATTGCAGATGATGACATGAGGCACAGCTGCCAGATAAGTGTAGGGTTCTCTGAATGCGAAGGCGTAAAGGAGCAGGCGTTGTGCAAAGCGCTCCTAACAAACGATTCCTACTACTGCGGTGATAATACGGATTGCCTACTTAAGTTCGCGTATAAGATAAACAGCACTAAACCGTGCGCGCTTATTGTGGGTGATTACATAAGAAGCGGGTGTAGGGCAGCGGTTCTGGGAGACCCGTTCAAGTGCTATGTATACGAGGAGTTTGAGGCGAGCCGTAAGGAATGCATAAAAACATACGCGCGCGTCACTGGCAAGGATGGGGATTTGTGTGCACAGATAACAAACGATAATTATAGGGATGACTGTTACTACGGCGTTGCGGAGGCAAGTGGGGATTACTCAAACTGCCTGCTCGTGAAGGCGTACAAGACCAGAAAAGACTGCATCATAGCGGTTGCATCAAAGACCGTCAATCCAGATATCTGCGATTATAGCAGTGATTTTGATAATGACAAGGCGTACTGCAAGGTGCGCGTCGCACAGTATAACTTAAAACCATCAATATGCCAGAACATTAATGTGGCTGGATATATCTGGGGCTGTTTTGCGGACTCAATCGTTGATAATGAGACGCCGATATCAGAATGCGATGCAATAACAAACCCAATGTACAAAGACTGGAGGGATGAATGTTATAAGAGGGCACGAAAATGAATACTGCCTGCCTTTTTTTCAATATAGTTTAGTGCTTTGATTTTAGCTGTTTCAGCACGAAGAAGCTCTCCCTTTCCATCTCCTCAAGCCTAAGGGTTATCTGCTTTGCCTGCTCCTCAAGCCGCGGTATGAGTATATACTCAAGCGCATTCACGCGCCTTTTTGTCTTCTCTATGTCCTTGATTATCCTCTTCAGGGCATTCTCAGTCTCAGCAAGCTCGAGTATCATTGCCAGGACTTTCTGGAACGATGCAATGGTTTCATCCATACCGTAGTCTGTGGTCATAACACTATACTTATAGCCGTTATCCTTCCCCTCTTTTTTGACTTCCGGTATGCGCACACCCATCACGTTGCGCTCCGTGACTTCAAGAACATATGGCTCTGGCATGCCCTCAGCTGCTACATTAAGCGCCAGCGGGCCGTTCCGTATTTCAACAGTAACCATCTGCATATACGCGTTGTAAAGCTCATCGTTGAGCTGCTCGCGCATATTGCTCGCACGGCTGTAAATCTTGAAAAACTCCATAATGAGCGCATCGCGCTTCTGCTTAAGAAGCTTGTGCCCGCGCTCTGCAAGTTTCTTCCTGTCTTTTATTTTCATAAGCTCCATGCGTGTCGGTATAAGCTGGTCAACCGCCATGCTCGTATTAAGAATGCATAATATTTAAAGCATTTTGCGGGGAGAATATGCCGTGAAGGTCGGGATAGAAATACACCAGAGGCTGAATACTGGTAAGCTGTTCTGCAGGTGCCCATCAATTTCCAAGGGTATAACGCTTGGTGAAATCAGGAGGCAACTGCACGCAGTGAAAAGCGAGATGGGCGAGAAGGATATAGCTGCAGTGAAAGAGGAGCTCAAGAATGAATGGTTCACATACGTTGTTACTGATAACTCCTGCCTTGTTGAGACCGATGATGAGCCGCCGCATGAGCCAGACCGTGATGCGCTGCTTGTGGCGGTTGCGGTCGCAAAACATATGCACATGTCAATCGTGGATGAGATTTTCTTTATGCGTAAGATTGTGATTGATGGCAGTAATACCTCCGGCTTCCAGCGGACGGGTATGATTGGGCTTGGGGGATACCTTAAATGCAAGAGCGGAAAAATTGGGATACAGTCGCTGTTTCTTGAGGAGGAGAGCGCGGGCATAATCGATGAGAAGGGGAGTGCAAAATTCTCGCTTGACAGGCTTGGCATCCCGCTGATTGAGATTGCAACTGCACCTGATATTAAGAGCGGTGAGCAGGCGCGTGAGGTTGCAGAATCCATAGGAATGATGCTCAGGATGACCGGGATGGCTGCACGCGGTATAGGTACTATAAGGCAAGACCTTAACATATCAGCGGACGGCGGGACAAGATGTGAGATTAAAGGTGTGCAGGAGCTTGATGATATCCCGTTGATTGTTGATAAGGAGGTTAAAAGGCAGGAGCGGCTTCTCGAGCTGATACCTAAAATCCCTGCTGAAGAGAAACCGAGCGAAATCGTTTATGTTGATGTTACTGAACAATTCAAGAACGGGAAAGGATTCATACAAAAAGCCATTTCTGAAGGTGCGCGTGCCATAGGTGTGCTGCTCCCAGGAATGAAGGGATTGCTTGGATACGAGTTATACGAAAACCGGCGGTACGGCACTGAGCTTGCGGATTATGCACGCGTGTTCGGGTTTGGTGGGATGATACACGGTGATGAGGATTTTGCAAAGTACGGTGTTGATAAGGAAGCTGTTGAGCGCGAGCTTAAGGTGGGCTTGAGAAGCTCGTATGCCATACTCATCGGCAAGTTTGATGAGAAGATGCGTATGGCATTCCAAAGCATCATTGACAGGGCGTATATGAAAAAGATACCTGCTGAAACAAGAAAAGCACTTAAAAACGGCGAGAGCCAGTACATGCGCCCGATGCCTACAGGTGCACGTATGTACCCAGAAACAGATGTTGAGCCGATTATTGTTGATGAGCATATCCTGAAAGAGTGTGAGAAGTATTTGCCGCGCGACCCTGATGAAGTGCTCAGTGAGCTTGAAAAACAGACCAATAAGGAGCTTGCACTGAACCTCTTGCATTCGCCGCGGTTGGGTGCATACTATAAAGCTATTGAGAAAGGGGCAGATGCGAAAACAGCGGCAGTAACTTTTGTTAATACAATGAAGGCGCTGGCGCGCGAGGGGCTGCCTGTTGAGAAGATTGATGATGATAAGATAATTGAAGTACTCGTGAGACAGGCGAGAGGTGAGATTACAAAGAAAGCTGTGGAAGAAGTGCTTAGGCAGATGTGCAGAAAGCCAAACGTAGATGTTGAAAGTATCATAGAAAAAGGGGATTTGAAAAGGATAACCGGTGATGCGCTCAAAAAGATAGTCATTGAAGAAAAAGGGGATATACAGAAAATCCTCTCAAAGTACAGGTTAAGGGTAGAGGCGGAAGAGCTTGCCGGCCTTATTGGGTCTTGATAATTTGTGTGCTTTTTGGCGTTTCGTGCTGTGGCGACATTTTTATTGATTAGATAGCATTAAAGAAAAGATGGAAGAATTGCTTTACAGGATTAGGTATGCGGATGACAGTATTACTGCACTGATTAACAAAAGATGGGCTGAATTCCAGAAGATGAAAAATGCCAGTGAAAATGATTGGTTTTCTGAGTTATGCTTTTGTATCTTAACGGCCAATGCATCTGCCGAGATGGGGATACGGGTGCAGAACGCGCTCGGGTATGAGGGGTTTGCAAAAATACCTGCCGGGCAACTTCCTGAATCCCTTAAAAAAGCCGGGTCGAGGTTTTATAACAGGCGTGCAGAGTTCATAATAGGCGCGAGAAAGTTTGATGGGAAGCTGAAGAAGATACTACTTGGTATTGAAAATGAGGGTGAAAGGCGCGAGTGGCTTGTTAAAAACATCAAGGGCATAGGGTATAAGGAGGCGAGCCATTTCCTAAGAAATGTGGGTGCGGCACAGGATGTTGCAATCATAGATAAGCATATATTGAGGCTGCTCAAAAAGCATAAAATTATTGGTGAGACTAAAAAAATGGCTGGCAGGGAAAAATACATTGAGATAGAAAATGCAATTAAGAAAATTGCAAAAAAAGCCGATATGCCTGTGGGAAAGCTGGACCTGTACCTGTGGCATATGCAAACCGGCAAAGTGCTGAAATAAAAAGTTCTTATGATGAAATGAATGTAGTGAAATCTGGGTACGGTGTTGATGTGATACTTGAGATAAAAAGAAAGATTGCAGAGAAGGTTGCCGAGGCACTCAAAAAAGAGTATGGGATAAGTGCCAGTGCTGAGGATATAATCAACCTTGTGCAGGACGGCGGTGTTGAAGATGTTGATATTGAGTGTAGGGCAGCGTTCAGGTTTGCAAAGGAAGTGCGTGCAAGGCCAGCCGAGATTGCAGAAAGGATTATGCCACATCTCAGGGATGAGCTGTACTCAACGAGCAACGCAAACGGATATATCAACTTCACGTTTACACATAAGTTCTATGAGAGGTTTGTCAGGGATTACGAGCTTAAGTTCCCGAAGAATAACATTAAGGTTATTGTGGAGTATCCAAGCGTAAATCCAAACAAGCCGCTGCATATCGGGCATTTGAGGAATGCAGTAATCGGGGACTGCATAGCAAACCTGCTTGAGTATTGCGGTTACGATGTAATACGAATGGATTATATTGATGACCTTGGGCTTCAGGTTGCGCAGAGCTTGTGGATGTGCATGCACGGTGCAGTGCCTGAGGAGGGCAAGAAATATGACCACTGGCTTGGCGAGATGTACGTTGAGGCCGCAAAGAAGTATGAAGAAAGCGAAGAGGTCAGGAAAGAAGTTGAGGAGATAATGAAAAAGCTTGAAGAGGGTGAGCATACTGTTGCACACCTCGGCCGTGAGATGGCAATGCAGTGTGTTGAGGCACAGAAGGCCACACTCCAGAGAATGAACATATTCCAGGATGTCCTTGTATGGGAAAGCGATATCGTGCGCGCAAACCTGCTGAAGAGCGGTTTGGATATCCTTGAAAAGAAAAAGATACTGAAAACTGCCGGGAAGGACAGCAAATATGCTGGCTGTAAGATAATCGAGCTGAGCACGCACCCACTATTTAAGCATCTTACAGATGCGGACAAGGTACTTGTGCGCGCGAACGGTGTTGCAACGTATACTGCAAAAGATATCTCATTCCAGATGTGGAAGTTTGGCATAATCAAGGATACGCTTGTGTTTGATAAGATGCTTATGCAAAAGAACGGCAGGCTGCTGTTTACGAGTTGTGCGCTCGGCCAGCCCGCAAACTTCAGCGGTGCAAAGAAGGTAATCAATGTTATAGGTGTGGAGCAGGAGTATCCACAGAGCGTAATCAGGGTAGCGCTTGAGATGGCGGGGTTTGCTGAGGAGGCCAAGAATTATAAGCACGTTGCGTATGGGCACGCGCGGCTTAAGGAGGGGAGGTTCTCAGGCAGGAAAGGGACGTGGATAGGATTCTCAGCAGATGAGCTCGCTGATGTAAGCGTCAGCAAGGCACAAGAGCGCATAAATGATAAGTTCAGGAATTATAGTGATGATGAAAAGAGAAACATAAGTGAAGCTGTTGGCATAGGTGCGATACGGTTCTCTTTTATCAGACTTGGCCCTGAGAAGGAGCTCGTGTTTGACTGGGACAAGGCACTAAGCTTTGATGGGGATAGCGGGCCATACCTGCAGTATGCGTATGCGCGTGCAATACACATCCTTGAAAAAGAGGCGATTGATGAGTATTGGGATGGGAGCATCGTGTTCACTGAGAAAGAAGAGATGCGGCTCATACGTGAGATTGCAAAGTTTGAGGAAGTATGCAGAAAAGCCGCTGATTCTTACGCACCGCACGATGTTGCAGATTATGCTATTAAGCTTTCAACACTGTTCAGCTCGTTTTATGTATCGTGCAGGGTCATTTGTGATGATAAAAATGTGTGCGAGAGCAGGAAACGGCTTGTAAGGAAGTATGCTGAGACGCTTGAGCGATGTTTGCGTATCCTTGGAATACCAATCATAAGGAATATGTGAAAAATATGCAAATAAGGAATTATTCGTTAAGAAAAGAGTGCTTGAGGGAATATTGAGCATAAATAATGGGTATTAATTCTTAATAAGAATTATTTAGTTGTTAATATTCTTATAGGGAATACGCACAAAATAAAAAACTAATTTAAGCTTTGCTTGTGATTGCTTGCTAGGTGTCACTATGGCATATGTTGTCTGGTTTGGTGATTTAAAGAAGGAAGATGTGGCAATTGCTGGCGGTAAAGGCGCAAACCTTGGCGAGATGACGAGAGCAGGATTACCGGTGCCGCCGGGGTTTGTGCTCACATCGGATGCATACTTCCAATTCATAAAAAACGAGGGGCTCGAGCAAAAAATCAAGAACATAATACGCAAAACAAATATCTATAATGCGGATGAGCTGCAAAAGGCAAGCAACGATATAAAAAAGCTCATAATGGATGGAAAAATGCCAAAGGATGTTGAGAAAGAGCTCAGGAAGGCATACCAGATGCTGAGAGGCAATGAGAAGCAGTTCTTTGTAGCGGTGCGCAGCTCTGCAACTGCTGAAGACCTGCCTGAGGCGAGCTTTGCGGGCCAACAGGAATCGTTTGTAAACGTTGAAGATGAGGACGGCGTGGTTGAAGCGGTGCGCAAGTGCTGGGCATCGCTGTACGGTGCACGCGCAATATTTTATAGGGAAGAGCAGGGGTTCGGGGATAAGAAGGTTGGGCTTGCCGCAGTTGTGCAGCAGATGGTACAATCAGAGAAATCGGGTGTGATGTTCACAATAGAGCCGCAAACGAATGATGAGAATGTAATTGTGATTGAGGCGGTTTACGGGTTGGGGGAGGCAATCGTATCGGGTGCTGTAACTCCAGATACATACAAGATTGATAAGAAAAATATGGAGATTATTGATAAGCACATCTCAGAGCAGAAGTTCATGATCACGCGCGTTGGCAGTGATACCATACACGTAAATGTTAAGGAAGATATGAGAGATAAGCAGAAAATCGATGATGAGCAAATACTTGAGCTTGCTGAGTTTGGAAAGAAGATTGAAGAACATTACGGGAAGCCACAGGATATTGAATGGGCAATGAGCGGGAAGAGCCTCTACATCGTGCAGAGCAGGCCGGTAACAACCACCAAGAAAAAAGGCACGGGCACCGCTGCACAGCAGAAGCTTGCCAGTGTTGCCAATGCAAAGATTATAGTGAGAGGGCTTGGTGCAACAACGGGTGCAAGCGGCGGTAAGGTGCGCGTGCTCAGCAGCCCGAAAGATATTGGTAAGGTTGAGAGCGGTGACATACTGGTTGCCAAAATGACATCACCTGATTTTGTGCCTGCTATGCGAAAGGCAAGCGCGATAGTTACAGATGAAGGGGGGATTACATCACACGCGGCAATTGTAAGCAGGGAGTTGGGGATACCGTGCATTGTCGGGACCACAAACGCGACAAGCGTGCTCAAGGACGGAATGGTTGTTACTGTTGATGCGGACCACGGGCTCGTTTATGAAGGTATGGTGGATGTCGGCCAGAAGCATGCGGATGAGAAGCCATTATCACTCTCGGCTATAGAGGCAAAAATACCCACCGGCACAAAGGTATACGTAAACCTTGCAGAGCCCGCACTTGCAGAGAGTGTGGCGGCGCGCGATGTTGACGGGGTAGGCCTTCTCCGTGCAGAGTTCATGATTGCTGATATTGGAGTACACCCGCGCAAGATGTATGAGGAGAATAGGCAGGAGGAGTTCATAGATAAGCTTACTGAAGGGATAAGGAGGATTGCAGCGGCGTTCTACCCGCGCCCAGTGGTTTACAGGACAACTGATTTCAAGACCAATGAGTATAGGGCGCTTGAAGGCGGTGAGAAGTATGAGCCGCAGGAAAACAATCCAATGATAGGGTACCGCGGGTGCTCCAGGTATATACATGACCCTGAAGTGTTCAAGATGGAGCTGATGGCAATCAGGAAAGTGCGCGATAAGTACGGGCTGAAGAATGTGTGGGTTATGGTACCGTTCGTGCGCCGTGTAGGCGAGCTTGTGCACGTTAATGAGCTTATGAAAGAGGCAGGGCTGCACAGGACTAAGGATTTCAAATTGTGGGCGATGGTTGAAGTGCCTTCAGCGGTGTTTATGATTGATGAGATTGCAAAGCACGTTGACGGTGTCTCAATAGGTAGCAATGACCTTACCCAGCTCATTATGGGGATTGATAGGGATAATGTAATGCTGGCGCGCGAGTTTGATGAGAGAAATACTGCCGTGTTAAGGGCAATAAAACACGTAATAAAGGAGTGCAACAAACAAGGGGTTACCGTATCTTTATGCGGCCAGGCACCGAGTGTTTACCCAGAATTTGCAGAGAAGCTTGTTGAGTATGGGATAACGAGCATCTCCGTAAACCCGGATGTGATTGAGCGGGCAAGAAAGCTGGTTGCATCAGCCGAAAGAAAGCTCACACTAAAAATGTTAAGAAACATACAAGAGAAGCTCTTAAAAGATGGTGATGAGTGAAAAACAAATGTTGAACACACGTCATCTTCAAGCCGAGCAGCCACCCCATCAATCACAACCTTTAAAAAATATGGATATCAAACCTTTTTGCAATGAGGATACTATTGCAATTCCCAGAAGGATTAAAGCAGGATGCTCTTAGATACATAGAAAAATATGAGAACGAGGGGCACGAGGTAATTCTTTCAGGTGAGCCCATATACGGTGCGTGCGATATACCGCCACTTGAAAAAGCCAAACTGCTCAGATGCGATAAAATTGTGCATTTTGGCCATACAAAATTCATGAATATTGCTGATATTAATGTTGAGTATGCTGTTGTGCCTGCTGATATACCGATTGAAGGGGTTTTGAAAGCTGCTGTTGAGGAGATAAAAAAGCACAAAGAGCATAAGAAAATTGGTTTGATAACAAACGCAAGCCATCTTCACCAGGTTGAACAAATAAAAACCGCACTTTCAAATGCAGGGTTTGAGTGCATAACTGCAAAAGGTAGCGCGAGATGTGATAATGAATGCCAGATCCTTGGGTGTGATGTAACAGCACTTAACAGCATCAGAAAAAATGTAGATTGCGTTGTTTATTTTGGTGCAGGGCAGTTCCACGCGTTTGCACCGGGTGCGATGGAAAAGAGCGAACTGCCACCAATCCTGTGGGTTGACCCTTACTCGCACGAGATAAAATGGATTAATGATGAGCTGAAACGCATACAAAAGATAAGGCAGGCTGCAATTGCACGTGCTTCAAATGCCTGTGTGTTCGGCATACTGGTGAGCACAAAAGCAGGACAGTATGCACTTGACAGTGCAGAGATAATAAAGGCTAAAATTGAAAATAGCACCAATAAGAATAATGCCAAAAAGAGAAAGGCAGTCATAATTGTTAGTGATACGTTTGATTTTACAGCGCTCAATAATTTTACTGGAATTGAATGTTGGGTAAATACGGCGTGCCCGCGCATTGTAGATGACCAGAACAAGCTGCGCGCACCAATAATAAATGCGAGTGATGTTGAAGTTATACTTTGATTTTTCTCTTACCACTCAAATCAAAAAAACCGGGGACACAAAAAAGAATAAGAAAAGAAAAAAAGGGTTTTTAGGACTTCAGCCTTGCAGCTTTGCAATGAAGTTGGCTGCTGCAGTCAGTGTGTCCTCAGCAGTGTAGCCTGCAACAACAATTTTGCCGTTGCCGACCTCCTGGACAACAACGTCACCGGCCTTCTCGAGCTTCACACCTGTGCCGCTGAGAATTGCCTTTGTAACGGTGTTGACCTCGTCACCACCTACAGACACAACTGTCTCCAGGCTGCCTGCATTGGTGTCGAGCACCACGAGGTCTGCCGGGACGTTCTGCCTCTCACCGAGCTTGGACTTGTCAGCCACATTGAGCTGGCATGACACTTTGTCCAAACCAGAGACGCTTGCACTGCCCGCTGTACAGGAGCCAGTCTTCACGTCAATGCTCTTGACTTTGACCTTCACACCATCGGAGAGTGTTATTTCATCGCCCTCTTTCAGGTTGCTGTATGTCTCAGTCATTGAGCCGGACGCTTCAGCACTGACAGACTGCCACATGAAGGCAAGCGTTGCAACATCCTTTGCAAGGGTCACACCATACGTGCCAGAACCGGTGTCTGCAGAGTCAACATAGGAGCCCCTGTCTGTGTAGTAATAATCCTTCTCAATCTTCGTTGCAGTTGCACCTATGATGTTCCAGTGACCGGCATCCTCTGAAGCTGCGGTTGTATTTGCACCCAGACCAAATGGTGCAGGTGTGTAAGACTTGTAAATCACATAATTCTCTTCAGAGCCGTCGGTTGTGCCAGCAAAGTCGAACTCAAAGTCCATTGTTGAGTTCACTGGTACAGTACCAACCGGATTCTGTGTCTTCTGGATTGCCCTTATGCCGAGCCAGTCAGCGTTGCTGTTGCCTGCATCTTCACCAATGCTCACATAGAGTGTGTAGTAACCAGCACCACCAACTATTGCACCGTTAGCTGCCGCAAAAGCATAGTCACCACTAGCATTGTACTTGCCTACCATGAAGTACATCGGGTACTCTGCACCACCAAAGTTGTACTTAACCTTCCAGCCCTGTGCATATGTCCTGGTCATCTGGTTAGATTTTGCTTCCTGTACAGGCACGTAGTCACCACCTACATCCACAAGAACAACTGGGCTTGTTGTGTACATTGTATTTGTGGTTGTCAGGTTGCGTGAAACGGGCGCATAGATGAACTCATCTGTGGTTATCTCGTTGTTTATCTTATCCAAGAACTTGAAGATCTTGGAACCCGCAGATACACGTACAACCTTTGCGCTCGTTGAGCCGCGTGGACCTGTGTAGTAGGTTGGCCCTGCTGAGTTAGAGTGGTTGGATGCAGTTACCGTGTGGTCATATGAGAACCCGCCTGCACCTTCAAGCGAGAAGGTAACCGGCACGTAGTCCTTGTCCTGCAGCTTGTTGCCGCTGAACGTGAACCTCCACCTTGCAGGAACCTTCAGCACATCAAGTGAGTCGCCTGGGTTCATGTTGGTGTACTGCCCAGTCCTTGTCAGGTAGATCTGGATTTTGTGCAGTGCATCCATCTTTGGGCTCGCAGCATCCCTGTCCTTCCAAATGAGCCTTGCCTTGAAGTCCTTGTTGTTTGTGTCATCAATCTTCTGGCCGTTCTCAAGGGTAATCTCATTTGAGAACACTGCTACCTCTGCCCACTTCTCTGCAAGTGTATAACCTGGAGCTGCCTGGTAGACACGCACCCTGTATGTGTTGCCGCCTGCAGCAATCTCAGTGGTTGCACCCTGCGCAACAACCTTGTTTGCAATCTCTTCACCAGCAGAGTTCTTTATGCTGAAGATTGCAAGGTCGGTTGGCTGGCCACCAGATGCGGGCTTAAGGTCACCGAGGACGAGCTTGTTGCCGTCGCCAAGGTCGAGGGACTCACCGATTTGCAGTTTTGGCGAGTATGCACTCTCCTTTGCGAGCTTTATCTTACCCGCGGTCGTTGTTGGAGGTGTTGGATAATCACTCATCTCAGACACGACCCACTCCTCACCGAGGTACATAACCTTAACCCTGTGGTTTTCAGTTGCCTTGTCAAGGTTGTAGTTCGGGTGGGCAGAATTCTTACAGTATGCCCAGTCGCCACCAACAGAGTCGCCACATACTGGGAGGCCATCGTTGCCGAACACTATCTCGTATGCAACCTGTGTGTTCTCAGACCTGAAGTCACCATCTACATCGTTTGAGAAGTAGACTTTGTCTGACTTCACGTAGAGATACTGGTTCTCATCATATGTGTTGCCGGAGTGTGTGTCGTGAACAACATAGTCCTTCAGCGGTGGGTAGTTGCTACCGCTAATCTTCAATGCGGTCAGCTGGGTTGCAGAGTTGCCATCCCATGGGCTACCAGTAACCTTGTCCTCTGCCCTGTTCTTTGTTGCCAGGTCGATGTAGTCAGAGATATATGTCTCAAACCCATACGCACCTGCGGGGATAACACCTGCCGGTGTGGTAACCTCAAGGGTCACGGACTTGCTGAGCACCTCACAAGCACCTGCATTACTTGCAGCACAAGTCAAACCGTCAAGACCGGTTGGTGTTGCAGTGACTGCAGCCTGCTTAAATGCAAGGTTGCCCAAGACAGCCGCAATGTTCGCAGCAGCTACGCCGTCACTTGCCTTCGCAGCAGCACCAACAACGACCTTGGCCTGAGGTACGCCGTTGGCGTTAATCAGCTCAGTGTTCCCAAAGGACACTGCGCCTGCGCCCAGCAGTGCACTTCCCAATAGGGTTGCGCCAGCCGCCAGAGCGACTATCTTCTTCGTATTCAGACTTTTCATCCATTCACCTCAATTTTTTGGGTATGGAGAAGGCTATGGCTTAGCCTCACTCCGATGGTATTCTGATTAACGAGGAAGATTTATAAAACTAAACCCGTATTATTCACTTTTGTATATATATCCTGCTTAATATTACGGCGTTTGCAATTGTTAATATCGCAAATGTCGAACTTAACGAGAGAGCTTATATTTTTAAAGGAGAGAGCGTACAATATAAAACACCCCAAACACCGACGGTATTATGAATACAAGATAAACTGCAAACCTCTTCCAGGAGCCACTATAATCAGCAATAAACAGGCTTGCAAGCACTGAAAATTCAAGCAGATATATGTTCACTGCAAACTCAACTGCCGGCAGCAGGCCGCGTGATGAATTGGTTGATAGCAATGTCTCTATATAACTCAGGTCAAGAGAAGAAACAAGCGAGAGCACTGCACCAAAGATTGCCGGCACAAGTATGCACGCCAGCATCAGGTTATACTTCTGCATTGAGAGGATGCTCTCACGCTCACGCAGAAGCATAAACATATCGTGTATATCCTCAGCTGTGCTTTTAAGCGCCCTCTCCAAGGACGCGCCAACTTCTTGTATCTTTATTAGTAGCGATATGCCGCGCTCAATCACAGGTGAGCGGTTCCGGTCGACGATAGACTGGAGCGCCACACGAACAGGGAACCCTGCATTAACCTGCCTGCTGGCACGCTTAAACTCCTTTGAAAGCTCACTATAGTTTGCCTGTGATATCTCCTCTATAACCTTCTCCATGCCCAATGTGTGAAGTGACGCGGCATAAAACAGCGCATCCGGCATATAATCTTCCATTGACGAGATGCGCATATCATCGAGGTAAAGGAAAACCCCATAAACAAGAAGTGGCAAAAGCAGAATTATAAGAGAGAACGGGGACTGGGTAATGAAGAATAAAAGCAGTGAACCCAACAGCGAGCCTATTGTAAGGTAAGGGAGGAAACTTTGCGCAGGCATTTGTATGCCGTACCTGCCAAGGAATACTGTAAATTTGGTAAGCTCATCCTTGGAAAGGAAATCGGCACCGCGCTTTGAGATAGGCGGTGAGAAAAATCGCATCGCGAGCAGGAGCGAAAGTGTAAGCAGCGGAAGGGCAATCACGTATATTATAAATACTGATTCTGCGGTAAGCGAAATATCCATAAATGAGGAACCTACTAGTATATATGTAGTGGCAAGCGCAGGCACAACGGATGTAAGCGCAATCAGGATTACCCCCATCACCGAGCTTCGCGATGCGAACTCCTTTAGCCGCGCACGATGCTCAGAGCTTATCTCATCAACAAGCTTGTTAAGGCCGCTGCCCTCGTACCCATACGAATATAAGAATGCAAGGTGCGACAGTGCCTTATCAAGCATCCTGGAATCGGCCATTTCACGCGCCCGGTTTATTGCATCCTGGGGGCTGACACCGTTCTTCAAGTCGTTTAGTATGCTCTGGAATATAGGCTGTGTGGAATCGCCGAAAGACGCTGCGGACTCAAGCGCACTCTCAAACGGGACACCTATTGCAAGCTCTGTTGAAAGCGCACGAAGCTGTATCGGGAGGTCCGCCTCAATCCTGAGTGCGCGGTTCCTTGCAAGCAGTTTTGGAACGCGCAGGGAAAGCAGGAAAAACAATATCACGAGCAGGATAACAACAACCGGCTGAAGCAATACATCAGTGATAACCCCTGCAAGAAAAATCCAGCCAATCAATACTGCTGCTATAAAAGATGCAATAAGCGCATAAGATGCATACTGCCCAGGGTCATATGTAAGCCCTGCACACCTGATATCGCGTGCAAGCTCTGCCCTGCGCGCATCACTTAACAGCTTAAACGCCATAGCGGCTACCATCACTTAAATGTAGTGAAAAAGGAATAAAAGCGCTTACACTTACATAATAAAATAGTGTAAAAGGAAAAATCAATCAAAACGCGTTCCTGTCAAACTCGCCGAGCACTATTTTTTGTAGCTCAACAGGCTTGACTTCTTCAGCAACTTTAAGTGCATAATCCAGCTTTGCTTCTGAATCTGAATAAATCTCAACAATCACTTCCCCTTTTCGTATGCGATCCCCGTGCTCGCATTTAAGCACGCACCCGGCCCCCTTTACTTTTGGTGCACCAGCGGCACGTGCAATCCTTGATATCTTAGAATTGCTAATATAATCAACGCGGCCATCCGCATCTGCATAAATCTCTGCCTTGTACTTCCCAATTGGCAAATCGTCCACACGCAGGTTCGGCGAGCCACCCTGCGCCTCAACAATCTCGCGCAACTTATCAAACGCCTTGCCTGACTTGATTATGCTCATTGCCGTGTTATATCCTTCACCCTTACGCGCGAGTGCTGACAGCTCAAGCAGCGAGCCGGCGAGCAGGCAACTCTTATTGAACAGGTCCTGTGGGCCTCCTCCCTGCAACACCTCTATCACATCCCTACACTCAAGGGCAGGACCCACACCGTACCCTATCGGGTCACTGCCATCCGTAAGGAATACTTGCGTCTTAATGTCAAGCCGGCTGCCTATATCTATGAAATCCTTTGCAAGGTCTTTTGCGCGTGCCGGGTCCTCAAACTTTGACCCGCGCCCGATAGGCACATCTATAACAAGGTATTTTGAGCCCACCGCTTTCTTCTTTGCCATTATGCTTGCGAGCAGCATACCGCGCGGGTCAAGCCTGAACGGATACCTAATTCGGATAAGCTTGTCATCGGCAGGTGCCAGGTGTGCACCACCGCCCCACACAATACACCCGTGCGTCTTCAGGACGATATCGCGGATTTCATCCTTGCCAAAATTAACATTGCAGAGTGTTTCCATTGTATCGGCAGTGCCAGCCGCAGATGTGATTGCACGCGAGGACGTTTTTGGGAAATATGCGCCTGCAGCCGCAAGTATTGGGACTACAACCATCGTTGTGCGGTTGCCCGCAACACCGCCAACACAGTGCTTATCAACAATTGGTGATACGCCTAGCTCAAGTGTATCACCAGATTTCATTATCGCATTCGTAAGTGCCACCGTCTCCTCGGCGTTAAGGCCACGCGAATATACGGCCGCCACAAAAACAGCAAGTTCGGCCTCGCTGAGCTTGTTGCCCATCAGGTCTTTTACAATCTCCTCAATCTCACCAGCCCTCAGCTCATTGCCATCGAGCTTTTTCCTTATGTAATCTATTGATGCCGGCTTGCCGAGCGGGAATATTGCTACCTTATCACCAGGAACGCATTTGAGCGTATCAACTATCTCAATGAACGCGCCAACCTCACCCTCACGCACAAGCGTGGTTGAAGTGTCCACAATGGCGGACATTTTCTTGCCTTTATACTCAATCTCTACACGGTCGCCCATGAACAAGTCGCGCTGGCGCGCTTCAGTCTCATTAAGTACAATTATGGGCAGGCCTGCACCTATATCAAAGACCTTAACCCTATACTCAACCCTAACATGCTCCCTTTGCGCCATTGCAACACCTTACTTTGCAAACATCATTATGGATTGCGGCGGCACTATGCCTTTCTCCGTTATATATGCAGTAACATAATCAGCTGGCGTGACATCAAATGCCGGGTTGGCTATCTTGAGCATTTTCGGCTTTGTACCCTTATACACCTCATCTGGCGACCTTTGTTCAATCGGCTCATGCATCCCCCACCGCGTAAGGTAATCAAACTTGTACAACTCAGCTGCGGAATAAAAAGACACCTCAAACAGGTGCGCGCTGTGTGCAATAGATGCCGTCCCGATCTTGTTCACAAGGTTCCCTGAAGATGTAACCGCATCAGCACCAACAAACACTGCATCGCAGTGCCTTATGTAAGAGTGCGCTGCACTGTCAACAATGAGTGTTGTCTGGATACCGTGTGAAGCCAGCTCTTTTGCGGTCCTGACACCTTGGTACAGTGGCCGCGTCTCGCACGCAATAACTGAGAAGTCCTTGCCTGTATCGTATGCTCTCGTGAATATGCCTACAACGGTTGAGCTGTGGCAGTGTGTCAAGTATGTCCTACCTTCCCGTATGAGCGAGGCACCGTACTCAACGATTGCTTCCTTGGAACGCTCCATATCCTTATGAATGCTCTTCTGCAATGAAAGGACAAGCGCTTTCAGCTCTGGCACTGAAGCATCCTTGTCGCGCTGGACATAGTTCAGGATATAGCGCAGGCAGTTGCGCAGCATCGGCTCTGTCGGGCGTGCTGCTGCAAGCTCATCAGCCGCAACAAGAAGCGCTGATATATAGGAATTCCGGTTTGTACCCTTGAATGCCGAAGACTCGATGGCGAGCGCATCCACAGCTGCTTTTGCTATGTTGCGTGCACCCTGGATTTTAAGGGATTTTATATCTCGCACAATCCGCTGTACCTCTTTATCCATACGGGAATAGTTCAATATATAAATTTAAAAATGTTGATAGGTTAATTCTCCACGTCGTCTAAATTGGGGTAGGTTGAATGGATGCTTCTCAGAAGGCAGGGAATGTGCAGGGTGCACCTGCAAATGTGGATAATATTGCCACCTCCCTTTCAATAGAAAAAAATGAGGATAAGGAACTCCTGGATTTTCTGCAGGAGAGCGTGCCTAAGATATGTGTTGTGGGTACTGGCGGGAGTGGGTGCAACACCATTAACCGCCTTTCACAGATGGGTATTGAAGGTGCCGAGCTTATTGCTGCAAACACAGATGTGCAGCACCTCCTGAAGATAAAAGCTGATAAGAAGATACTGCTTGGCAAGAAGCTTACACGTGGGATGGGTGCCGGCAGCAACCCGGAGATTGGTGAGGGCGCTGCAAAGGAGAGCATCAAGGAGATTGAGAAGGCGCTTGAAGGCGCATCAATGGTATTCATAACGTGCGGTATGGGCGGCGGTACAGGGACCGGCTCTGCGCACGTCATTGCGGAAGTCGCAAAGAATATGGGTGCGCTCACAATAGGTGTTGTAACCCTGCCATTCTTCTCTGAAGGCAGGCAAAGAAGGAAAAATGCGCTTGAAGGGCTTGCAAAGCTCAGGAAAAAGGCGGATACAACCATAGTTATCACGAATGATAAGCTGCTCACAATTGCGCCCGACCTGCCCCTGAACACCGCATTCAGGATTTCTGATGAAGTGCTCGCGGGCGCATCAAAGGGGATAACTGAGCTTATAACAAAGGCCGGGCTGGTCAACCTTGATTTTGCAGACCTGAAAACGATACTACTCAACGGCGGATATGCGGTAATAGGTACTGGCGAATCATCAGCTGATTCAAAGCCGAATGAGCGCGCCAAGCTGGCAATTGAGGCCGCGCTCAACTCGCCATTGCTTGATGCGGACATTGCAGGCTCCAACAGGGCGCTCATCAACGTGACTGGCGGTGCGGATATGACACTGCGCGAAGCCGAGCTTATGGTAACAGAAGTGTCTGCCAGAATTGCAAAGGATTCGCACATAATATGGGGTGCACGTGTCGATGAGGACATGCCAAGGAATACTATAAAGGTTCTCGTGGTGCTTGCAGGGGCAGAGTTCCCAGAGTATAAGCTTGAGCAGGAGAAGCTCAGTAATATGGATATTGAGCTTGATGTTATATAAGCGATTGAATGTGGTGATTGAAGATGGGGTTTTTCATTCTGGATTTCATAAACCAGGCGCAGAGGGTTATGACAGTTGCAAAGAAGCCTGACAGCGAAGAATTCAAGAAGATGTTCAGGATAGTTACACTATCTGCATTTGCAATCGGCATGATTGGGTTTATCATAGGCCTGGCGTTCGTGCTTGTTGGCGGGTAGATAATATGGGTTACTATGCATTGCGCGTCACTGCCGGGCAGGAGAAGATTGTTGCAGACCTGCTCAAAAACAGGATTAGCAAGTTGAAAATAAACATCTCATCAATACTTGTGCTTGATGGGTTCAAAGGGTATGTTATAGTGGAGGCCGCTGAAGAGGCAGATGTAAAAAAGGCGGCGTTCCAGGTGCCAAACATCAAAGGTGTGCTGCCAGGTGAAGTCTCGGCAGATGAAATAAAGAAAATGATTGATGCAAAACCGCAAATATTCAGCATTGCAAAAGGCGATGTCGTTGAGGTGATAAACGGGCCGTTCAAGGGCGACAGGGCAAAGGTCGTTAAAATAGACCTTGAGAAGGAAGAAGCTACCATTGAGCTGCTTGAAGTGACGGTCCCAATCCCGATAACGACAAAACTGTCCTGGCTGAAAATACATCAGAAAGCTGAAAAAGAATAAGTGAAGGGTGTGGTATAGTATGGCAAAACAGACAATAAATGCACTGGTCTCAGGGGGCAAGGCGTCTGCAGGCCCCCCACTTGGTCCCGCTATCGGGCCAACTGGAATAAACATACAGAAGGTTATATCTGCTATAAACGAAAAGACAAAGGATTTTGCAGGCATACAGGTCCCGGTAAAGGTTATCATAGATACCTCTACAAAGGAATTTGAGATTGAGGTTGGTACGCCTCCCATGAGCGCGCTCATTGTAAAGGAGATTGGGATTGAAAAAGGTGCCGGGAACAAAGAAACAATTGCAGGCAATATCACTATGGATAAGGTGGTCAAGCTTGCAAAGATGAAGCGCGACTCGCTCAATACGGCTTCGCTCAAGAATGGCGTACTCCAGGTTTTGGGGACATGCGTAAGCCTGAACGTCACATGTGAAGGCAAGAATGCAAAAGAGGTCATAAGAGAGGTCAAGCAGGGCGCTTACGACAAGCTCTTCAAGGAATAGAGGGGGTTGCGTTGCAACGTGAAGCCGCCTGGGCATTCGTGATTGCGCTCCTAATCTTATCCTCAACCGCTTACGCGGACAGGATAAAATGGTCAGCTGGATTGGATAGGGATGTCACGGGCGGGCTGATAGTTGATAGTGGGTACATTTATGTAACTGCGCTTGACACGCTTTACAAAATTGACATAATTGATGGAAAAACCATCTGGGCGCTCACACTGAAAGGTACACTTCTCAAGCCGGTTAAGAGTGAATCGCTCGTTATTGTTGCATCCAAGGAAGGAAGCATATACCTGGTAAATGACCAGACCAAGTCTGTAATGAAAACACTCAACACTAGCGGGGAGATTTTAAACAGCCCGCTGCTCATTGCAGCTAATGCATATTTCCCTACATCGAAAGGCATTGTAGCAGTAAATACACAAACATCCTCAATCTCCTGGAAGCAGTCGCAGGAATGCAGTGTACAGGCAACACCAATTAGCGTCGGTGATATGCTAGTAGTGCCATGCGATAACGGAAATGTGATGCTCATTGCACGCTCAAACGGCGCAATTATCGACCAGACAAAATATGATGATGTATTCTGGAAACCATCACCGGCGTTGCAGGACACGCGCGTTATCCTTGGAAGTTTTGGCGGGAAAATATATGCCGTCTCCTCAAAGTCACCAAAAAATATCGTATGGGTGCGCTCAACACAGGATGGCACAAGTGTTGCTGCGGATGTGTATGCAGACAACAGCAAGATAATAATAACAACTGCCGGCGGGAAGATATGTTCACTTAACGTTGATGGCAGCCTGAACTGGTGCAGGGATACTTCAAGCGAAGTTGCATCGCGGCCAATAGTTACTGACAGCTGGATTTATGCAATAACCGATTCTGGCACTATATATGGGATAAGCCACGATGGCGAGGTTGGTTGGGTATATGAGTCCGGGCTGCAAACCAAGGCAGACATATCAAAAAAGGGAAGCATGATATATGCGGTTTCAAAGAATGGTACCCTGGCGGCACTGTCTACATCTTCTTGCAACATACTATTTCCTGAGGAGGGAAGCGATGTTGCGGGTGTTGAGCAGGTTGAGGTTACAGTTGACCCATACGCTGATATGGAGATAACAAACGTGCAAGTCCGCGTTGAAGGAGGTGCCTGGGTTGACGCATCAAAGGTAGGGAATGTTTACATTGCCAAGATACCTATCAGCTCAATCCCTGCTGGAAACTCACAGTTGTCCTGTAGGGTTATCAGCAAGGACGGTGAAGAGCTTCCCCCCTACACTTCAATAAAGATTACCAAATCGGGTGCAGGAAAGAAAATGAAGGTTGATGCCCCAACAAATGTAGGGTTTGGCTCATCGTTCATGGTTAAGATATCAGATGAAAATGGTGCACCTCTTGATAAGGCTACAGTTATATTTGGTGCACTGCAATATACCGATGTAAATGGTGCGCTCAAAATAACACCGCCCGCAAAAGGTATTTACAGGCTAGAAATTAGGCGCGCAGGGTATGTGCCTTTCAGGCAGGATGTTACTGTAAGTGATGATTACACAATAATAATAGTGATTGGAGGGTTGTTTATTCTTGCAGTTGCAGTGTTCTACATACTTTATAAAAAATGGATGGAGGAGTGAAAGGTGATGTGATGGTTGGCAAAAATGCAATTGCTATTGGCGTTATTACGACGGTGCTCATTGCCGTGGTGATGATGGGCTGCACTGGTGGAGACAGTACAAAATCGTGCGCGAAAGACTCCGACTGCCTCACCTGGCAGAAATGCAGCGACAAGGGGGTTTGTGTTGTGCGTGAGGGATTCTGCGGCAGTGCAGCAGACTGCGGTGCCACTGATAAGTATGATTGCGATAAGAAATCCCACAAATGCGTTTTCAAAAAGGGATTTTGTGCAACAGATGCCGACTGTGAAGGGTGGCAACAGTGCGACACTGTGCTTGGCAAATGCCAGGTTAGGGCAGGGTTCTGTGGCTCAAACGAGTATTGTGAGGGAAGCTGGCAGTATTGCAGTGAGGAGACACACACGTGCAAGCCACTGAAAGGAAAATGCCTAAATGATTTTGACTGCAGCGCGTGGGAGTTGTGTGATGTATCCACAAAGACGTGCAAGGTTATGGCTGGCAGGTGCAACAGCGATACTGACTGCAATGCGTGGGAGCAGTGCGATGTTAAAACTAACTACTGCAAGGTTAAAGCAGGATTCTGCGGAAATGAAAGGGATTGCAAGGATTGGGAATATTGCAATTTACAGACAAGAAGATGCGTTCCAAAGGCCGGCAGCTGCAATGTTGATGAGGACTGTGGCAAAGGTGAATACTGCGATAAGAGAAGCCATGCGTGCAAAGTCCCATCAAATACCTGATTTCGGCTTTTTCTTTCTTTTTAAAAAAGCATTTTAATAGTTCTGCAGATATGATTTGCATGCTATCAACAACCAGCACCAAACGCAAGGTCATATTCTTGCTTATTGATGGTATGGGCAGCCTGCCAGTCAAGAATGGAAAAACTGAATGGGAGTTGACTCCAACACCCCACCTTGATAAGCTAATGCAAAATGGAGTGTATGGGTTAATGCATCCAATAGGCATAGGCATAACCCCAGGGAGCGACACGTCCCAGCTTAATATCCTAGGGTACCCGCCAGAGAAATACTACCCTGGAAGGGGCCCGCTTGAAGCGCTTGGGATTGGGATACAGCTTGAAGATGGTGATGTTGCATTCAGGGCAAACTTTGCAACCGTAGGAAAAGGGCTTGTCGTGAAGGACAGGCGGGCAGGCAGGATTAGAACTGAAGATGCACATGCGCTTGCACGCGGGATCTCATATATGAAAATAGATGGGTTTGAATTCTTTTTCAGGGCGAGTGTGGAGCACCGTGGTGCTGTGGTGGTTCGCAGGAAAGGTGGCATACCTAAAAATATTAGTATCGGCGATACTGACCCTCACAAGGAAGGTGTTCCTGTTATGCTCAAAAAAGATAATGCGCTTGCGCGCGCCATAGCAAAGTATACATTAAAAACGCACGAGATACTTTCAAAAAGCGATATAAATAAAGGAAAGAACTTGCCGGCAAACGCGCTTTTGCTAAGAGGTGCCGGCACTTATAAGTCTGTTGAGCCATTTGAGAAGCGGTTCGGGATGAAAGCGTGCTGTGTGGCAGGCGCAGCACTATACAAAGGCATTGCGCGGTATCTTGGCATGCACGTATGCAACGTAAATGGCGCAACTGGCACATACAAAACGGACTTTAAAGCTAAAGTGCGGGCTGCACTGTCACACCTAAATGAGTACGATTTTGTGTATCTGCACGTGAAAGCCATGGACAATGCGGGGCACGACGGAAATGTTAAAATGCGCACTGAGATAATAAGAAAGATTGATGGAATGGTTGGCATGCTCAGTAAACGGCAGGATGCCCTGTTGGTTATTACAGGGGACCATTCAACACCACCAACAAAAAGGGAACACTCTTTTGAGCCCGTACCCTTCTTAATATCAAACGTTGCAGCGAGAGACTACGGTGCAAAAAAGTTCTGTGAGATTGAGTGCTCGCACGGTGAGCTTGGCACCATAACCGGCAGAGATGTGATGAGGCTCATCCTCTCATACTCGGGAAGATCTGAAAAATATGGGGAATAAGAAGTTTTTATGAAAGGAGGCCTTCCGCGGAAAGCAGTATCATGCACAGGAAAAGCAAAATGAATACGATTGTTACTCCTGTAAACAGTGCACCAAGTGATGAGATGGACACTCCAAACTCATTAGATGCACGCAATAATTCCAGGGAAGTTTTTTCATCAACCTTCCTCTCGTTTTTCCTTATGTCCTTTATGGTTTCTTTGGCATTTGCTATATCAACTTTTAGCTTCTTGAGTTGGTCCTCGCTCTTCTTAAGCTGAATGGTCTCATTGGCAAAGTTATATCCGCTCATTACCTGCAGTTTCGCTAGTGATAGGCGCGTTGTTGAAACACTGGCACTCGTGCTATCCAGGGATTCCTCAACGCTGTCCAAAGTTTCCTCATATGAATTAAGCAGGCTAATGACCGCCTTGCTGTTGAATACACTCGCATCACTTATTGTTAGGATTGAGCTAAATATGGTTTTAGAGGACGAATCAAGGGTGGCTATTGACGGGGAGATTATGAAATATGTAAGCAGCGTGAATATTATTCCTATTATTGAAAGAAGGGAAATTAGCAACGATGAAAGGCTCCTTATCGCTGTAAGCTGGTTCTTATTCTCCACCTTTTCCTACCTCCACCTCTATGCAATAGCTTATGGGCAATTACTACCAAAGTAAATATGCACAATAACATTAATAATGTAAGCCCGAAGCTATCACAAAACAGGCTGGAAACACAACCGGCACCTGTATCGCCACCAGCAGTTATTGCATTCTTTGTAGATATGGCAGTTTCATTTTTCTGGCTTGTGCTTGTTATAGACGCATCACTAAGATGCCTGTCTGCAATCACAGCAAACCTCCTAATTACGCCTGCTGAACCAACACCGTAATCCGGGTTGGACTCAAGATAATTTGAGTGCGCCTCCATCATCTGTACCCATTCGCTTGCAAGATAACTGTCAGGTTTTTCAGGGTATGTTGAGTTCACTTCACTTGCGTGCATTGAAAGCTCCATTAGTGCTGCACCGTAGTATCCTCTTAGGTATGCATCTACACCTTTTGCTAAATGGTCCCCACTGGAAGCAAAATAAAGGCGGAGCAGCTTCTCATCTGTGCCCTTCAGGCCGCCCACGTTTACCGGCGTGCCAGAAGCATCCCCTGTGGAAAGATCCTCTGCAATTGCACACCATAACTCCGCCTGCCTCAACGCATAAGCGGTTTGCAGCCTGCTCGGAAGTGTGACAGCTGGCAGTTTGAGCGTGTCCATTACGCTTCGTGCCCAATAATACCTGAGCTCGGCGTTTGCATATCCATCCAAAGGGCCCCTATAACTACGCAAGTTGTTCTCAACACGCTTAAGGCAGTTTGTTGTGCTTTCGCTTGATGCTGCAAGGCCATCATCAGATAAATCAGCTTCAAGTGCATGCATTTTCGTAAGCGCTAAAAATGCCTCGTTCCCAGCACTGTATGTATAGCCCATTTCGTAAAGTGATTCTGCCAATTGTTGCTTGGCTTTAAAATATGCATATGCAGATGGATGTGATTCTCTTATATTCTCGACTTCTGCAGATAACGTTGATATCATCTTACTAACAGCCCCGCTAAACTGCCTGTTTGGCGTGGCACGGGGCAACTTTGATGCTGAGGTGTATTGCACTGGCGGGTATGAAATATTCTTTATAGGCAGATTCTCCTCCGTAATAAACACGCGGTAAGCTTCTTCTATTGAAGAATAATGCACAACAATTATTCCACTTTCAGAGGATATTCGCTCAAGCATTGCAGAATCTTCTGCGGATGACAACGGGACAAGTATTGCTTTCTTGCCAGTTGCAGATGCAACAGCTGCCTTCTCAGGAAGCCCACCAACCGGGATTATGCTCCCATCCGCACCGATGCCTCCTGTAATAGTAATATCCTGCTGCAGTGGCTTCCCATCCACAAGGCTAAGTGAGATTATTGCCATTGCCGCACCTGCACTTGGGCCGTCGAGCAGGTACGCTTTGCCAGCAGCATTGCTCCTGATAAGAATATCCATATTGCTAATATTACGACTTGACCTAACATAATCCACTGCCGACTGGACTGATTGCTGGAATTCCTCACCCGCAAATGGTGCCACAGAAACATAGGTATCCCCATAGCCAGGGCGAAATTCAACACTCAGGGTGACGAGCGTTCCACCGTTATCATCTGATACGGCGGGGACATCAAGCTGTGCAATGGTGCCAAATGCAATATTAATGAGAAGCACTACCAGGGCTAGAAATGGCCGCATGCATATAATTGCATCCCTATTAATATATCCTTCTCAGCTCCGACGTTATGTTTATAAATGTTCCTTCTGAATATGGTATTACACTTTGGAGGTGTATGAATGGGAGTAAAGATTGGTTCTGAAAAAATAAAGCGCGAAAGCGGCTACCTCTACTTTGTTGGGAAGGATGGTTATGTTTGGGCAGTCCCAATGAGGCACAACAAGGGTGGCAGGAAGAAGAAGGTCGGCACTGAAAAGATCCAGAAGGAGCCAGGGTTCCTTTACTATGTCGGTGACGACGGATATGTTTACAGAGCAAAGATGAAGAATGCTGGAAGGAGATAATTCTCTTTCCTCTCTTCTATTCTAATTTTTATTTAGGATTACTAAACCCCGATATCATTTTCATTTGCCGCTGTTTGCGGGTAGTAGCCTCGGCTTTTGGCGTGTATCGACCAAACGGGTTGTGTCACTTTCTGCATAGATTAGCTCAGGGCTGAAATTCCTTATCGCATCTACGTGCTTTAAGACCGCATCACGCGGCAGCTTATAATTGAAAATAAAAGCGGTCCGTGCAATATCAAGACTATCTTTTCGCTTCTGCCTGCTGCAAATTGTATCATATGCATAAACTGCCTCAAGATACTGTGAAGGATTGCTTCTCTCAAGCCAGCCTGTAAGTTCAGAGAGGAAAGAAGGTGTGGCTTGTTGGGATTTCCTGCCACGCTGGCCCTGATGCGAATACGCAAGCATAACAAGCGGTTCATATGGTTTATATGCACCACCTGAGAAATTCAGGTGCTCCTCAAGCATTTCAAGTTTTTTCTGAATGCGAAAATATGACCTCCTTATGTGCAGCAGGGATTTGCTGTAGTATGATATCTTCTGCCTGTCAGGTACTTCTTGGGAAGAAATATAATCTTTAATTGAAGATTGCACATCTGCCTCAAGCGTTTCAAGCATTTCTTGCATCTGGCTCAGGCTGATGTTCACCTTATCGAGCCGCTTAACGCGCGATTTCTTAAAATCACTGATAGAGATAAGCCATCTAAAGTTTGATATGTAAGTCTTGCCGAGCTTTGCAATGCTAGCAATCGTAAGCAAAAAATCCCCAATAAAAGATGGTGTTCTTGATGCACGAGGTGAGAAAAGAAGTGCTAATTCAAATGCTGACCTGTGATATTTATGAAGGGCAATGTTCTTCTCAGTAAGTGATATGCAGTCTCCAGCCGCACTGCTACAGTTATCGTCACGCCCTGCAATATATGCCTTAGTCATGCTGGAAATAAATTCCTTGTCAAGCATCATCCGCTTGTACAAAGTTTCTGAGAGCATTAACACACCCTTTTAATCATCACTTCAACAATTCGGAGCGTATGGTATTTATATATGTTTCTATTTTAATTAACGTGGGGCATAAGAAGGAATAGCTTATTATTTGTTTATTAATCATAAATAATCCTGGTAACCCGGGGCCCGTAGTCGAGTGGTTAAGACGCCTCCCTTACAGGGCATTCTTTCCAGTGGAAGCGGGAAGAAAAGCCTTTGAAAGGTGGAGATCCCCAGTTCAATATCTTCGCTTCTGGCTCATTGAAATGCCAAAGTGATGATGAAAATCTGGGCGGGCCCACTCTTTAACAAGAGCAGACTTAAATTAGTTGAAGAAGAGATTGTTAACATGCAGGTTTATGAAGACTACGAAAAAGCCACATGCTACCAGATACCCCTCTCAAAAAGGAAGCTTATAAAGAAAGCAATTGAAGGGTTATCAAGATTGATGCTTATAATAATCGCCATCAGTTTCATTGCAAGCATGTGGGGCAACCTTAACTTTCAGGACCACTCAAGAATAATCAGCTCGGCCGTGATTGTATGGGTTTTTCTAACCATACTCACCACAGCCGCACTCCTCCTGTACAACCATGTATATATCAGGAATTACTATTATGACATAAGGGCAGAAGGGATTGTGATACGAAAAGGCGTACTTATGAAAAAGGAGCTGTCGCTTGCTTATGAGAAAGTACAAGAGGTATATATAGACCAGGACCTGCTGGACAAATTGCTCGGAATTTATGATGTGCACCTTAAGACGGCCGCAGAGCATTCCGAGGATTTCGCACACATAGACGGGCTTTCTGGGAGCAGCGCACAAAAAATAAAGGGAATGATTATTGAAAATATCAGAAAAACTAACAGCGCATAGATGTGAGAGAATACTTAATAATATTTCAATCCATAATTTCCATAAGAGAAAGGAGTGTGAGTGATTTTATGCTTGATTGGCTACAGGGCCTTATTGACAGGTTTTTTGGTTCAAAAAGCATAAGCCTTGGCCTTTATGGAGCACCTAACGCTGGAAAGACAACGCTTGCAAACAAGATTTCTATGGATTTTGTCGGCGAACCGTTAGGTAAAGTTTCAGAAGTGCCACATGAAACGCGTGTGGTCCAGAAGAAAGAAAAGGTCACTATGAAGGTAAACGGAAAAAAGCTTACGATGAACCTGCTTGACATGCCTGGCATCGCAACAAAGGTTGACTACCGCGATTTCCTAAAGTACGGGATTGAAAAGGAAAATGCCCGAGCAAGGGCAAAAGAAGCAACAAAGGGGATTATTGAGGCAATCAAATGGCTTGAGAATGTTGATGCCGCACTTGTAGTTATGGATTCAACTGAGGACCCGTATACGCAAGTTAACATTACAATACTTGGGAACCTAGAGGCAAGGAATATCCCTGTTATACTTGTTGCGAACAAGACGGATTTGCCAGGCTCAAATGTAAAGAGAATTCGTGAGGCGTTCCCGCAATATCCTCTTGTTCACATATCTGCAAAGAAAGGCCACAACATAGATGAGTTGTACAAGACAATTTTTGAAAAGGTGGGCTGATGCCGGAAATCAGGATAGAGTTTGTATCAGCGGCTGTGTTGCGTGATATGGAAAGTGCTAAACGCATTGAGTACTTGCTGCGCGTTATAAAACGCGGCTGCCTGGTTGTGCTTGAGGAAAGGCTCGGCCCAGAGGAAGAAAGGCTGCTTATAGAAGAAACAATGAATTTGGTGAATGACAAATTTACTGGTATCGAAATATCAAGCCTCGGTGCTAACAGTACTAGCCAGTGGAGAGAAAAAATCATACGGTTCCTTGGAGGAAAAACAAGCGGGCTTACTGTAATTGGGCCGGCAAAGATGATAAAGGAGATAAAGAATGACCGCAGCAAGATTAACCTGCTTGCCGGATTCACAGGTGATAAGCCTTGAAAGAGATTAAGGAAGGTGTGCACACCTGCATAAAATGCGGTGCCGAATACCAAAGCTGGGATTTTGTTTCCCTGCGGGCGTGCACCCAGTGTGGTAGCACGTCGTTTGTGTTCAAGGCAAAAGATGCAAAAGCGTTCAGGCAGATGATCGCAGAAACATCAGATGTAAAGGTGCTTGATAAAGGGATATTCGAGCTTAATATAGGGTCTCTTGCACAGCATGACCCAATTGTTATTGAAGGGGATGACGGCGTATTTTTCATAAAATTCCCAAAAAAGAAATAGTGGTGCCCATGGAAAAGAAATGCCTTGTAATCAAAAATGAGCATATATTTGGAAAGAACAATGAAAGGCTGTTTTACGGGTTTAAAGAGGCTGATGGGCTTGACTTTGATATTGAATCTTTAATTAAAGAGCACGGTGAGTACAAGGAAAGGTTTGGTGAGGAAGGAATGGAATCAAACCCGAACTACCAGCAGATAATACCTTACATAATATTCAGGCATGGTGGGAAGTTCTTCATGTACGAGCGTCTCGGCGGTGGTGGTGAGAAGCGCCTGTATAACTTGAAATCGCTTGGGGTGGGCGGGCACGTTGACCCGGGAGATTTTGGTACCCAGACGCTTATGCAAGCACTAAAAAGGGAATTTTTTGAAGAAGTAGTATATGAAGGGAGGTTTGAGCCAAGAATGGTAGGGCTCATAAACGAGAAAGGAGCAGGGAATGGCAGGGATGTGCAGGATGTGCACCTAGGAGTAGTATTTCTTGTTGACGGCGACAACGATAAAATAGATATCTCACCTGAAGAAAAAGATTCAAACAAGAAAGTAGGCCTGCTCAGCTGTGATGAGCTTAAGCAATATTATGGACAAATGGAAGGATGGAGCAAAATTGTATACGATAATTTTATAGCAAAAATAAGTACAAAAAAGGAATAATAAAACTAATCCATAAAGAACGAAGCATCCGGCGGCTGTTCTGTCTCGCCCTTTCTCTTTCTTATTTCACGCACTATCTTATCCTGTAGCTCTTTTGGAAGCTTCTCATAACCAAAGTACTCATAGTACCATACCGCACGGCCCTGTGTTGCGCCACGCAGCACGTTTGCAAAACCGAACATTTCGGCAACAGGCACTTTCGAGTTAAGGTCAACAACCTCATCCTGCTGCTCAATGCTGAGTATTTGGCCCCTCTTACCCTGGATGTTGTTAATCACTGTGCTCATATATTCCTGCGGAATCTGCACAAATAACTTCTGCTTCGGTTCAAGCAAAGTAACACCAGCACTCATCATGCCTGCATAAATTGCACGCTTGATTGCAGGAATAATCTGTGCTGGACCGCGGTGCACTGGGTCCTCGTGAATCACTGCATCAACTATAGATACTTTGACACCAGTAACCTTTTCCTTTGCAAGAGGTCCCTGTTGCATAGCCTCCTCAAAGCCCTGCATTAAGAGCTCCATTACTTCATTCATATATTGCACTCCTTTTGTCATGTCAAGCAGGATGTTATTGCCGTAAATTATCTTAGCATTTTTTGCTTCCTCCCTTGGCAGGCCATACTGTATAAGGAGCTCCTGCACGGTCTTGCCGCGAATCTTACCTTCAGGTATGTTATTCTCCTCCATCGCTTTCAGCACACTCTCTTCGAGCGGCTCAACAACAACCTGGAACTTTGAGTGCTTGTTGGGTGATTTCCCTTCAACAGGCCCAAACTTCTTATTTATTGTTTCCTTGTAAACTACAATCGGCGGGGATGTCTCAATCTGTATACCCTTCTCATTAACTATCTTTGTCTCTATAATCTCAAGATGCAAATCACCCATACCATAAATGAGGTGCTCACCTGTATCCATATTCAGCTCAACCTTGAACGTCGGGTCCTCCTTGGCAATGCCTCGCAAGACGTCTATTAGCTTGACAAGGTCTTTGGGGTTCTTCGCCTCAATTGATTTTGTAACCACCGGTTGTGAGTAGTGCTTAATCTGGTCAAATGGGTCCATCTCAACCTCGCTGATTGTCTCACCAACATAGAGGTCGTGAAGTCCTACAAGCGCCACAATATTGCCTGCCGGGACTTCATCGATGTTTATCCTGTCAGGGCCCATGTATATGCTTACCTGCTGTATCTTCCCGCCAGTCTGCTTTGATATTTGCTTCAGCTCAACTCCTTTCTTTGCTGTACCGCTGAAAAGCCTGCATATTGCGACCTCACCTGCGTGCGGGTCCATCGCAACACCAAACACCACGCCAATAAGTTTTGCATTCCTATCACAACTCGTCATATTCTTGTAAACTTCTGTATCACGCTCGCCATGCCAGAGCGCATCAATACGGTACTTCTGCGCCTCTGCTGGGTTGGGCAGGTGCTGGATTGCCATCTCAAGAATAACTTCGTCAAGAGGTGCTTTTTCCGACAATTCCTTGTGCTTACCCTCCTTGCAGTAGTTGTAAAGGTCTGTAAATGTGATATTTAGCCTTTTCATTGATGATGCACTAATCGCCCACTTGTTAAATGCAGAGCCAAACGCAACATTGCCTGCTGTAACGTTTATCTGCCATTTCTCCTTAAACTCCTGTGGGGCATACTGCGAAATCAGCTTGTTGACCTTCGTTATAATTTTTATTAACCTATCCTGCATCTGCTTTGCATCAAGCTGCAACTCATTTATGAGCCTGTCAACCTTGTTAATGAAAAGCACCGGCCTGGAACGCTCCTTTAGTGCTTGCCTGAGAACGGTCTCTGTTTGAGGCATTACACCCTCAACAGAGTCAACAACTAAGATAACCCCATCAACCGCACGCATTGCACGCGTCACGTGACCTCCAAAATCGACATGGCCAGGTGTGTCGATAAGATTAATCATATGGTCCTTCCCAAGATAAGTAAACCCAAGAGAAATGTATGCTGCCTTGATTGTAATACCTCTCTTCTGCTCAATCTCATCAAAGTCCATTACGCGCTGTTCCCCAGCGAGCTCCTTGCTCATCAGCCCTGCACGCGCCACGAGGCTGTCTGAAAGAGTTGTTTTGCCATGGTCAACGTGCGCAACAATAGCTATGTTCCTGACATAGTTCAGGTCAGACATTAGCTTTTGCACTTCTGAAGCCATGAATTCTTTTCTTGTCATCTGAATCTCCCCTTAAAAAGCGAATACAAATTATCGTGCGCCAGCAGCTATCCTTTCTGTCTCATCCCTCTTCTTGATAGCATAGCTGTTCACATCACCTTTTGATGCAAGTATAAGCTCCTCTGCAAGAGCTTCTGCCATTGTCTTTTTCTTGGCAAACGATTGCATTATAGTTGCAAGCGCAATATTACGGAGTGCCATATCCAGCCTTCTTGAAGGGGCAACATCAACCGCAACCTGGTAAAAAACCCCACCAAACTGGACACGCGTCACATCCTCACGAGGAGCAGAGTTCTCAATGGCACTCACAAGAACCTGTATCGGGTTCTTCTTCTCCCTCTTTGATATTATCGCGAATGCCTCCTTAACAATGCTGATTGCACGCGTCTTTTTGCCCTGCAGGTTACCATGTGTCCTGATAACCTTTCCGGAAAGCTTCTGACCGGTCCCACCGCGCATCAGCTTGTTGATGAGACGCTCTACAACGTTGACCTCACTCTTGCCGAACTGCTTGCTTGCCTGCCTCCCAAAAGAATGCGGGAAAACTACAGGCTTGAGCGAAATATACTTAGCAATGCCTAAGTCAGAAACAGTTATCCCTTCCCAGTCATACAGGTTGAAAAGCCTTACATCACCCATAAACACACCTTACTACATAATCATTAATTTGCCAACTTACCTCTTTGTCTTCTGCTTCTTACCTTTCCTTAACTCGCTCAGAGGTATACCATTTACTGCAATAGTCTTGTACCTAACACCTGATATTGAGCCCATCTGCCCTTTCTGTGACCCCCCAAGGCCAACAACAGTAACTTCATCGTGCTCATCTATAAAGCTGATGGCCTTGTCGCGCGGCACGTGTGCAGTTACAACACGGCCGTTCTTCCTAAGCTGCACCCTTATGCACTTGATAAGGCCGGAGTGCGGCTGTTTTTGCTCAATCACCCTTTTTTCAAGAACTATACCATTGCCCATAGGGGCACCTTCAAGCGCATCATACTTGTGCTTTATATACTTTGCCGCCAATGACTTCTTCTTAAGCCTTCTTTTGTTGCGCTGCTTCTTCAAAATCCTTGCAGCATTTTCTCCTCTTGCCAACATATCACCTTCTACTGTGTTTGAAGCTTTAGCTCCTTCCCAAATATCCTGCTGAAAAGCTCGCGGGCAAACGTAACGACGATGCCGCGCTTCATCGAATACTTGTCGGAAGCGTTTAATTTAACATAGATAACCTTTTTATTATTTCTCTCTTGCTCCTGAAGCTGTGGTGACTCAACATTAAGGGATTTCTTCACAAACTCCTCCTCATCCTCAGGCTGCTCAAACAGGAAGACATTCCTATTTATCTTGCTGCGGAGGCGCTGCATATTGGACCCGCCTTTCCCAATCGCTTTGCCCATAAGGCCGCGCGGGACCATAAAAGCCACACCTTCCTCTGCAATTATGCAGTCCAGCGACTCTACACCTGTTGCATCATAAAACATGCGCATGCAAATGAGCTCATCGTTTGATATCTTTTGCAACTATTCACCTTTTTTAACAAGAGAAAGTATATCCGAATCCCCCTCATCAACTACTGCCATTACAGATATGGGGTAAGGCTTTCCACACAACCCTCCCAAGTCGCTTGATGTGCCCTCAAATACATAGTAGGGAATGCCTGCAAGCCTGGCTTTCTTCTCGATTGTAAGCTTAACATCTGAAGGAAGGTTCTGGGCAAGAACAACAAGCTTGCACTTGCCTGCGTGCAAAGAGCGCTGCGCCTCATTCTTACCTAGCAGAACTTCCCCTGTATCAACAGCCATCCGAATTGACTTCTGAACATCCATCATATCACCCATAAATATTATTGCCGCATTATCAGCCGCACCTTACCAGTGCCAAGCTTCACTGTCTGGCCTATTATGATATTCTCCGTGACACCGTTAAGATGGTCTTCCTCCCCCTCAATAGATGCATTTACGAGATGCTTCACCGTCTCCTCAAACGCTGCACGGGCGAGAACGCTTGATTTTCTTCCCGAGAGCCCATGCCTGCCAACCGGCTCAATATATCCGCGTGAGCACATTGCATCTGCAAGGAGCATTATGTGTCGAACATCAACAGATAGGCCTTGCAGGTCCATAACCTGCTTGATCTCTTTAAGCAGGGCGTTCCTCCCTGCCTCAATGCCGAAATGCTTCTCAATCTCGCGCACATTGTTTGTGTATACTCTGGCATAATTCACGTGCTCAACTTTCTTAAGGTCATGCAAATTAAACCCGCCTGCACGTATGAAATATTCACCAGTCTTCTCGTTGTGGACAACCGTTGCCTTGCTCAGCCCTTTAACACCTTTCAGTGGGATGGTTTTTACTTTCATGGTTATCCTGCGCAGCTTCTGGTATGTAGTATTAATACAAAGCAATATCTGGTCCTTCTTTGACTTTATTTTTCCGGTCTTTCCGAGCGACTCTTTAATCTTGCTTATAATATCCCTTACAGTAATACCTTTTGACTGCGCAAACGCCGTATCAACCTTTATGCGCAGCTCCTTCTTTGCAAAGTTCTCCGTAACTGTGCAAACATCTGAAAGTGAGACAAGCTCAAGCGCAGCTGCAACTTCCTCGTTTTTCTTCTTGTCTTTTACATACTCATCATCCAAGTAAATATCTGTAAGCGACTGTGCCGGCTCTTTCCTGGCATCAACAAGCTCAATCAGCCTTGGAAGCCCTGTAGGCACTTGCTCTGCAACACCTGCGTAGTGGAACGTTCTCATTGTCATCTGCGTTCCGGGCTCACCAAGCGATTGTGCAGCAATGATACCAACCGCTTCCCCTGAATCTATAAGCTTCTTTGCCATAATCACACCTTCTTTGACCTCATCGGGTCTTTCATATCCCCGCCATAGCGGAGCTGTATCAGGTTGCCCTCTGAATCACGGACGCTCCTATCATAATCCGCATACAGGTCCTGCAGCGCGTTGATAAGACGCCTCTGCATATAACCAGACCTTGCAGTACGAATAGCCGTATTGACAAGTGATTCACGGCCGCCTGCCGCATGGAAGAAATATTCCGTAGGCGTCAGCCCCTTCATAAATGAAGAGCCTACAAACCCGCGTGCGTAAGCGCCCATATCTCCTGTCTTGAAATGAGGTAGCACCCTTCCCTTATATCCACGCCTTATCCTTTTGCTTCGCACCGCCTGCTGGCCGAGGAATGCGGCCATCTGAATTACATTAAGTATAGAACCCCTTGAGCCGATGTTGGCCATCACTATTGAAGTGTTATCCTGGCCAAAGTGTTCTTTCAGGATTGTGCCTGTTGAATCACGCGCTTGGCTAAGCACCATCATTATCTGCTCTTCAAGCGTCTCCTTAAGCGTCTTTCCAGGTGAGCGCGGCAGTGTCTTGTTCTTATACTTCACAATGAGCCCCTCAACCTCCTTGATGGCCTTATCACGAATCTCATTTATCTTCTCGATTGTCTTCTTATCAAGATGATAGTTTTCAATACCTACTGAAAACCCAAAGTGTGTTACTGCGTGCACTGCCATCTTGGTTGAGCGGTCAATAAACTCGCGTGCCACCTCCGGGCCATAATCATTGAATAACTTCTCAAGTATAATCCCAGAGTACCCTTTCTTCTCCATTGTCCCGTGCTCAAGCACGCCGTTTTTGATTATAACATAGCCATCGTATGGGCACTTCTCTTTGCTACACTCATTTACCTCCTTGCAAAGCCGTGTCTTATACTCTAAGTTAAGGTCCTTCGGAAACAGCATTGAAAACACTTTCTTGCCAGAGTACGTGCCATCCTTTTCTGGCTCAGGCAACTCATAAATACCGGCAGCACCCAAGAATTTTGCCGCCTCGCTCTTTGTAAGCTTGACGCCCTTGCGGGTAAGCAGGTATGCACCTGAGACGTGGTCCTCATTAGGCTGTATAATTGCGTTACCATTCCTTGGGGAGATAATCTGCCTCTCAACAAGCATCAGCTCCTCTGCCTCGGCACGCGCCTCATAAGTCTGTGGCACGTGAAGGTTCATCTCGTCACCGTCAAAGTCTGCATTGTACGGTGGGCATACCGCAACGTGCAGGCGGAACGTCCTGCCAGGAAGTACCTTTGCCCTGTGGCACATCATGGATATCCTGTGTAGTGAGGGTTGCCTGTTGAATATGACGGGGTCGCCATCCTTGAGCTGGCGCTCAAGCACCCACCCAACATCAAGAGCGGCAAGCAGCTCTTCAACATTCTTTTCCATAACACGCCTGCGCCTGCCATCCTTGCCTGTTACATATACTATCTTGGGATACTCGGTGCGCTTTATCATCTCCTTGCACTCCTCAATGTTCCACGGTGTAACGTATATTGGGACAGTAAGCTCTTCTGCAACTGCCTGTGGGACACCTACCTCATTTATGCTAATGTTTGGGTCGGGAGAAACAACTGTACGTGAAGAAAAGTTTACGCGCTTACCGGACAGGTTATACCTAAACCTTCCCTCTTTGCCCTTAAGCCGCTGTGAAAGCGTCTTAAGCGGCCTGCCGGACCTGTGCCTTGCGGGCGGGACGTTTGCACTCTCATTGTTAAAGTATGTTGTAACATGGTACTGGAGCAGTTCCCATAAGTCTTCTATTATCAGCTGTGGCGCACCTGCGTTCAGGTTTGCGTCAAGACGCTGGTTAATACGTATTATATCTACGAGCTTGTGCGTTATATCATCTTCACTGCGCTCACCGGTCTCAAGAATAATCGAGGGGCGCATTTGCACAGGTGGAATTGGCAGTGCGGTCAATACCATCCACTCCGGCCGTGCACTCTCCGGGTCCATCCCGATAAGCTCAAGGTCCTCATCTGGAATTTTGGCAAGGCGCTCACGTATTTCTATTGGGAGCAGGGCGCGCTTGCCTTCCATTATTGTTGTAGGTTTCTCGTATTTTATATCCTCCTGCTTTGCACCACAATACGGGCATTTCTTTGTCTTTTTCATCTGCGCGAGCAGCTCCTCTTCTGAAAGAAGCTCACCAAAAGTGTCCTTTGCACCCTTCTTCACGAGTGCACGCGAGCACGATGAGCAGGTAACTTTAAGTAATACTGCGACCACACGCGCAAACTCTGAGTGTAACACGGGCCTGACAAGGTCGATATGGCCAAAATGGCCCGGGCACGTGTGCACTGTGCCTCCACACGTCTTACAGCGCAGGCCGGGGTCTATAACACCCATGTGCTGGTCCATTAGCCCCCCATCTATAGGATACCCATCCTCATTGTATGTGTCAGGAACGGTTACCTTTATGACAGACATCTTACGTATGGTTTCTGGGGAGAATAGCGTGAACTTGATTGCACCAACCTGTTTCTCAGTGAATTCCATCATAGCATCACCTCATTTATTTTCCCTTCTCGCCAACCTTGAGGCGCGGGAATATGCCGAGCGATTTTATTTCATCAAGCAGAAGCTTGAATGCGTAGCTCATCTCAATCTTCTCCATACGGGTGCTTTTGCACACCGGGCAATAATCACGGCGCTTCACGTAATCGTGCACACCGAGCGAGCCGCAGTTTGCACAAACAAGTGCGATCGTCTTGTCACTTTCCTCAAGCAGCCTTTCCTTAATAAGCTGGGATGCACCATACCCTATCAGGCAGTCGCGTTCCATCTCACCAAACCTGAGGCCACCTTCCCTTGCCTTACCCTCAGTAGGCTGGTGTGTGAGCAACTGCACGGGACCGCGGGAGCGCACGTGCATTTTGTTGCTTACAAGGTGGTGGAGCCGCTGGTAGTATATTACACCAATGAATATCTTTGCCTTGAGCTTCTCACCAGTTATCCCATCGTAAAGCTCCTCCTCACCGGCTTCATTGAACCCGTATTTCTTGAGCTCTGCACGCAAGTCCTCTTCCTTTTCACCTGAAAACATTGTACCGTCAACGAAACGCCCTGACAATGATGCAACTTTGCCGCCAAGCATTTCTAGGATGTGCCCAGCAGTTGTACGGCTCGGGATTGCGTGAGGATTAATCAAAAGATCAGGCACAATTCCATCCTTGGTAAACGGCAAATCCTCTTGCGGGCACAGGTAGCCCACAACCCCTTTCTGCCCGTGCCTTGATGCAAACTTGTCACCAATCTCCGGAACCTTGAGCGAGCGCAGCTTGACTTTTACAAGCTTGTTGCCAGCCAGGCTTTCACTCAGCATTACTGAGTCTACCGTACCGTAATCTCCACCCTTTGCTGTGATTGAATTCTCCCTTCTTTTCTCTTCAGTGATACCAAAAGTTGCAACCTCCTCCATAAATCTCGGTGGTGATACCTTGCCAATGAGAACATCACGCGGCTTTATGCTAACTTCTGGCATGATTATGCCATCTTCATCGAGGTTTTTGTACAGCTCCTCCTCCCTATACCCTACAATGTTGGGAGTCGGAATCATAAGCTTGTCTTTTTGGCCTCCAGGATATCTTCTCTCCTCGGTCTCATATGTTTTGTAGAATACAGAACGGCCGAGCGCACGGTCAATTGAGTTCTTGTTGAGCACAACTGCGTCGCTCATGTTATATCCATAATAACTCATTACTGCTACTACAAAGTTCTGGCCTGCTGGCCTCTTGTCAAAGTTGAGCGCCCTATATGAAGATGTCTGCACCAGCGGGACCTGCGGGTAAAACTGGATGTGTGCACGTGAGTCTTGCCTGAAATTGAAATTCACCGAATAAAGCCCGAGCGATTGCTTCATCATTGAGGAAGCCATCGTGAGCCTTGGTGATGAGTTGTGGTCCGGGTACGGAAATGTTGATACAATCACACCTGTTATGCTTGAATTGTCTATCTCAAGATGCGTGTGGTCTTTGGTAAGCTCATCTTCCGTTGTTGCAATGTATGCAAGCGTTCCCTCCTCTTCAGCATCAAGGTATTCTATTATTCCCTTTGTGACAAGGTCGTTCCAGGAAAGCTCGTTAGCCTTAAGCTTCTCAAGGTGCTCTTTTGTAAGCATTGGCTTTCCATCTTTCACTATAATGTAGGGCTTGCGGATGCGACCGCCGCTCGTGTTCAGATGCACTTCACCTGAACCAGGCAGATATGAAACGTTTAAGTTTGATGTGAGCTCACCATTCCTTCTTTTTGCAATTATCTCCTTTACGAGCTGTTCTGCATTATCATGAAATCCCATATACAAGCCGTTTAGATATACTACAGCACGCTTGGATTTTTCTTTTGAGTGTTTTTCCGTATCCTTATGAGTGGCCATCATATCACCTATTCTTTCTCCTTAACACCCTGTGCCCTAATCAGCCTTATCACCGCACTGTCGTCCACAGCAGCTGTTGGTAAGGACACTTCGGTCATCAGTGCATAATTCTTTACGAGCGAACAGCTCGGGCCTTCAGGTGTTTCTGCAATACAAACTTTGCCCCAATGTGTCCCGTGAAGGTCCCTCGCCTTGAAATGCGGATGTCTCCTGCTGAGCGGTGAAATCAGTCTTCTAAGGTGTGAGTTTGATGCAAAAAAGTTCGTCCTGTCAAGCATCTGTGAAACACCAGATTGGCCGGCAATCCAGTTGCCGGTGGCAAGTGCGTATTTTATCCTATCAGTAAGTGCATCTGGGCGAATCGCCGTTTTTGCTGTTATGCGCCTTCCACGCGCAACACTGCGCTCAACCTGGTATGTCACATCCTTTATCAGGAACTGGAATGCATACCTGAACAGGTCCTGCATTAATTCACCTGCAAGCTTCACCCTCTTATTCATGTAATGGTCCCTGTCATCAGAGGAGGATTTCCCATTGGAAACCATAATCACCCTCTCAAGCATCCCAATCAAGTACTGCGCCTTTAAGATGCGTGCATCCGGCTCTGTCCCAAGATGCGGCAGCAAATAAGTGTCGACAAGAATCTCTGCCCTCTTGAGCCTGAAATCCTTCGCCTGGCCGGGTGCAGCTTTCCTGCCAATAAGGTCAAGTGCTTCCTCGTAAGACTTCGCCTGGTCAAGCTCAATGTTATATAGTATATCCGAGCGAATAGAGGGGTTGTCAGAGAATGCTTCAAGGAGCTCCTTATCACTCTTAAAGCCGAGAACGCGCAAGAAAGGTATCACTGGCATTGATGGCGGTGCTGCCGGGAATGTAAGCTGCAGCTTGCCATCCTTTGTGCGCTCAACACTGCAACGTGCCCTGAATCCAAACTTGGTTGAGAACACCTTCGCGGTTACAATACCTTTTGCTGAATCCTTGCCCACGATGACACGATTCGGCACAAGGTCTTCAAGTGAAATAAGCACCTTCTCAGTACCATTAACTATAAAGTAACCGCCTGGGTCAAGCGGGTCCTCACCCATATCTATAAGCTCGTTCTTGCCAAGGCCGTAGAGATGGCACGGCTTTGATTTAACCATTATGGGAAGCTCACCAATGAATACCTCCTCCTGCTCCCTTTCAATCCCGCTTATTGTAGGCGTGATTTCAAGATAAATCGGTGATGCATACGTTAAGTTGCGCATCCTTGCCTCCATAGGGGTAATCAGGCGCCTGGAGCCGTCAGCTTCCTGCACCATCGGCTGCTCAATCCTGATGTTGCCTAGCTTGAATGAGTATCCCTCTATGCCTGGCTCGATAGTGCCAATTGAGCGAATCACTTCCCTCAAACCGTGATCGCAAAAGCGGTTAAAGGACTCAATATGCTGGTGCGAAGGAGGGTTTGCCCTAACATAAACTGGAAGAAGCTCTTCTTTCATAAGTCACACCCGTAAAGCATCAAACTACCACTCGGTAGTATACTGCCTCCCCCGTCGGCTCTTTCCGTAGAATGCGAATTACATCACCGCGCTTTGCCTTTAATGCTTTAACACAAGGGTCGTTTGGGAGAATCTTTGGCAGCCTGTCCTTTGATTCCACCCGAAGCTCAGCTAAAACCGCCTCAACTTCAGAATCAGGCACAATTTCGTGCTTGGGAACAAGGACATGGTCAAATACTGAAAACTGCTCCTTTTTCTTGCTCAAGAAGTACCACCGGTGTAGATGGTTATTTAAAATGTATTAAGTTTAAAAGAATAATGGAAAAACCCAAAAAACCAGGGTATTAGTTTATAAGCTTTTGTGCAAAATGGGCTTTTGGTTTTTAAGCACTATAGCCAATCTGCAAGCCCCTGCTGCCTTTTTCCGGATTTGAGGAGGTCACCTGTGTAGCCAAGCTCTCCAAGAATCCCTTCTACAACCGGTATGATTTGGTTGTTTACGTAATAATCTGCATCATAATCCCCCTCCTCGACATACTCCTCAAGCTCGGCCTTCTCCGAAATGCTCTTGCCTTTTGAGGTTATTATATAACCAACCATCATCCCTTCCCCGATATCTTTACCGCGCTCACGCGCCTTGATTGCAGCTGACACCTCCGGCCCTTTTGCCTTGTACTCACCAAGGTCTTTTCGGAGCAGTGTGTAAATAACAAGCTTTTCCTTTGGGACTTTTTTGTCGCGTAACTCCTGTATCACCTGGTTTACTATCTGAATGGCCTTATCCAAGTCCCCCTCCCTTAAAATCATTTCCAGTACACGGCGCTGTGTTTCACCTGCAATCTGAGACCAATCGCGGCGGACAAGCTCAAATCCCCTTATCTTTATCCTGCCGCTGCGGGAGAGCAGCGCATACTTCTTTTTTGCGCCTGATAAGCCCGATTTCTTTGAGACGAATATACCACGCGTATAGTAATCCTCAAGCTCAAGCTCCATACCCTCAGGAAGAGATTTGTTTACGCTCTCCATAAACGAAATCGCATCTTTTTCTGATTTGGTGTCAAGTAGTATGAACAGGCTGTCCGTGTCTGCGTAAAGGACATTAAACCCTTCCTTCTCTGCCCGTGATATCACATCCTGTATGTAAAAACGCTCCCACGCAGTGGTGGCGGCAGCGCATTCCCGGCAGTACCATCGTGCGCGTACATTACGGAGCATGCCATAAAACGTGTTAGCAATGATCTTAAATGCATACTGCCTGGCATACGCATACATATACTCCTCTGAACCTTTTTCAAGAGATTTCATTTGCCGTTTCAGGGATGCACGGTGCTCAAGCAGATGGGAAAGCACATCTGGGATGAGACCGCGTTGCTTTGAGCAGAAACGCGAGCCGTCAGGTGCAACGTATGCCTCCTGTGCAGTACAACAGCCGCAGTTAAGGGTCTCAGGAGAAATGTTATGCGCAACAATTATGCTCGGGTACAGGCTCCGGAAGTCAAACACAATTATATCCCTGTAAACACCTGGTGTTGGCACTTTTACGTAAGCCCCCTCTATGGGCTCATCTTCACGTGCGAGCAGCTCGCTCTCACGAGGGCGGTTCGGTGCTATTATGTTGCGTGCGTGCGCCTCTTTCAAAAGGACATAGTCCACTAGCTGGCCCGTTGTTGATGAAACCGCATCACTAACAGTTATAGAAGCAATGCGCGCAATCTCAATGAAAATCGGTAGGAATTTTGCCCCGAGCCGATATGTTGCAAATGCGTCATCAAGAGAATATTCTATCAGGCGCTCACGCTCATCTGCAACATTCCACATCTTCCATATGTCCATTTTGCTTACCATTTTCTTCTCTTCACCGAACACCTCACGGTAGACGTCACTAAGCGAGTATGTGTTTGTCTTTAGTGCACCTATAGTTGCAAGAAACCGTATCATATGAAAAACATCAATGTGCAAGCGACCATTTATTGAGGCTGTCGAGAAAAATGCCTGCCTCTTGAGCGTGAATGATGAGTTGTCACGGCCAAGTGCAAGTTGGGTGCGCAGTGCTTGTGCGCGGTCCCGCATATACGGCAGGTCAAAATCTGAGGAGTTGTAGCCGAAAAGAACATCTATATTGTTATCACGGATAAGCCTGCAAAAATGGTCAAGCATCTCCTTCTCATCTTTCACCTTCGTAACGTGCCTGTTCCCTGAATCACCATAAGTAATAACACCTGTGCGCTTCCCATCAGAATAGCTTACCATCAATATTGGGTCTTCCTTTGGGCGCGGCATCCCTGTTGGGTTATATGTCTCTATATCAAATGAAAGAATGTTAAGAGGCCGCATCTCATCGACACAGCTATTTACTTCAACATATGTGTCATCAAGCTCCGTATAATCAATCAAAGTAAACACGCGAATGCCAGTATCAATCAAAAACCTGCGGACGAATGGGATATCAAACTCATAGCATTTGCCAAACTTGTCAAACAGCTGCCTTAGCTTCTGCGTATCTGCCGGGTTATAGCAGGTTATTTTGTATACATCCGTTTCTTTTGTGCCCAAACGCATCTTTACTTTATCAATTGATTTTATCTGGGGCACATCACTAAGCTCTTTCTCGAGAGCCCCTACAAAATAAAAGTATGGGCTGAACCGGACATTCTTGAAGAAAACCTTCCCGTTACTCCTGAGTATAAGACGGATTGATGCAACCTCTACACCGCTCTCAAGACGTGTGTCTACTACATAATCAACATCAAGAAGAAATGCCCGGGGCATAAGTTAAAATGGGTAATAAAATTAATAACTAATTGCTGCTGTTGCCCTTCTTCATGATTGCGATATCCTCAAGGCTTATGAACAGCTCTTCATCTTTTCTTGGAAGCGGTTTCTGCTTGGGTGCAGCCTCACGCCCCTCAAGGCGCTTCTTATACTCTGCACGCTTCTTCTTGCGCTCTTCCCTAAGCTTGATTAGGGATAATTTCATCTCATCCAGTTCGTTCTTCAGCGCCTCAATCTCGCCATCAAGGCCCTTAATACGCGAAAGTATCTTCTTGCGCTCTTCCTCGCGCTGCTGCGCCTGCTTTATCTCCTGCTCAAGGCCTTTTATCGCTTTCATAAAGGCGCGCTCCTTATCAAGAGTAAGCGCCTCTGTAGCAATCTTAAACTCGAGTTGCTCCTTTTTCTTTGTAAGCGCCCGCACACCTACCTTATTCATGTTTTGCAGCTTTTCCCTGAGAGATTTTATCTCTTCTATCTTTGACATCAGGGCCTGGCGCTTATCCCTCATCATAGTTGTAAGCTCAACAAAAACGTTTTTTCGCTCCTTCTGCGCCTCACTTGGCATATCCGCCGGCTGCTCTGAATTTTTCTCTGTTACTTCCATCTAAAATGCACCGTAAAATGGATTGTATTTTTTGGGGGGGAAAGCTTTTTATACATTGCCTAATCTAAATATGCTGCCAACGGCCATAGGGAGGAGGTCACACCCGGTCTCTTCTCGAACCCGGAAGTTAAGCTCCTCTACGGCGTTGCTGGTACTGCTCTTCGAGCGGGAAGGCGCGCTGCTGTTGGCACTTTTATGCTTCTTGATTTTTGGCTGCTGTTTCACCGGCGGTAATATTTTGGTGAGCACCTCTCCAAATCAATGTTTATATTGTTAGAATACATATTATAGATAATGCAAAAAGAACTGCATAAGCCACGTTACCTAACTCTACAAAAACCGAATATTACACTGGCCAATCACATTTTTAGGAAGGCAGGTATTTTGTTTAGTAAGAACGATCCGTCGCACGACGTCAACCACGCACAAAGAGTGCTCGCTCTGTGCCTGCACATCGCGAGAGGCGAGAAGAAAAAAGTCGACTTGCAGGTTCTTATACCCGCAGCCATACTTCATGATATTATTGTGTATCCAAAGAACGGGCCGAAGGCGCACCTATCAACAGAGCATAGCGCAGAAGTGGCAGAGAAGATTCTCCTTGAGCTGAAAGGATATCCTAAGGAAAAGATCGCAAATGTAAAGACTGCTATTACGCAGTGCTCGTTCTCCAAAGGCGTGGTACCGAGATTATACGAGGCGAAAATACTCCAGGACGCAGACCGGCTTGAGGCTACAGGCGCTATCTCAATCATGAGGACGTTCTCATCGACAGGCTCAATGAAGAGGACTTTTTATAACACAGAGGACCCGTTCTGCGAGAAGAGAGAGCCAGACCCGGTTAATTATGCGCTTGACCTGTTTTATGCACGGCTTCTTAAGGTTGGAAAGATGATGCATACCAAAACCGCAAAGAAAATTGCTGCAAGAAGGACAAAGTTCCTGTATAAATTTCTGAATGAACTGAAAATGGAATTTGAAGGAAAATAAACAAAACGGGAGATTGCATTTTTTTGTTCATTAAAAATTATTCCGTAATCTCTTTCTTTACACTCAATAAAAGCCTCATATCTGAGTACATTGCATCCTTTGTTATACTAGCTAAGTTTATGGGTGGATTGCCGTCAAGACCAAAGTAATCGCATATCTCTGACAGTGCAGTGTCAAATGCAGTTTGTGAGAGGTATCTCCCTACAACTATCGGCTCAAGCTCAAGCAAAGCACAGTACGCCTTGCGAAGCACTGCCGGGCTTGCACGCCCATTGCTTAATGGCTCTATGGACTTATGGCTTAAGCAAAGCACCTTCTTGATAAACTCAATCTCAAATTCCGTAAACTTAAGGGGCAGCTCGGCGTTTTTTATCTTGCGGTCTATTTTTCTCTGGATTAATCTCCAGTACTGCCTGCTGTCAGCCGACCTCATAATCATTGACACTGCTTCCTCGGCGCTTATGCCGTTTTGGAGCGCGCTGCGAGTTAAGCGCTTTATCTCAAATAAGTCCCCTTTTCCTTTAAAATGCTCTGCCAACTGCTGGCAGTAAGAGTTAAACGAGGTTTCAATAATCGGGCCTTTAACTTTAAAATCGCCTGCTTTTGTATTGTTTTGCTCTGCTTTTTGTGTTATACGCTTTTGGTTTGCCATAATGAATGAAGAGAGGCAATATTAAAATATGTTACGGTCTAGCGCTGAATATCTGCAAAACTTATGAGGGCCACACTAATAATTAAAAAGGATTATCCTCTAAATTAGCTGCAATAGCCCCGTCGTCTAGCGGTCAAGGATGGGAGGCTCTGGACGAAGGGAGCCAGCGCCCCCTTCGCAACCCCGGCTACCCGTAGCTGACTACGAAGGGAGCCAGCGCCCCCTTCGCAAAAAATACACATAACACAAAAAAGGGGAAACCTCCAGACAGCGGTTCGAATCCGCTCGGGGCTACTGCTTATTTTTTGCTTGTAATTTTAATCAATCAAGCTCAAGCCAGAATTCAACAACACCACTACTGCCTTTATACGAATCCAGATTTGATGGGACACGAATATCATAGTTAGGATTCCTTGTGCCATTTATAACACTCACAAATGCAACATCCTGGTTCACTGTAATATTGAACTCAGGTACCCCCTGTGATGAATCCCATACGATCCCTGTCTTGTAATCTGTTTGTGTTGAGGAGTTTGCAACAGGTATATAAGGTACAAGACGGCCGTATAGCGATATGTTCTGAGTGTTAAGAGGATTACTACCGTCAGGTGCATAAAGTTTGGTGATGCTGTCCCTCTCACCACTCATGTTAAGAAGGATATCTAACTCGTTGAAATCGATTGTTGAGTTTGTGCCTAACGTGCTCCTGCCAAGGGCCACCAAACTTGCCCAATTTATGCTTGCATCACCGTTTATTGCATACACCTTGCCACCATTCTCCTTTTTCCATAACCACCTGTAAAATACCCAGCTGTCATTCCTCGCCAGGAGTATTGTACCACTTACATTACCAAAGAACCTGTGCCATACCCTCGAACAGGTGTATGTACACCCTGAAAGGCCGTTTTCATACCAGTTATACCATCTATCACACCGGTCATATGCTCCCGTGTTTCCATTTTGAAGATTGTTTATGTCCAATGCATTAAAGCATACGGAATTATCAGACAAAGAAATGTTTGTGCTCAAAGCAGATATTTTGATACCGTTAACACTGCTGCCTATAATGGTGTTGTTAATCAAAGTATTGTTTGAGCTTGTTAAGAAGTTAATGCCATACTGCGATAAGTTGAGCGTGTTGTTTATCAATACGTTATTGTGCGCTGAACTTAAGTAAACATTTGCTCCACTGTTGTTAATTATCCTGTTCCCGATTATGGTGCTTAAAGAAGTAGATGTTATCCTGATCCCGTAGTTTGAGGATGTAACGGTTGAATTAACAATGGTAACATTCCCTGAGATGCCTGCAAAAACCCCAGAATCAGAGCAGTTAGTGAATAAGCTGTTTTCTATTGATATGTTCTGTGAATTGGTGACTATAAGGCAATCACCAAACGTATCTTTAGAGGTAACATTCCTTGCAAAAACGTTATCGAAACTTTCAATATATATTCCGTTCTCATCATTGTTGTGTAATAGGTTGTTCGCCAAGTGCGCAGTTGTGCCCAATAATAAATGTATACCATAGAATGTATTATTAAATATATGGTTACTTGAGATATTCAAGCCAGAGGAGGCATCGGATAAAAAGCCGCTTATCTCGCTAAGGTATAGTGTATTGTTAAATATCGTAATATCCTCACTGCTAAGTGCAAGCATAGCGTAATCATAATTAAGCACATTACAGTTTTTCACTGTCACATTCCTTGATGACTCATCTATGAAAACACCGTATGAAGTTAAAGTTCCATTATCCTTGATGTAGTAATTATTACAGTCAAATGTTACGTTTTCAGCCTGGATATAAACACATGCATAACCCCCATAGCTCCCTACAGGGTTCGGTGCACCCGTGTAATTTTGTGTCTGCACATATGTTCCCGGGGAAGTTATAACCGGGCAGTTTGTATTTTCAAGAATAGCATATGTAGATAATGGATTTATGTTTTTGAGTGAGAGTTGATTGCTAATCACGTTTGGTGTGCTGTTTAGCCGTCTCCACCCAGATGAGTTATATTTCCAAAGCTCAAGCTCTTGTTCGTTATACCCAGATAACTCGCTATCAAACCATCTCCACGTTATTTTATCTATGTTCACCACACCGCCTTCAGGTGTTATGTTTACATACTTATTCATGAAACTTCTGGTATGGGACGGCAAAGCAGATGGCTGGCCTGACCACTTTATACCATAAGCCTCTTCGAAAAGGAGATTGCCATAAATATCCTCTATATCTAAAACCGTATAATTCTGATAGTTGCCAGAGGGATTATCTATAGTCAAATTCAAAATGCTAAGATTATACAATTGATTATCATCAGCGCTAACAAGAAGGTCAAATTGTTGGTTGTTGTAAAGATGAGTGTTTTTAATGCGTATGCGATCGGAAACAAAAACTAATATACCAATGTTGCTGTTGTATATATCACTTTGGGTTATGTTGGTTGATATAGTATATTGTAGTTGGATACCATATTGCGTGTTGTTCCCAAATATATTGTTAATCAGTTCATTAAATGACGAGGAAATCGAATCGTAACCTATTGAGTTGTTGTAGATACTGTTATTAATAAAATATATGTTAGCCGCAGAATAAAGGAAATACCCGATTGAATTGTTATGCACTGTATTGTTAATCACA
>JAVZCB010000005.1:0-97004 GCA_038874595.1 Candidatus Micrarchaeia archaeon
AATCAAATCCAACAAGTATTATCTCTTCTTGCCCAACACGCGGGTTTCTTGCCAAACGCACCCAACTGTATTGTATATCTGTTGCGTGGCCAGTGTCATCAATGTACTGTTCAGTTGTGGTTGCAAAGCTTGAAGATGATGCAGGTAACACCCTATACGCAAGGTCCCTTGTCGTAACCGCACTTAAAACACCGTAAACGACAACCGCATCACCAGTTGCAGTTTCAAACCCAACATCAAACCTTCTTTGTGCTGCCGCTGTCGTCCATACCTGGCCTATGTTATTTGTAACCTGCCAATTTGCCACGTTTGTGCAGTTGCCCATACATACGTAACCATCCAAATATCCATCATCGCTTAGAGTTACGAGGACAATTTTGCTAGAAATAGGCGACCACTTCACAACAGCCCACCGTACAGGTGACCCTGCGGTTGGAAGTTGAATCTCAGGGCCCCAACTGCCTTCACCGGTAGAATTCCAGAACCGTATCTTTGGAAAATTGAGGCCGCTGCCTGTATTCGACCTGTAAGCGATTATTGCATTGTAAACGCTGTTATACTCTTGTGCCGAATATGAATATGTATAATTACCAGGTTGCGTCTGGTTAACGGTCTGGTTTGTTGGCTCACCTGTATAAATGCCCATCAACGCGTTATACACATCTATGCGTGTATATGTGTTTCCGCTGTGCTCAACAAACGTGCCTGACGTCTTGAGCAGGCGCTCCGCATCGGCGGGCAAAACTGAAGAGTTGTAAGAATAAAGAAGTGCATATGATGCGCTCACCATTGCTGCTGAAATAGAAGTCCCTGAATATGACCGGTCGCTTATGATTATGCCTTCACCAGGGGCAAGGAGGTCAACCATACCGTTTATATTTGAGAAGGATGCAACAGTGTCATCTTTTGTTGTTGCTGCAACAGCGGTCACATTCCTGCCACAGGCCGGCGCGGTTATATAGGCCGCACCATCATTGCCTGAGGATGCAACAACTGATATTCCTGTGCTGTATGCACCATCAGCAGCCATAACAACTGGGTCGAACTCACAGTAGCCCGTAAACTGGCCACCTCCAAAACTCATTGAAATAACCCTGATGTTGTGCTCGCTCGCATGCTCCATACAATAGGATATTCCCTGTATTATGGCTGATGAATATCCTGTGCCTGAGGAATCCAGCACCTTTACAGGGATTATTTTTGCATCGGGAGCAATTGCGTTTATCACTTTTGCCATTCGTGTACCGTGACCGTTATCATCACTCGGGTCTGAATCCCCATTTACAAAATCATACCCTTCAAACACATTATCTGCTTCGCTTGGATTAACACCTGTATCAAGCAGGCAAATAGCAATCCCTTCGCCAGTTACACCCATATCTGTATGTGCAATTTCCGCACCTATCAGATAGGCCGAATCTTCAAGCGAGATTGACATTGGAATGTCTTTATATACCTCTTCTATAATGCCAGAGCTGACCAGTGATAAGAGCGTTTCGTTATCCAATTCAGTGAATCCAAACTGTACACTGCCAACCTGGACGGCATTGTGTTTGAGCGGGATATTTTTTGGACGTGCACTGGGCGAATACCTGACTATAACCTTCTCCTTGCCGCCTTTGGCATATATAACATCGTATAACTCCCGTGAGATTTTTACACCTTTGCCTTCCTTATAAATATCACGCCTTGATAACCTGACTGTATCACCATCCGCGCTTTCTACAATTATGCTGCCGGCATTAACCAACTCATCTACGTTCTTAACCACATCTTCAGAACCAACCACGGGGATAGGAACCTCCTCTTCTTTTGAGTAGTCATCTGCGTTCACAAAACCATCAGGACTATCCTGCATATTGCCGGCTTCACTTGTGACAGTAATATCTTGCATGTTACTGCCAACCTGATTTGTGACATTAAGAGATTCATTAGCAGCATTTGTACTGTTGAGCGAAAGTATCTTCCCTGATGTGGCGTTTAGATATTCATCAACATTTACAAACATGTCCTCGTCTAGGATTATGTGTACATTACTGTTAGGGCCAGCTATTTCTTCTTTATCATTATCCACGTTTCCCTCTTGCCTTATATAATTGTCAACATCAATGAAAAGCGTGCTCTGGGAGCCACTACTGTTGGAAGAGTATGAGAAATTGCAATAGCCTGAATAATCACATTCATTATTTATGCTATGGCTTGCGGATTCCTGCTGGGATGTATCCTGCAATAGCGTACCATTAATCCCAATTTCTAGTAGTATAAGCACGAATAAAAGCAAAGGTAGCATTACAAATGCTGCTACCGCACCCCTCCCGGGGGACCCCTTCTGCATGTGCAATAATCAGCTATAAAGCTCTTAAACATTATATGCAATTGTATTACAATGTATAATTATGCCAAAAGCGCATTTGCATTACTTATACTTATAAGCCTGGTACACTGCATAGATACACCTGGTGGCAACGTTACAAACCTTGAGCTTAGCAGGTTTTCAAACTCAACAAGGTGGGACGGCGTATACGGTGAAGTAATCCTCGGTGCAGGCACCAATTATACGTATACCGTCACTGGAAATAAAGTCGCTCGGCTTAATATAATTGCGCAGGACCCACCTTGCACATATGTATCCTTATCAATCCACATAATCGCATACAATGCGAGTTCTATTACACTTCCACTAACGCCCGGTAACATTGCCAAACTTGATACGTTCATAGGAAACCAAACAGAAAATGCAACACTCACCTTCAAAAACACTTCCAATTTTACGCTGAGCACTGGAACATATATCGGTGTCCCAACAACATATACTTATGCAAATAGTACTTCCTCTTCAGATTTCAGGATGGGTTATCTGAACGATGCTGCAGGGAATCTCGTATTTATAACCAAAGTTGTAAGCAACAAGCCAGACTGGAACGGCTCAACAAGCGATTACCAGATAATGCTGCCGCGCAGCACCGGTCCAACCGGATACAACATTACAGCTGATGTGATATACACGTGCCAGCCAACCCCGGGGCCTGGCCCTTCCGGTGGCGGTGACGTGCACCGGCTTTACATATATCCTATAAACACCGTGCAGTCAAAGAAAAGTGTGCCTTTCCAGCTCAATGCAATTGTAAAAAATACCGGGGGGTTCAACGAGAAAGATATAAGTGTGTTTGTTGAGATGTGCCCGGTTGGCTTTTCGTGTGGGCAGGCACTGTTGCCTGAACTTAACAAGGGCAAAAGCAATAATGTTACTATCCAGCTTACAGCGGAAGCGGCCGGAGAATACGTGTTAAGCATATGTGCAAAAAGCGCATATACTAAATACTGTAGAGAGGTTATCGTAATAATTCTTCCTGAATGCTCTGCTGATTTTGAGTGTGACACCCAGGAATATTGCAGTGCCGGAGTATGCCTGCCAAAAAAGCCCGTGAAGGAAAAATGCACTGCTGGGAATGAGTGCAAGAGCAACCTATGCATTGGTGGCTATTGCGCTGAATGTGAGAGTAACAGTGATTGCCCGGCTAATGAGCAATGCTCTGCCGGGGTATGCTCAAAAATACCGTGCAGTTGCGGGACCATCAAGAACCACGAGTGTGTGCAGTATGAATGTTGTGAAGACTCAATGTGCAGCGGAGAGAAGGTATGCGTTGCGAGCAAATGCGTTGAAAAGGAAATTATACTCCTTTTAGTAAAAGGTGAACTGATAGAGGGGCAGGATGTTTTGGTTCGCGTTGAAAATAATAAGGGTGAGCCGGTACCTTTTGCAGTTATAACCACTGAAGACGGGCAGGTGCGAACTGCTGATGAGAACGGCTATTCGACAGTGCGTGTGCCGTATGATGGGTTGATACGTGCAACTGCAGAAGGATATCCACAAGCAGGCATACTGCTTGATGTAACAAGGCTTGGCTTTATCACCGTTGAAGGCACCGTTTATGCAGGCATACCTGCAAAAATTACAATTAAGGATTCCAAAGGGAAGCCGCTTGCAAATGCAATCATAAGAGTTAATGGAAAGGAGTACATAACAAATGCAAAGGGTGAAGTATGGATTGTTTTTGACTCGGCTGGTAGGTTCGTGCTCAGTGGTGTGAAAGATAAATATCTTATTGCCAATGCGGAAATCAACGTTGTTGAAGCGGGGAAAGGCGCGTGTGGGTTCCCTATCATTTTAAGCGTGCTTTGGTTCCTTCCAAAAGATATATGGGTACTGTGGATTATCTCAACATTTGTGGCATTCATAAACATCGCGATATATGTCCAGAGAAAAAGGGAGGGCAGGAAACTCAGGGCAATAATTTATTTCCTGCTCCCACTCGCGCTTGCGATCCCTGATGTTTATGTATTCAGCATCTGCTTTATGTCCAACATTGTAATCCTGCAATTCGCAATTGAGCTTCTCATAATACTGAGAAACAGGCTTGTGCACCATCATAAAAGTAATGCAAGGAACAAGAATAAAGGATAAGAGATGAGAACCACAAACCCAAGCAATGTGCTTTGCTTGAAAAAAGCCAATAAAAAAGAGTAAAATAACTAGTTCTTTCTTGAGGCCTTCGGAGGCACCGTTGTGCTGTGCTGCTTGCCCCCCTTAATCTTATCAAAGAGAAGGTATACAACTAAAATCACAAGTAGCACGATCACACCAAACAGGATAGCATTCATATCTATGCCTGGTGTGCCTGCCGCGGGCACATACTCCTTTTCAACCCTCTTATTAAGGAACGCTTCACGTGCACCGTAGTTTGCACCACCGATTATGCGAACACCATCATTTACAAGGCCTGGGAATTTCACCATCTCGCCCTTTCCTGGCTGGAGTGCATATACAGTATCACTACGGATTTTTGTGCTCATAGCTCCATTTATCACAGTCGCATCAGGCCTGAAATAAAGTGGTATGTTACCGGTATTTGTGTAAGTTATATACAGGTCGCCAGTATTCTTGTCAGCAGTAAACCCAGATATGTTGAGGCTTGACTTGTCAGTGAACTCAACCCTGCCGACTGGCAACCCCATCATAAACCCTGCCTCGGCAGCACGCTTTGATGAGCCGTAAAGCACTGTTATGTTAGTGAACAGGTCACCACTTTCAACATTTACAGGATATGTGCGGCCGACTTTTTCACCTCTCCCAAGCGCAAAGAAATCATCATCACCAACGGTGGATACAAGATTGCCATCTATTAGAAGACGTATCTGCGATTTTGCGTATTCCAGCGCATTGCCTGTGTTAGCATATGTAACCTCAAGCTGTTTTGTAAGGGTATTATATTCTACCTTCTCTATTGTTAGCCCAAGTACCGGCCCGGGAAGCGGGAAAAGCTCAACTTGCCTCATCCCACCTGCTGCAGATGTGCTCTCACCTATCTTGACAAAGGCATGCAGGGCGGTTACGCCCAATTCGCTGTTTATTGAGGTCTTAAGGTTGTATATCGGCTGCGTATACTCATTATCAACTATGAGGAGGACTTTTATCTGGCCCTGTGCTGCCTTCTGTTTTATGTAATCGTATACATAAGTTGGCGGGAGAGGGCTTACTAAAATTACTGGGTCGTCACCTTTTGCAATAGTATCCTCAAATGCGTTGCCATCTGAAACTATCACCTGCCTCTTTGTGGGGTTTTTCTTGAAATACATTTCAACTATTTGGAGATTGTCATCAAACTTGTCACCGTTGTTTATCTCTGTGTATGAAATACCCTCATTTTCAAGGGCCTTCTTAGATTCTGCATCAATATACCCATAAAGCAAGACTTCGCGCGGGCTTTTTGATTTAAGGAAGCTTACCACTGAATCCAGATTGCTCTTATCTATAAATATCAAATACATAGAATTTAACTTGGCATACGCAAGCGCAGAGACTGTATTATAGCCGTATACCGAATCAACAAGTATAAACTTACTGGCGCCGCTTTTACCTGCAAGGTAGAGATTTGTTTTATATGGGTCTTCAGATTCAAACAGCTCAACGCGATTGCCCATATTCTTAAGGTCGGCTGCCATCCCAGTTATAACCGGGCTTGACTTTGATTGTATAAGAAAGACGTTGCCGTTTGAGCCTATCTTGCTATATACGAGCCGCGCGTCATACATTGGGCGGATAAACACTATGTTTTCCCCTCTAATCGCTGCATAGTATATGCCAGAAACAACGTCCCTGCCATCAAGAGAATTTACAACCACCGTGCTGTGCCCAAGCATCATAAAGCAAAGCAAGAATATTAGGAAGCATCTGCGCATGCTATTAAATTACAATACAAACTTTAAAAAAAGCGGATAGGTATGCTCAACGTAAGGGAACATTATATTTATAAGTGTTTACGATGATGTATGCGTATCTAAAGGTGGTTAGATGAAGAAGGTGCATATAATATTAGCCCTCATACTAATGCTTGGTATAGGGCTTTTGGCGGCAATACAGCCGGCAAACGGGTGGAATGTTATTTCAACAGGTAGATATGCTACCCCTACTGTACAGGCAAACCACACAACACAGGGTGGAAACGTTACCAATATGGACTTGAGCCAGAATAGGTCAACCACAAAGTGGGCTGGCTACTGGGGTAACGTGAGTGGAATAATATTCCTCAGCCCGGCAACTGCTGTGTTTTACAAATGGGTGTGGGCACCTGCAAACGGTGGTGTAGTATGCGCTGTTGCTGCACCAAGCGGATTTGACTGGAGCGGAGTACAAAGTGTTGTTGCAAGTGCAATTGATACAATATGGAATTTTGGAACTGCAACAGACAATGCTGCAAACACACTGACCCAGGCAACATGCAACGTCAATATTGGCGGCACGAGCGTAACCTCAATCGGTAACAGGACAGGTGTTGGCGGGTTTGAAACTTGTGCGGTTGCAGATAATGCGGCACCGGCTGCAAAGAGTGACCTTGCATTCTGTGTTAATGTAAGTGGTGCTGGCAACCTGTTCAACGGCCAGACCGGTAACTATGAGCTGCTCGTCCCAACCAACAAGACGATAGGTGCAACTGAGACCTACTACTTCTGGATGGAGATGAGATAAAAAAGAAGATTTAATTTTTCTTTTTCTGCTTTTGGTTTTGCAATTCAATACGATGCCCTTTTCTCAACTGCCTCCCAGTCAACTGCACCCATAAATGCATTAATGTAGTCTGCTTTTTTCAGACCATAGTCAAGCATATATGCGTGCTCAAATACGTCCATTACCAGTAATGGGGTGCACCCTGTGAAATGGCCTACATCGTGCTCGTTTATCCATACATTAAAAAGGCGCCCGCTTGATTTATCATAGTAGAGAATAACCCATCCAATGCCGCGCATTGTGCCCATTGCACGAAAATCCTTCTCCCATAATTCATAAGAGCCCCATTCCTTCTCAATAAGCTGGCGTAATTTGCTGGTGCTATTGAGTGGCCTGCCACCCTTTATCATATTGCCAAAATAAAGCTCGTGCAACCGCATACCGTTAAACTCCCACCCCAATCTCCTATTAAGCTCGCTGTAATCTGGAGTGCCAAATTTTCCTTCCTTTTCCATTTGCATTATGCTCTGGTCCAGCTTGTTGAAGTTTGCAACATACCCCTCATACAACTTAAAATGGTTTTCAAGGAGCGCATTGCTGAATCCAGAAGTGCCTAAAAGTGCCCGGAAATCTTTCTGCTTATATGCCATAGATTATTTTGAGGAAAAAAGCTTTTTATACGCTACACACTTACGATGAGTAGGTTCAAAATAAGTACGCTATGGCACCTGTTTCTCCTTTGTCGTTATCTTGCAAGTAGATGCCGGATAGATTTCAAATAAGTGCACTATGATTCCGTGGACGGTTGCCAATCGGGAAGTACAAGGCCGAAATAATGTATTCCAGATATGTGCACTGTGATTCCAGGTTTTTTCATCAAGAGGAATCGTAACGTTTCTATGAGCTTTGGTTCTTTTCATCAAGAGGAATCGTAACGTTTCTATGGGCCTTGGTAAGAATGCCTGTGTATTTGGATACTGGTGAGCACAAACAATCAAGAGAAATCGTAACGTTTCTATGAGCTTTGGTTCTTTTCATCAAGAGGAATCGTGACCTTTTTTACAAAAAGTATAAGCCGTACTGTATCAGTAAGGCCGTCTTTGCTTACAGTATGCTCTGCCACAATCCTTCCAAGGCGCGAAACTGATGGCTCATACTCAAAATTCATATTGAAGCCTTGGCACGACAGCGCCTCCACATACTTTTGGGATTCGCACCAGCCGAGCTTCTTGCAGAGATCATCAACCTGCAGATACTTGTCATAATTGCTTGCCTTATCATATGCAATGTCCTCTTCCTTATCCCCACACTTCCTCTTTGTTTCTATCAGGTTGCCACAAACCTTCCCGAATATTCTCATCCTTGCCTGTTTCATTGATAAAATTATGGAAGGCAATTATCTAAAACTTATTGCGTTTTATGACCAAAACCTATATTAATAAACTAGATGCTAATTGAAAATAATGGGAAATGGTTCATCTTTCGTATCAAAAAACGATAGTGAGTGGAAAAAGAAATCGGCACGGGCTCTCTTCAATGCTGTAAAGGAGGGGAATGCTGAGCGTGTTGAGGCACTCATCAAAAGGAGCGTCGATGTAAATGTCAGGGATAATAATAACAGGACTCCTATCATGCACGCGGTTATGCTGGATAATATAGAAATCGCAAAACTGCTGGTTAAGTACGGCGCAGATGTAAATGCAAAGGATATCTACGGAAGGTCGGTGTTACAGCTAGCTGAGGAAGGAAGCGGCTCACTCGTGGAATTCCTGAAAGAGCACGGGGCGGAATATTAAATCAAGTTTTCATAGTGGGAGGCACACTGGAAACGCGCTTTGAAAACCTTTTAAACAGTAGGAGCCACAAAACATTAGCGGTGTTTGTATGCCAAAAGAGCTTGTTGAAGAAGAAACAATAGAGGAGTTTAATGCCGCAGAGCTTGATGAGGAAAGGTCTACAAAAAAAAGGCCTAAAACATTGGAGGACCTTCCTGGGATTGGAAAAGCAACTGCTGAAAAGCTGAGAAGTGCGGGTTATGATTCTTTTGAGAAGATTGCAGCCGCCTCGGCACACGAGCTTAGCACTATTGCTGAGATGGGGCTTGAAACTGCAAAAAAAGCAATTGGGGCGGCGCGCGATGCTCTTGAGATGGGGTTTGAGAGTGCCGATGTTATACTTGAGAGGAGAAAAACGATTGCTAGGATAAGCACCGGCTCAAAAGAGCTGGATAAGCTCCTTGGTGGGGGTATTGAAACACAGGCAATAACAGAATTTTATGGGAAGTTCTCATCAGGTAAAAGCCAGGTTGGGTTCCAGCTTGCAGTGAATGTGCAGCTGCCACCTGAGGAAGGTGGCTTGGGCGGCGGGTGCCTGTTCATAGATACTGAATCTACATTCAGGCCAGAGAGGATTGTGCAGATGGCTGAGGCAAAGAATATGGACCCACAAGCAGTGCTAAAGAACATCTATGTTGCACGGGCTGTAAATTCAGACCATCAAATCCTGCTCGCGGATAAGGCTGCGGACATAATAAAAGAGAAAAACATCAAGCTTATTGTTGTAGACTCAATGATGTCCCAATTCAGGAGTGATTATACGGGAAGAGGTGCACTGGGTGAAAGGCAGCAGAAGCTGAATAAGCACCTTCACCAGCTGCAAAAGCTCGCAGATATGTATAATATTGCCGTGTACATAACAAACCAGGTGATGGATAAGCCGGATATACTGTTTGGAGATCCTACTGCACCAATAGGGGGTCACGTGCTTGCACATAATGCAACATATAGGGTATACCTAAGAAAAGGGAAGAACGAGAAAAGGATTGCTAGGCTTGTTGATTCACCAAGCTTGCCGGAAGGGGAGGCAATATTCGGTGTAACTGAAAATGGGATTGAGGATGTATAATTTTCCCAAATTATGGGCCTTTTAAGGCAGGCGATGGTTGTAGTAAAGAAATTGGGAGTGAGAATGTATAATTTTTCACTTTTTTACAAGGGCGCAGGCCTTAACATTTTCGCTCAGCTCGTTCCAAGTGCTTGAACGCACCTGCAACCGCTTGATTGCTTTTCTATTTATAACCTGCTCACCCGATGGTGTGTTATAGCACACATCATCATTTATCATCCTTACGAGCATCAAAGCCCCAACTGAGATTTTTTTGTTTGCCATACATTTTTATGGTAATTGTAGTATATATACTTTTCTATAAAGTTCCTTATACACAGAAGCTTTATTATATGTCCATACGTAAATAATATTATGCAAAATCCAAAAATAGATACAAGTTTGCTTATTAAGATGCCAATCAGCAAGAAAATATCCGAATCCATCAACGCATTGAGTTTGGGCTACCTTGAGCCTAATGATAGCATTCTGGAAAAACTTCAGAGTAAGGCACAAACCCTCTATGATGTATACAAGTTATCAAAAAGCTTGGTAAAAAGCAAAAACATAAGGCACAAGCTTCTAGGAAGGAGCTATGGGATTTTTGTAATGAGATTAACTTGCAGGGAGAACATTGTCATAACACATCCTCAAAAGAGGCAAAACACAAGAAGGTTTTCGGAAAAATCACCTAAGAAATTATTTGAGAGATTTGCTGGCACGGAAACATCAACAAGCTCAAAAATTAGGAGTGTCACGCTCAAAGTACTCAACAAAAATTTCAGTGAGAAAGATTTTCAGTCTTTCATAGAACTGACACAAAGCGCAGGAAAAAAGGTATGCAGGGAAGTAGACCTTCCTTACGCCCCGGATGAAATCCTGGATTGGAAAGAGGAAGTCAAAAACGGCAACAGGACAATTATTATTGCAATGCGGGATAACAAGCCGGTTGGCACGCTTTCAATTGTTCCTGGCAGCCTCCCGGTTGTACGTGTAATAAACGGGAACCTTGACAACAAAATAACCGCAATTGCAGGATATGACATTACAGCTGAATTTGTGCTTCCAGAATACAGGCGGCAGGGAATTTGCAGGAAGATGGAAGAGCGTGCAGATGAGATTGTTACTGAGAAGGCTGCACAGGGTGAGATGGTATACAAATCAATTTCAACTGGTATGAGGGCATATGAGATTATGGACAGTGTGCTCTCAGACCTTATGGAGATGCCTAAGGAAGAGATAGAAAACACGCCCACCGTTATTTTGTTCAAGATGTATGCAGACCTTGACGGCAAGAAACTAACGGAAGAACACTTAAAAAAGATGAGATATGTTATAGACAAGATAGATATTAACCCATCTGCTACCGCAATTCGCATACTGCTCGATGAAAAGGTAAAGAACGGCAAAGCTGAGTTTGTGGGGCATTCGGTTGACGGTGCAGAGCCTGTTTACATAATAAAGGGATAATTTTTAGTATAAAGCAGTTGCAATTTACTTACATCAATTACCTTAAACCAAAGTATAGGTAATACGTTTCCAGCTGCCCTGCACCATACGCAACTGGAAGGATAATCTCAAAATCAGCTGGCACACCATTGAATGCTGTGCCTGTTGAATTTACATTTGTGCAAAAGAGCAGATTATTCTTTTGAGGCTGAAGCTTTGTCTTAATTATACAAGTAACGAAGCCTCCCGCTGAACCTGTATCTGCATAGTAGCAGTTTGTTATGTTCCTGTTGTTTATAGTTATATTGCAGCCTGGCTGCCTAAATGTATTTGAACCTGAGTCAGAAACACTTCCAAAACCCCATGCAAAATCAATATCTGCTCCTGAAGCACCACGCGCAGAACCTGATAACAAAGAACTGTTTGTTGTAGCACACACAACTCCTCCATCTGCAGCATTCCAAGACCAACGGTAAACATAATTTGTTATGTCGCCCATAGCACTTGTAAGATATATCTCATTAGTTATGCTACCATAAAGTGCTGCCCACCTGTCTGTAAGTATGCTTGAACTTAGGTTAAGATCACTTATATTACCTCCCTCTATTTTTATATTGCTGCTTATAATATCGCCTTTCCACCTTTCAAGATTTGTTATGTTCGTAGCATTTGTATGGAATAGATTTATCGGCGTGCCATTAAAAGCATCCAATACAATAAAAGTATCATTTGCAGTAAGCGTCGTAAATCCCAACTTGGAACAGGTAACATTGTATGTGTGATCATCCGGCTGTGTGACATTTATTAACCTAATGTATATGTTTGTGCTTTCAGACATTGTGTATGTGCTACCATTAAAAAGTGTCAAAATACATGTTGCTCCGCTTATATGTGAGCTGTCAGTTGAATTTGAATAATTGGCTGTGAATGTAATTGTCTGGTTTGAGTATTTTGGGCCGTTATTATATATTATCAGATTGGCATTTCCACCATACGCATATCCTGAAAAAGATGCAGCATCAAATAAAAGAATGCCCCCACTACATTTTAAGTTTGAGCAAACAGACGGAGGGCATGTGCTCCCACTGGAAGAGATCGTTGATTTTGATATATGAAAATTATCTGCATAAATAAGATTAGTTCTAGTAAAAGAGGCACAATCGTTAACATACAACTTAACCTTTGACAACGTATTCATTGAAGGCAATTCATCTGAATCAAGAGAAACAAAATCTGGGCGCAAGAAAACTGTCCTACTATTAGATAATACCCCGTTCGCTGAGCTTATTGAAGGATAATTGATTATGCCTACGCTTTGATTATACCCATAAGTAACATTTGAAATTTCTGCATTTGCATTTGCAAGAGAAATAAACGTTGACGCGTTTGAATCATAAATAGACATATTATAAAGCTTCACCCCTGAAAGGGCATTCTTTGTTGTGTTAATCTTTACCAAAAAAAGTTCTGCATTCCCAGAAACTGAGGAATACCCACTCCCAACATAGTTCCCCTCTTTATCAACTGCTACAGAGCTTAAAAAGCTTGAAACACCCATAAGATTTCTCCAGTGCCACAAGAGATTTCCGTTAGAGGTTACTTTTATAATGCTCTGTTCAAGGGTGCTTGGGATATAATCATAGCCGGCGATTAGGTAATTGTTATCCTGATCAACTTTAATATTAGTAAGTGAATCAAACCCTGAACTTGGGTTATACTTCCATACCCATAGCGTTTCACCTTCTGGTGAAATTTTAACAACAATCCATTGAGCATTGCCGGGCGTGTAATCATATCCAACAGCAATGTAATTGTTATCTTGATCAACTGTTATGGAATTAAGCGTATCATATCCAGAGCTTGGATTATATGTCCAATTCCATATTTGTGTTCCAGAAGGGGAGAATTTAAAGACCCTCCATCTCATATTTCCAAGTGCATTATCATACCCGGCAAATACGTAGTTTCCGTCATGATCAACAGCAACGCTGGTCAAATAATCTGAAGTTGTACTCGGGTTATGTGTCCAACTCCATATTAAACTTCCAGAAGAGGATATCTTCACAGCCCGAAACTCTAAGTTACCCGGAGCATTATCAATGCCTACTGCAATGTAATTGTTTTCATTATCTACAGCAACCGCTGCAAATCTGTCAGAACCACTGCTCGGGTTCTGTGCCCAGCTCCATATGAGCTCTCCCTCCGAAGATATTTTTACCATCCTAAGCTCGTTGTTACCAGGTATGGTATCATAACCAACTGCAATATAATTGCCTTCTCGGTCAACATCAACATAAACTAAAGAATCATCCCCACTGCTTGGATTAAGCGTCCAGTTCCAAATGCCGGTACCTTTTGGAGAAAACTTGGACACTAAAAACCTATTATTTCCTAAGCTACCATCATAACCTGCTACTACGTAATTATTGTCCTGGTCAGCACTTACTGAAAAATATATATCACTTAGTGAGCTGGGATTGGTTATATAATACCAACTGACATTCCTTGTGTTTTCATTTATGTCAAAAATGCTTATCGCATTGCCAAAATTTTTCAAAACCCCATTCTTAACAATCGTCCCACTATAACGACTAAAAATTGCATTTCCCAAACCAGTATTACTAATGACTGATCCATTAAGGTCTATCTGGATGTTGCTTTTGTTAACTACAAATAATGAATATGGGGAGATAGTTGTAAAGTCGCCCTTGCATAATACTACATCATCTATTACATAGAAGGATTTCCCGCTAGTGGAAATATTAACCAACTTTCCACTCCACGTATTAGCATTATTTAAATCAACACACGTGGGATAAATACTGGCTATTGCTATAATGTTAAGTAGCAATATAACCAAACTACCCCTACACATAAAGAGTAATCAAAGGGAACTTTTATATATATTATATATAAACCCTAAAAAATGAGACATATAAACTACTCAATCTTCAAAATGTGAGCATATGAGAACAATAATATTTGGAACTGCTGAAATTCGAAAGGCTGCAAAAATAATCCGAGATGGTGGGCTGGTGGCATTTCCCACCGAAACGGTGTATGGGCTAGGTGCAAATGCACTCGATGAAAGAGCCACCAAAAAAATATTTGAGGCAAAAGGAAGGCCCTCTGACAACCCGCTGATCATACACATCGCAAGCAAGCGGCAATTACACAAGATTGCAAGAATACCTGAAAACAGAAAGGAAATTGTACGAGTGCTCATTAACAAGTTCTGGCCCGGCCCATTAACCTTAATACTGCCGAAACGAAAGACCGTGCCGAAAACAGTCACCGGCGGCCTTAATACAGTTGCTGTCAGGATGCCAAAAAACAAGATAGCGCTGGAGCTTATTAAAAAAGCTGGAGTGCCAATCGCCGCACCTTCCGCGAATATATCTGGAAAACCCTCTGGAACTTGTTTTGAGCACGTGCTTGAGGATTTTGATGGGAAAATTGATGGGATAATAAAATCAAGAAGCTGCAAGATAGGTGTTGAGTCAACTGTGCTTGATTTAACTTCCAGGGTGCCTACAATACTGCGGCCTGGCGGGGTAAACTATGAGGAACTGAAAAGGGCAATACCAAAGCTCAAAGTTGCAAAAGGCAGGGGAGGCAAGATAAAATCCCCTGGGATGAAATACAGGCATTACTCACCAAATGCAAAAGTCATACTCTTTGAGAAAAACAGCAAGCTGGAGAATTACAAACTGGGCTTAGAAAAGAAAGGAAAAAGAGTTATTGTTATATACCCGGAGAGCTCATTGAGGTTTTCATGCAGGCTGTTTAAAGTGTTCAGGGAATGTGATAAGAAAAAAATAGATTACATACTCATTCCTGCAATAGAAAAGAAAGGGATTGGCCTTGCAATAATGAACAGGATAGAGAAAGCTGCTGCCAGCGTTGTAAGATGAACTGCTCTCTACTCCCGCTTATTTATTTTGTAAAGAGCATAACGTATTACCCCATCATCCATCATAAACTCCATATCGTTAAGCATCTCAATAAGCAATGGGATTGCTTTCTGGGCTGGGTTTCCTATCCTGCCGAGTGCAATAACACCGCATATTTTTGAGTTATAATTATCAGAGGCCCTAATAAAATCAATCAATGGGTCTACGGCTTCGCTGCCTATCATCTCAAATATGTCTGTAAGCCTTGAAAACTTGGAATCGTTTTTCCCATCTATTCGCAGTATCAATTCCGGAACTGCATACTTTCCTATTTCTGCAAGCCGTTTTTGGGCCTTGCAGTATATGTTTGGGTCCTGATGATTTAATGACAGGTCGACCAATAAAGGTATAAGCCTTTTCCTGTCTTTCAGGCTAAGCTCTGGAATTCGCATAAGTGCGATTTCCTGAAACCTAACATCGCAGTTATTTAACAGCCATTTAATATGCCTAAAACTGGCTTTTCTTTCCAAAGCTTCAAACTCTTCAAAGCTAATGACCTCAAAACACGTTAGCCCATCTTTCTTTTTTGCTTTTTTAGCCATAATCTCACCATCATTAAGATACATCTGGATTCAAAACTCCAGTGCCTCATTAATCTTCTTGAACTTTTTATGTTTTGGGATTTCTTCCCTCATCACCTGTATAAACTCGTTTCTCTCAAGCCTGCTGTTAGCTTCTAGGTAATAGTCAATCTTATTCCATACTTCTTCAGCTTTTATGAAACCGCTGTAAATAAGCTGGTTAAATGTAATAATTAGGTCATATGCCATCTCATTTAGCATTTTCTTATTGAATTTAACTATCAACGCCTTCTCCAAATCTATAACTCGTATTTCAAGCATATCATTAGTCTTTAAGAGGTGTTCTTTATCATTAGGATTAGGTATTACTATAAAATTTCCAAGATGCCCATCCCTGTGTAGTATTATTTCCTTCATGTTGCCAAGGTGCAACTTTCCCATCGCAAACAAAATCCCCTTTAAGATTTTCTCCCTATGGGCATCATTTAATTTTGAGGCGTTGAGATTGATTGGAGGTATGCCATCAAAGAACTCCAAAGCGACCAGCCCGCCTGTGGTGTATTCTCCCCTGAGCAAGCCGCCGGCAATTGGTGTTATGTCTGTTATCGTTTCTGCTTTAAGGGTCCTTTTGAATTCCTGCTGGGCCTTGTCTGACTGCTTTATAACATAATTGTCAATCCTGGATATTTGGCGGTTGCCATAAGAAGCAGCATCCAGGTCAATAGAGCATAATCTTGTGCCTATTGCCCCCCTAAAATAATTAAAGAGTAGGTTCCCAACCTCCTGCCTCCTCAAAGGAGTTTCTATTATGTAGCTCTCATTATTGAGCTTAAACTTGCTTACAACTGTCTCCATGTATCTATGTTAAAAAAACCTGCTTAAAAACATTTCTATTACTCTTCACAAAAAACCAGGATTCATTTACACAGAAAGAGGCCAACAACAAGCCCTATCATATAACCTATGTAATGTGCAACTGTGTTTACCAAATAAAATACACCCGGTTGTGGTAACATCACAATGAATGGCAGCGAAAACACAAGAACCGCAGATGCAAAAAAAAGCATTGATCTTAAAATATACTGCTTGGGGTTACCTGCATGTTTTAGATACTGCTTCCAGATATAAGATAAGATAGTAACTATCGACTTAATGTTAACTGCAATAAGACCTACCAGCACGGCAAGTATTATCATAAAGGATAAAGGATAACTTTCAAGCAATTGTGGGTTTGTGAATGCGAGAAGGAAGGTGTTAATGCCCAGAATTATCAAGAGTACTGGAAGGATATCCTTAACACCCCAAAAATCGCGCATATGCAGACACACAATGTAAAGGAAGAGGCCGGCGAACGCGGAAGATATTCCTGAAAACCCAAACGCCTCACCCAGAGGGAGTATCAGCAAGTTGGTTACAGAAATAATTACAGGTACTATAACAAACAGGAAAAATAATAGCTGTGGCGTGATGCGATGAATCTCTCCCATCAGGGTTAAAGATATGATAATAGCCATATAAACTAAGAGATTTGAGAGGAGATGCTCGAGGGATGTGTGCACATAATTTGATGCAATTATGGATAGAATATTTGGGGAGGATATTTTTAATATGAGATAATCTTCCTTCCATTGTTGCGGCATAAGATAGATTGCGAATATGAGGATAGGGATGAAAACCAATAAAACAACAGTGTTTGAGTTCATATTGGGAAATTTAGCTTAGAAAGAAATAAATTGGGTTTTCCCGTTATGCTGTTATGCACGTACAAACCGGCACTGCCAACCTTCCCTTACATAATGGAAAAGCACCCAGCTGGCTTTTTGAGAAAATGATTAAATTATCAGGGCTGATTGCGGAGCATATCATAGATGAATATGGAAGCAAGGAATTTTTAAGGAGGATTTCTGACCCTTTTTTCTTCCAGGCGCTTGGCTGTGTGGTTGGGTTTGACTGGCATTCAAGCGGGCTTACAACCACAACGTGCGGTGCACTAAAAGAGTATACAAAAGAAAAAGATATAGGAATCCACGTTGCTGGCGGGAAAGGAAAAGCTTCAAGAAAAACGCTTGATGAGATTGAAAAGAGCGGAGCGGAAAATACTGAAAGATTAAAATATGCAAGCAGGATCATTGCAAAGATTGACAATTCGGCTGTACAGGATGGTTACCAGTTATACCACCATTGCATATTTTTTGATGATAATGGGGAGTATGCTGTGGTGCAGCAGGGACTGAAAGAGGACTCTGGCTATGCGCGCCGGTATCACTGGATTTCAGAGAAAATAAAGGATTTTGTAAATGAGCCGCACAGCGGTATTGCCGGGAACTTTGAGTGCGGTGTCCTTGATATGACCTCTAAGAACAATGAGAATGTAAGAAACACGTCAGTAGACCTGATTAATGATAACCCCATCCACCTGTACAAATATTTTGATAGGCAAAAAACACTCCTGGAATTCTGCAAGGAAGAAGAGGGTGATACCCTGAACATGAGAAAGGGGCATTGGATAAAGGGGTTTGACCTTACTGAAAAAGATAAACAGATATTAAGAAGGGCTTATGAATTGCAGCCGTCAAATTATGAGGAATTGATTATGATTGAAGGGATAGGGCCCAAAAAAATCAGGGCGCTGGCCCTAGTATCCGATCTTGTTTATGGGGCAAAAATAACGTGGAGGGACCCTGTTAAATACTCGTTTGCGCATGGCGGTAAGGATGGGACACCGTTTCCGGTGGATAAAAAAACGTACAATACTACAATAAGCCTGCTGGAAAATGCACTCTATGGGGGAGGAGTTGAAAAATTAAAAACGAGGGAATGCATAAGAAAACTGCAGAATATTATTATTCCTAACCAACCCTGCTAATGAAAATAACAAGCTCCAGCATCTCATTTCTCTCCAGTCCTGTAAGAGTAATCCGGTTTTCATTTTGAATCACGTTGAACCCTTTTAATGAAAGCCCTATTATTAATGCAATTGTTGAATCCACTCTCTCTTCCAAATCCTTCTCTGATGCCTCTTTTAGGAAATTATGTATTTTTACATACTCCTTATAAAACACACTCCTGTTTGGGTCTATCTCTTTCCACTTACCGAACAGCATCCTCCTTTTTGCATTAATTGAAAAATGTGTTACTTTACAGCCGCGTAAATCAAGCATTGCACCACTGCTAAATTATGCCAGGGTTATGATTTTAAGCATTACCAAAATTATGTTATCTGATGTATAAAATCAAGGAAAACCCGGAAGATTTTGTGGTTGATGAAATACTAAGCGATGGCACGTTTGTTTCTGAAAGCTATAAAAAAGATGGAGAAGGTAACGGTGCGTTTGTATGGGTCGGGGTAAAGAAGGTAAACTGGAACACAATTGACCTGGCAAGGGAGATTGCAAAAAGAATGGGTGTAAGCGAGAAAAGGGTAAACTATGGAGGGATAAAGGATAGGGTGGCTGTTGCATACCAGGTATTTTCAATAAATACACGGGAAAATTGCGAAGCAGCTAAGGAAACCATAAACCGCATAAAAGATGTTAAGGTTATTGGATGCTGGAGAAGCAACAGGTGGATTAAGAATGAGGATTTTGTGGGGAACAGGTTTGAGATAACACTAAGGGAATGCGATACCGATTTTGGCAAAATAAAGAGAATTGATAAGTTCCCAAACTATTTTGGCGAGCAGAGGTTTGGCAGCATACGCCAAAACTCGCACGTTGTAGGGTTATACCTGCTCAAAGGAGATTATGATAGTGCGCTTAAAGAATACTTCTCTGGTGAGTTGGATATGAAAGAGAAGGAGATGTATGAGAAATCAAAAAGATATGGGGCAGAAAAATTCATCAAGACTTATTGGAGAGTTTTTAACCTGTGCCTGAGCGCGTTCCAGTCGCGTTTGTTTAACGAGGAAGTTGAGATGAGAATCCGTGACGGCAGGACAGGCGTGCTTAAAGGTGAGTACGCCTGCGGCAGGAACAAATTAGGGTTTGCGGATGTAGGTGTAGAGGGAAATGAATTTACTGTTGTGCAACTCGTTGGTGGTAAATGTATCGTAAATGAATACAAAAGCTCGCTGCTTCAAAAGTACAAGCTGGAAACTGAGGATTTCGAAAAAGCCGGCCTCAAGGGCGGGTGGAGAACGCTGTATGCGCCTATACTGTGGGAAGGAATAGAAAACATTTGTGAGGAGAAAAAAGGCAATACGGTTCGCTTAAAGTTTATGCTGCAAAAGGGGTCATATGCCACTGTTGCAATCAGATCGGTTATGGGGGATGAAATTTCCATTTAAAAATATTTATCCCCTTACTTCTGCTAATAAGAGGTGTTGTTATGCCGAAAAAAACTCAAAAGGGAAAGGATACTGAAACTGCAAATGAAAAGGACAGCTACATACTGGGTGCGCTTGCATACCTGCTTGGGTTCCTGGCCATACTGCTGTATTTCATAAAGAAAGAGGACAGGTTTGTCAGGTTCCACTCAGTACAATCCTTGGTGTTCTGTGTTGTGTGGTTTGTGGTGTTTGTGGTCCTGAGCATAATACTTACAGTTGTGTCAGTGGTTACTGCAGGTGTGGGCTCAATCCTCTCGCTGTGCATGTTCCCGCTTGTTCTTGTCGTGGTTGCTGTGGCGTTATACGCGGCTTGGAAAGCGTTCCAGGGTGAGATGTGGCACATGCCTGTCATTGGGGACTTTGCTGAGAAATATGCATAATTTCTTTCTTTTTAATACCTATTTTTTCTTTGTAAAATCATAACCGCATTCAGTACAGAATTTTGCCGCTGGGTCATTTGACATATGGCATTCAGGACATACCCTAAACCGCGGTACTGCCTCCCCGCCAGCAGTTGCACTTGCCTTTACAGATATCTCCTCTTTATCCCGGTCAAAAGCAGCCCAGTATATTATTTGGGCAAGGCCGAGCACGCTTATCATTATTATAACATTAGTTGCAAGCGACATCAGCCCACCGCATGAGAAAGGGCCAGTATCCTCACAGTTTGGGTCTAACTGCCCAACAAGCGCTGGGATATACATATAGAATAATATAAAAAGTGCCACTCCTAGGAAGAGATTCAAAAGACCATAAAACAGCATCTGCCGGCCCATAAGCTAAAATATGCGCAAATAAATAAAAGCATAAAATATAGAGAAGAGATAACACCAAATCCAATGACAACCAAAACTAAAAGAGCAAATCAAAAAACAAAAAATATAGTTTGCTTATTTCTTTGCAGTCAAGAGGTATATCGCACCGCCTATAAACCCAAGTATGAGGTTAGTTATAAGCGAAATGAAGAACATCATCGCAACACCAATTATGCCTCCTGCTGCTGTAATACCTATTCCCATAACATCCTGTTGTGTGCCTATAGCCGTGCCAATGTTAAACAATGCAAGAAGCATCAACACGACAGTGCCGACGATTGCTGCCGTAAATGCATAAACTGCATTCTGCACTGCCAAGCCGCCCCAGTCACCGGCACGAATCTTACCTATGCTGCCAACTAGGTACCCACCAATTATAACCAGTAGTGGTGCAAGGAAGCAGTTACATACTGTAACCATTACCCCCAGGAAAGGAATCAGGCTAAGAATGCCAGGTATAACGCCCACCAATATCCCGAGCGCAACCCCTAATATTATTGAAGTGATAAAACCCATATCTACACCTCTTAAAGTATTTGGGGCGCATCTTTTTAATCATTCCTGCAACAATCCCAAAAGGCATTTACAAAAATGAACATGCAATAAGATAGAAACACAAATGCAATAGGGGATACAAACACGAGCCCTATAGCTGATAACAGTGCCGTAACGGAAGATAACACAAGAAGGAGCACAATTATATAGAACATACCTTTAATTGCATTTCTACTTATGAAACGGAATGCGTTCTTGAGTGCATTTAGTGGTGTTGCTCCGGCCTTAACCATATACACCGGGGAGAATAGCATTACCACAAAAATAAACATCGCCACTGTTGAGGCTGCAATAGCAACCACTCCCGGTCCTGAACCTGCTGATTGTCCCGCTGCACTGTATGAAAACAGGAAATAAACAACAAGAAAGAAAAATGCAAGCACAAGTGAATCGTAGATAACTCTATAAAAATCCCTCACTTGCACATTAAGCAGCTCATGGTAAAATAATATGATAAGGATTGATATTGGCAGAAAAACTGAGTATGAGAACGCGCTGAAATCCGGAAATAGCACCAGTGCACCTGCATATAAAAACGCAACGATAAGGGTAAGCACGGTATATTTTAGCAAAAGCACTGTGTTTGGTGCAATCCCATCATACCCTTTCTTGAAAGAGATGAAAACCTTTTCTGTGCCTTCAGAAAATTCAGATTTCACTTTTGTAAAAAACCCTTCCTTATTGCCCTTGCCTGCCATCCATATCACTTTGCGTTATTATTAGCAGATGCATTAATAAAATACTGCATAAGTGACCTGTCATCTGCTTCGCACATCATTTCAAATGCCTCCTCAATATTGCTAATTGCAATACCGCGCCGTGCCGCTGCCTCTTTCAATATGGTGATTCCCCGCTCGCGTATGGAGGTATTTGACGCAGTAATCTGTTGAATATCTCCGAAATGCATTTCCACAGGTTCAGATTCTCTGGATATGTTTACAAAAAGATGACACTTATCAGAGTATTGGTCGCGCAATGCACTTATCTCAGGTTGCACAAAAGATGCTATGCTCCCTGTTATGTCAATGCGGACGATTGGATGGCTTGTTAGGTCAAGCTGGGCAAGCTTCTCTGCAATTGCCTGTTTTAATGAAATTCCCTCTTTTGCTTCCACTGTAAGATAAATGAAAGGGCGGGTCTGGATTGTTATGTATGTATATCTGCGGGTATTCGTATCATATATGTAAAAGCCTTTTTCCCTTTCTTCACGGCGAACCTGTGTCAGCACCGTGCTTCCTGGGATTAAAAGCAGCTTCCCCGCCTTCTCAAGTGAGTAATTCTTATGTAAATGGCCATCAACGTAAAGCTCAAACCCTGGAGGCAGGTCATCCATCGTAAGGCCACTCTCGACCTGTGGCATCAGCTCCTTGAGATTTTGGTGGAACATGAATATGTTGAATGCGCCTTCAACTGGCTTAGGCGCAAGGCGCTCCAGTGCAGCCTTTGCATATTCCTCGGGGACGCCCGCCATACCATACACTGCAACCTTTTCACCATCCTTCTCAAAAATAACGTGACGCCCGTGGCAGCTTTCTGCAAGCCCTGCTTTTGTAAGTATGTCAACAGGGTTTGCAAACCCGTGCGGCCTGCGCTCGTGCGTCCCGTGTATCACGATTGCTTTCTTGTGCAGTTTCCTGAATACTTCGATTGCGCGGGCGATTACCTCCTGCTTTGGCGTGCGCGAGTCAAACAGGTCTCCTGCAACAATGAGCAGGTCTGCCTCATCCTGCGCCTTAAGCAATGCCTGCTCAGCCTGGATAAAGCTATCATCATAGAAACGGTCATAGCCAAAATGGAAATCCCCTAAAATTGCAACCTTCACGTAATGATTAGGGAAATTGCATATAAAACGATTGCTGTACAACTGCCAGCGTTTTGCTTAAAAATATTCCGTGCAAAGTTAGTTTGAGTGGAGCATTATGTCAAAACAGGAGCATATGAATTACCTAATGGGAATTGGCATCTCCGATGTAGATGCTGATACTGTATATGACTGCATTGCCACACGTGAGGTGTGCACGTGGACAAGTGTAGATGCTGTGCCTGATGATACAGAGCAGAAGGTAAATGAATACCTCAAGCCGTATGGCCTGGAAGTAAAGATTATCCCTGTGGGTGTAAGCGGCAGGTATATTTGGGAAGTCAAGAAAACACGGGCTTAACAACCAAAACGGGTATTAACTGAGTTAAATGCGGTTTTTAATTTAACGCGGCTATTTATGGGTATGTACGTTTACGAGCCATCAGATGACTCATACCTCCTTGCAGAGGCGCTAAAAGGAATTAGGTGCAGGAGATTCCTGGATATGGGATGCGGCACTGGATTGCAGGCCATGTCTATAGGGAGTGCGGATGAGATTGTGTGCGCAGATATAAACAAGGATGCTGTTGATTACGCAAGGGAAAATGTAAAAAGAAAGGATATCACAAAGATTGAGTTTGTAGTGAGTGATTTGTTTGAGAATATCGTAGGAAGGTTTGATGTTATTGCATTCAACACACCTTATCTTGATGAGGGTGAGCCGCGCGATTTTGCGTGGACACATATGCAGAACGGAAAGGATGTGATAGAGAGATTCATCACTGAGAGCAAAGAACATCTTGAAAAGGACGGGCAGGTTTTTATAGTCATTTCAGATAGGGACTATGACCATTACAAAAAAATTGCTGAAGAAAACGGCTATGCCTGGGAGAAGATACGTGAGAAAGCCCTTTTCTTTGAAAAGATATTTGTAATACGCCTGAGTATAAAACAGCAGTGGTGATATTATGCGCATTGTGCTTGTTGAGCCCCTCTATGACATAAACGTTGGGAAGATATGCAGGGCAATGAAGAATTTTGGGTTCAAAGAGCTTTATATAGTAAACCCGCAGGCGCGGCTCGGGCATGAGGCTGAGAAGTATGCAAAGCACGCTTCAGATATCCTACGGAATGCAAGGGTAATGAGCACATTTGAGAACGCCGTTAAGGGATGCTACCCCGTGATAGGGACTACTGCTTCATTTGAGAAGGGAAGCCGAGAGCTTGTACGGCTTGAACCGCTCGGAAGCATTGCTATGATGGGCGGGCTGAAGCATGCAGCAATCGTGTTCGGAAGAGAGGATATCGGGCTCAGCAGGGAACTCCTGCTAAAGTGTGACCTGGCGGTTTATATTGAGACAAGCGCAAACTACGAATCGCTCAATTTATCAAATGCTGTGGCAATAGTGCTTTACATGCTTCGGCAGGATAAAAGAGTGATGGATGCGCCATTACTCCCAGACAGGAAAGTAATGAGAAAATTGATTGAATACGCTGGCTTGCTTGTTGACAGTGTTGAGGGGGAGTTAAAAAATGGGGAAAAGTGCAAACGCGCTTTAAAGAACATATTCGTGCGCAGCAAGCCCTCAGATGAGGAGGTCAGGTCTGTGATTTGCGTGCTTAGACGTATACTTAAGAAAGCCCGAAATAAAAAAACAGATACGTGCTAAGCCCGATGAAATAAGAATTAAAATGGCAATATTATTCTTTATTCTCATCATCAACGTGGTAAAACTTCCTTTGTGGAAGTGCGCGCATGCAAGCCCTGAACTGCTCAAGCAGCTCTTCATCTACAATTTCTTTTTCCTTCCCGTCAATTATTGCCTGTTTCTTTGCAATGTATTCCTCTGAAGGGTATGGGGAGCTATACCATAAGCGGGCGTAATGTGCCGTATCCTCTGGCATCTTTGACGGGACTGAATTAAGCGCACCGAGCTCCGCGCCTGCAATGTCGTTTGGAAGTGCATTCTTGCGCGGGTAGATGTGCACGTGCATCCTGTAATACTTGCTTGGGTGCACCGAGCTGTTCCTCAACTCACAGATAGGGGCATTATGAAATACCATATTGAAATTCATTACATACCTGTAAAAATAAAGGAATGGGAATATGCCCCACGCAGGCTGTATTACAGAAATGCGGTCGTCCCGTACCTCAAGCTCAACAACAGATGATACTGGCTTCTTTGATATTATGATTATCTCGTCCGAGAATCTTGGAGCAAAAGGTGCACCTATATACACATCACTGTTTGAGAAAATCTTTCTTGAGCCATCCTGCTCTTCGTGTGCAACATACTGGTCATAAAGGTTGTTTCCTGTCAAAAAATAGTATTTCCTCGCAAGCTCAATCTCGTGCTTTATTTGTGAATATGGATGAATATAATCGAGTATTGTAAACTGCGAATGTGGGTGCTGGCGGGATGCGCCGGCAAACGGCCCCCAATTTGTGAAAAACAAGTATGATTCAGCGCCCACACTGTATGCATAGTTTGCAAGGTCCCACATTGCCTCCATCATTGAGGTAAGGTCTTTTTGCTCGAGCTCTGATGGAAAAAGCCGATGCAATACTGGAGAGTCATCGTGATTCTTCCTGAAAGGAGGATAGATTGTGACGAACTGGCCTATGCTCCAAGGGAAATAGTTTGGCACGCTTACCGCACCACCCTCGTGGTGCTTTCTTGGCTCTGGTGTATTGAGGTATGGATTGCAGAAATCGCAATTCTTCTCATACTGCACAAGCGTGCGCAAGGTATACATCCTTCGTTTTGCACGCTCTTCTGAAATATACGCTGCAAAATCTGTTAAGGGGTCTATACGAAGAAACACCTTGGCAATCTTTTCGGCGCCGTTAAGATAGAGCTTCTGCTCGAGCACGCGCTCCTTAAGCTCCATCATATCCCCACGTAAATTAAAATAAGAAAATAAGGATTATCTCCTTCTCTTAACAATCTTCATCTTTGAAGGAGTAAGAAGTATCTTCTCGTTGTCAATCCTTGCAATATCACCACGGATTTCCTTTGCATACTCCTTAAGCTTATCGATAACTGCTGTGAGCACCTTTTCATTCTTGAGCATTGGCGTGATGTTCAAGAGAATGACATTCCCGTTGTTCAGCTCGGTCTTTATTTCTGCAAGCACAGCGGTATTCTCAAGCGCAACCGGCTTAACGTATGCGACCGCTTCTTCCTCCTCGGTAGCAAGGTTCTCAAGGTCTTCAGAATCAAGATATTCCTGTAGATTCATGTCCTTTCCGCCCAGTCCGAGTGCGTCAGTAAACTTCTGCAGTATACCCATTGTACCACCTGTCAACTATTTCTACAATAAATATTATAAATATGAATTAAACCTCACTTCATAAAAATAAATGAACCTGATTGCATGCAATACGCGTGCTTGTTTTTTATGATGGGAGATTCTATATAAGCCTAGTTGTAGTTCTACTATTTTATGAATGAGAAAGAAATAGTGGAATTAAGTATTTAAAATATCGTGCGCTTAATCTGCTGCTTGTTTTGAGTGTGGTATGATGCTGACATTTGAGGAGCTGATGGAAAGGAGCGGTGTGTTTAAGGATATGAATATGCTTTCACCGCATTACATCCCAGATGTCCTGCCTCACAGGGAAGAAGAAATTGAAACCATAATGAAAACCGTTGCGCCTGCTCTTAAGAATACAAAACCAAAAAACATGTTCCTCTATGGCAAGACAGGTACCGGCAAAACTTGCTCAACCCGCCTAGTGATGGAAAAGTTCAATGCAATGAATAAGAATGCCATCATGAGATATATGAACTGCAGGATTTATGATTCAAGGTACAAAATCATATTCAAGATAGTTAATGATGTATGCAAAGAAGATGCAAAAATGGGGTACCCTCTCTCAAAGCTTTACGAATCAATGCTGGAATGGGTTGAGCAGAACAACACGCACACCATAATTGTGCTTGATGAGATTGATATGGTTGATGATGTCGACGACCTGGTGTACACCATGACAAGGATAAATGATGAGCTTGAGCGCGGTAGTGTCTCAATAATAGGCATTTCAAACCGCTTACATTTCAAAGAAAAACTCGACCCGCGCAGCAAGAGCGCATTGTACGAGAAGGAAATCGTGTTCAGGCCTTACAATGCAACACAGCTGTACGAGATACTCAAGCAGCGGGCGGAAGGTGCCTTCATAAAGGAAGGTGTTGAAGACGCCGCTATAAGGCTCGCAGCCGCAGTTGCTGCACGAGAAACTGGCGATGCGAGATATGCTGTAAAGCTCCTGCACAAGGCCGGTGTAATAGCAAATGAAAATGGGGATTTGAAAGTTACTGAAAAGCACGTGGAAAATGCAAGAAAGAGCGTCGATGAGGATCTGGTTGTTGAGGCAATCACCACCCTGCCACAGCACGAGCAGATTGCGCTGTATGGGATATCTTTATTGCAATTAAAAGGCAGCGCATATAAGAGGCTCGGTGAGGACGGCCAGGACATATTCATGTCCGGAGAGGTATATGAAAGTTATGTAAAAGCGTGCAAAAGCCTTTCCGTAACCCCAAGAAGTGCGCGATGGTTCTCTGAATACTTAAATGATTTGGATATGCTTGGGCTGATTGCACTGACATCTTCAGGAAAGGGGACGCGTGGGCAAACGCGGTTTATTAAGCTGGCGTATGACCCTGCAAGGATAAAGGCCATTGTTGAGAAAATATTCAGCTGATTTTTGATGACGTATACTACCCTATTACAAGCAGGCAATGCAAAAACTGAATAGTATCTAAGCACGAACATTTAATTCAAGATTTTTTATATGTGTCTGCTAGCATTTAATTCCCGAAACAAAAAAGAAAGTTTTCCCTTTTATAAGCCATAATAACTGAGATAACAAATCGCTATTTAGCACTGTTTCCGGTGAAATATGCAACACCCTGATGCTGTTTTGTTTGAACATCCCCCTAACTTCTTGAAGCGTATGATAGGACTCATAAGGGACTGCGTAGCGGTCGTAAACTGTTTGTTGTGATGCGCTCCCTTTAAGGATACAGCGGACAGGAAATGAATTTACAAAACCCATAATACGCTGGGGATTTTTGTTGAATGCGCTGTGGAGGAGCCATCGTACTGTACGGTAGTGTACCCGGCTATATTTGTTGTATAAACCGAGAATAATTCTACCGTTCGGCTTAAGATGCCTTGAGAGGCTTGAGACGCCGAGCGATACGTTTGGCGTATGATGAAGCACTCCACTGCATAATACAAAATCGAACTTTTTTCCTAAATTAAAGGTTAATATGTCATCACATACAAATTCAATATTGTCACTCACATCATGCTTTTTTGCCAACCTTTTTGCATAAGATAATTGTTTCTCGTTTATGTCAAGTGCAGTAACTCTTGCTCCGAGTTTTGCAAAATAAACCGCTTTTTCACCAGTACCGCAGCCTGCATCCAGCATTGTTTTTCCTTCCAGCTCAGTTTCATTCCTAAGCCCCCATAACGAAACGAACTTGCGCATCAGCTGCTTATGCCTTTTTGAAAAAGGATATATAAGGGGATAGGGATAAGATGAATAGAAAGAATATACCGAGCTGGCTATTTGCGCATCCGAATATGATATTCAAACCACCTAAAAAATACAAAGAGTACAAAAAATTACCTGACCTCACTTGGATATCCTTTATTTCTGCTTCTTGATAATGCTGCATAGTCGCTCTGGCCTGCACGAAAGACACTGCCGTATGAGTCAAGCAGCTGCTCCTCAATCGATTGCGCACGCTTTATTGCACGCTCAACGTGTTCCTTTGAAATAAGTGATGCACCTTCAAATATTGCAATATCTCCCGCCATCTTTATGATGCCGCTAAGGTCACGAAGCCTTAATGTAAGACCGTCCTTTCCATCAATCTGCCTCGCGCGCAATTTTGATTCCTGTATTATGCGCATGCACGCATCATAAGATGCATGTGGTATCCTCCCATCTTTTGCAATCTCCTGCGCTATGAACTGTACCATTTTCTCGCGGTTTTTCTCGTTATCCGGCATAACCGTATTAAGCAGCACTTCATAACCAGAACCTATAATACGTGAGCGTAGGGGTGGAAGTATTGCGTGCACATCATTGATGTTAACTGCACCTACAAGAATGAAATCGCACGGCACGTTATCAACGCGAACAACCGCACCTGTGCTCGTTGAATTCCTGCCTACTATCGGGAACTTTTTCTCCTGCATTGCTGTTAAAAGATACCTTTGTAACTCACCAAGCGTTGAAAGCTCATCAATGAACAGGACACCTTCGTGTGCTTCGTGTATTGCCCCGGGCACAACACGCTCGTGCGGCGGTATCCCAATATCCTTGTGGCCGCCGTACGGGTCGTGCCTTACATCACCAAGCAATTCCGATTCTGACGCTCCTGTCGCCTGCACAAAAGTATTCCTGTCAAGATGGACCAGGATTTTTCTCTGCTGCTCACCACCTGCGCGCGTCCTGTTTTTGTATACCTTAACCTTTGTGCCCGCACGCTCATAGGTAAGCTCTTCCTCCTTGCCCTCAGGGGTTATGCGCTTCATCAGGACCTTATCATCGCGCGAGATGCGCGGCGCACTTGAGAACATATCTTCAATATTACGGTTTCTCCTATACTTTTCGGCACCGCAGTATAAGCATATGTTTGATTCCGGATCGCTTATTGTCCCGCATTTCCTGCATCTAAAGCCCAGCCTTTCAGAAACGTAGTATGGGGCATCGCGCGGGTCAATCAGCTTTGCCTTAAGTATTTCCTTTTTCTCACGTTCAATATCCTCTGCGGTTTTTATCTCAAGAATCGGCCTGTCAGGGTTCTCAAAATTGCTTAAAACAGCAATCTGCTGCGTAGGCTTTGGAAGTGCGGATGAAATTGTGTTTGCAATAAAGCTCTTGCCAGTACCTGGTGGGCCAACCAAAAGCAGGTGCCTCCTCTGCTTCGCAACAATATGCGCTATTTCAAGAACGTGCTCCTGCCCAATCACCCTTTCAAGAGGGCTTTCAGGAATCTTTATTTCAGAAGTACTCTCAAAAGATAGAGGCATACGAAGTTAAGACCACACAATGTTTAAAAATACTTCTCAAAAGCAATTTTTACGACAAATGACGATGTGTTATGTTTCAATCTTTACGTCGTAAATTGTGCTTTTGGAGAATATCTGAAAGAAGTGATACAAGGTAAAATCCAATAAATGCGCCTGCTATAAATCCCGTCAAGCCGCGAATCAGGTTTGTGCTCTCCCACATCCCAAGAAGTTGTGCTGTGCCATCTAGTCCCATAGGTATGAGCCCTACAAAGAGAAACAGCAGTGATGGCGTTTCTGGAATAAGCCTGCGGATATAAAGAAACGCAAGCCCTGCAAACACCATTCCTATATATAGCGCTGTATCCCGTGAGCATACAACAAACTTATACCCTATCATTCCATCTCGCTGCACCATCTCGGCCCTGTTTCTTCCTATTTGTGATACTGAGTATGAGAATACACCATCCCATGCATGTGATGCCGGAGTAAACACGGTACGGACTATCGCGGTCCCGTTGTAATCATGAGGTATACATTCCCCAACAGACCACGTACCGCTTGCATTAAAAATGCAAAATGACCTGTAAATCCACTGGTGGCAGAGCGGCTCACCGGCAATATAAAGCCCTCTCGCAACATCTGAATAGCCAAGATGGGCAGCTATAGGGCCGCCAAGTGTAAATGCAAGAAGTAAAAGTGAAAAAGACATGTACAATGTGAAGCTTAGCAGGAACTTATCCATTGGTCGTATATAATAGCAACAATTATTAAATTGTTAAAGCCTGAACTGAGGTATGAGTAGTTTTCTCACAAGGTGTAAAGAGGCGCGTGATGAAATCAGCAAAATGGAGGATGTGCTAATTGTTCATCATTACGATGCTGATGGGCTTAGCAGCGGCGCGCTCGTTGCGGCTGCACTTGAAAAGATGGGAAAAGCATACTCCCGCCTCTGCTTTAGAAAACTTACTCAGAAGGAGCTTGGGGAGATTGCACAAAGAAAGGAAAAGGATGTGATACTTGCTGATTTTGGAGGTAGCGTCCAGGAAGAGCTGGCCAAGATGGAAAAGAGGCGCGTTGTTATTATTGACCATCACATTTGTGAAGAAGGCCCAATACTTCAGGTTAATCCCAGGCTTTTTGGGATTGATGGATCTCGTGAAATGTCCGGCTCATCCACAGCGTATTTCACGTTTGGGTTTCCTGAGCTGTCACCAATAGGGATTGTTGGTGCGGTGGGGGATGTCCAGGCACCGCTGTATGGGTGGAACAGGAAAATGCTAGAAGAAGGAATTAAAGGCGGGTTCGTAAATGCTTACAATGACCTTTGCATGTTTGGGCGAATGAGCAGGCCGCTCGTGCCATTTCTACTTTACTCAACAGACCCGTTCGTACCTGGGCTGACCGGTAATGAGGGGAATGTTCTTGATTTCTATAATAAGCTGGATATACCCGTAAAAGATGCTGACGGTAAATGGAGGTCTTACATGGACCTAACTGAAGAGGAAAAGCTGCGCCTGCGCTCTGCACTCGTATCATACCTCTATGAGAAAGGATATAAGAGAACGGCGGCATCATTAATCAGGGAAGTGTACGAGCTGCTTACATATCCCAAAGGCACAGAGATGCGGGATGCGAGCGAATTCTCAACACTATTGAATGCCTGCGGCAGGCACAACGAGCCCGATGTTGGCGTGAACGTGCTACTTAAGGTGCAGGGCGCATATGAGCGTGCAGAAGCGCTGCTCGAGCACCACCGGAAGATGCTGCGTGAGGGTGTTGAATATGCTCAGAAAGTAATAGTTGATATTGGGCCGTTCTATTTTGTTGATGCGAGGGGAGTTATTGATGATGGGATTATAGGTGTTGTTGCAGGGATGCTGTACAGCACCATATCTCCTGACAAGCCCGTGCTTGCGATTGCGCTTGATGCGGACGGGAAAATAAAGCTGAGCTCGCGCGGCACGCGCACGCTCGTTGAAAACGGCCTGAACCTAGGAAAAGCACTCGAGAAGGCATGCAGTGGAATAGGGGTTGGTGGTGGGCACGATATTGCAGCTGGCGCAACCATTGAAGCAGACAAGCTGAATATATTTCTTGAGCGGTTTGGGAAAGAAATGCTTGTACAGTAGAATAACTCAAAAATAATCCTGGAGCCCGCGCATCTTCTTGAATGGTACAAATAATGCAATAGGGCACAGCGGATAATTCAGAAATAATCCTGGAGCTTCTGCTGGTTCGCAAGGATTGTTTCAACTGTGCTCCATCTCATTCTTACATACTCTTTTCCTTTGCCGGTGCGGAGCATCTCACGCACAGCAGCAACAGTTGATTCGTCTGATGGGTAACCCGACTGGAAATTATAGCCGACCTCGTCACGGATCCTGTCTATCTCCCAATCACGGATTACCTTTGCCACAATCGATGCTGCACTAACAACCGGATAATTAAAATCAGCCTTGTGCTCTGCCCTGATGTGCAACTTCCTTGTCATATGCCTTGCTATGCGGTGCGCAAAATTTTGCTCCGTCACATCTGGTGAGTCAACGAGCACTTCGTGCGGCTCAAGCGGAAGCTCATCAAGCAGGTACGCTTCCTTCATCGCCTCAATCTCATTCAGTGAGAACCTCCTCATCAGCTCATTAAGCTCTTTTGCAGTGATTAGCACAAAAGAAGTGTAGAACTTCTTTCGTATTTCAGGAAAAAGCGATTCCCTTTCAGCACGCGTGAGCAGTTTTGAGTCTGCAAGCTCAAGCGATAAAAAATCCTCCTCTTCACCGCACACAAGAGCAATTGAAAGGGGACCGAGAACGGAGCCGCGCCCCGCCTCGTCAATTCCTGCAATCATAAAACCAGAATATTTAAAGGGCAATGGATTTCTTATCTACAATAATGTAGTCAGACACTGCCATAACAGCATCATACGGCAATACTGTATGCCCCTGGTCATCCTTCTGCATTTTTGATGCGAGCAAACTGTCAAAGCTTGCTTCCAGGACAAGTGTCTGTAGCTTACCTCCGGTCTCGGCAACCTTGATGTCAACGAGCCTACCGAGCTCCTCGCCATTGCTTGTTATTATTTTCTTTCCTGCCAATTGTTTCGCTAAAACATATTTCGGCATAAAACCACCAAACGATTAGACATACACATAAAACTATTTAAATGTGTGCGCAAGAAAGACGTCACTGTCGAGTTTTATAAATATTTGTCGAACTTGTGGTGGGATTAGCCAACGCTGCCTTCCGGAATCCTCAGTGTCCTCACCGGTTTGCCTGCAACCAGGACTTTCCTACTGTCAACATAGAGCTCATAACTTTTTATAGAGAGGGCAATACCTTCAAATTCCTTAATCGTTATTTCATCACGCGGCTTCTGTAATATACCCTCAGCAACAACCTTATCACCTGGCCGTGAATGTGGCACACTCAGCACCTCAACCTCATCACCAGACATTGCAGCAAGCAGCATCCCTGCAGACTCAATACCACGTATCTTCGCCGGCTTGAGGTTTTTTACTATGATTACCTTCTTGCCAACAAGCTCTTCCGGCTTGTAATATGGTGCAAGGCCGGAGACAATCTGCCGTATGCCATCACCCATTGAAACTTTCTCAACGTACAACTTCTCTGCGTTCGGATGCTTGTCAACTGAGATTATCTCGCCTATCTCAAGGTCCAGGTCTGCAAACGTTATAGGCTGTTGGGATAAAGATGAGGTTAAAGTTTTTTGCTGTTGCGCCTGCGCCATTGCAGCAGCTACCTCTTTTTCATCAATCTTCCTGAAAACGGGCCTTGGCTCTCCTAATGCGTGTCCCGGCTTTAATGATAACACACCCAAATCATCCCACCCGCGCCTTTCAATACCAAGCTGCTTGAATATTTCTTCGCTTGCGTGCGGGATGTAAGGCCATAACAGTATTGCAAGGTCCTTCGCTTGGTTTGCAAGGATATAAAGAACTGTGGATGCGCGCACCTTATCCTCCTTAACTGCCTTCCACGGCGCGTTCTCCTGGAAATACTTGTTTGCACTGCTGGAGAATTCCATAACTATACCTAGCGATTCCTTGATTCTCATCTGGTCAAGAAGAGAGGTTATGCGCTTGCACCTATCCTCTTGTGCTAAGATAAATGCCCTATCTTGCTCTGTAAGTGGGCCGTAAGGCACCTTCCCATCAAAATTATTCTTTATGAAAACGATTGTCCTGTTAATAAGGTTACCTGCATTTGCAACAAGCTCATTGTTGTTCTTCTCAGCAAGCACCTTCTCAGAAAAGTCACCATCCTCAAATGTTGAGACTTCGCCCAGGAGGCAATACCTAAAAGCATCTATACCAAACCGCTGGACAACCCCAAACGGGTTAACTATATTCCCAAGGGATTTGCTCATCTTTTCGCCGTTAACTGTAATATAACCATGCACAAGAATAGATTTGGGCACAGGCAAGCCTGCTGAGAGTAACATTACTGGCCAGTAGATTGCATGGAACCTCAGTATGCCCTTCCCTATTACGTGCACGTCAGCAGGCCAGTATCTTGAAAACTTTACATCATCAGAACCATACCCAACCCCTGTGAGGTACGTGCCAAGCGCATCAAACCACACATACATTATCTGGTTTGGGTCGCGCGGTACCGGGACGCCCCAGCCGCGTGCACGCTTCACTGAGCGTGATATGCTGAAATCCTGGAGGCCTTCCCGTATGAAATGAAGCATTTCATTCATTCTTGATTCTGGGATAACTTTCAGCTTCCCGCTAGTAATCATTTCCTCGAGCTGCTTCTGGTATTTGGATAACCTGAAAAAATAGTTCTCCTCCTCAACAACTTCTGGCGGTTTCTTGTGCTCAGGGCATAGGCCATTCTCAAGCTGGTGCTCTTCGTAAAACGCCTCGCACCCTACACAATAGAGGCCGCGATAATTCTTCTTGTAGATGTCACCTGATTTGGTGCACAATTCCCACATCTTCTGGACACCTTTTCGGTGCTCCGCACTCACAGATGTTCTCACAAAAGAATCATAAGACAGTCCCAACGTATCTGCAAGCTTCCTGAAACGCTCGGCGTTCTCGGCGCACAACTCTGCAGGTGTTATTCCCTTGGCTTCTGCGGCCTGTACATTCTTAAGGCTGTTCTCATCCGCACCTGTAACAACGTATACATCATCACCGCGCAATTTATGGTAGCGCGCAAGCACGTCTGTCTGGATAAACTCAAGTGCGTGCCCAAGGTGTGGTGATGCATTAACGTATGGGATTGCAGTTGTAATGTAATACTTTGCCATTGCACACGCCCCCTAACATTTGATTTTGATTATTATCATTCCATCCTTGTACCGTGCATTCTTTTCAATGTGCGAAAGTGCCTTGCTTATCTCATGCTCACTCCTGCCTTGCTTCTTAAGCTGGCGGACAAGATGTATCATCTGGTCTATATTATGATAATTCCTATGTATGTAAGCTGCAGATGCGCGTGCGTTCCTCTCCTTAGTCTCAAGCCCGGCAAGCCGCTCTTTTACCTTTGCCAGTGCAAGCTTGCGGTGCTCTTCCGTTTCTGCTGCTCCTGCATCCGTATCATCTTCTGAAAGTGCTGGCTCGTATATCGTATCAACCATTTCAAGCACAGATTTGAATTTTATCTTTTCATACTCGCTGCTCTCATATTTCGTAAGATGCGCAACAGAATAATCCACCAGTTTGCCGTCCTTCTTGTATATGTAATAATTGCCCTCAGCACACACGCCCTTAATCATATACAACAGGCGTTCCTTGTCTTCTGCGTTTGGCTCGCGCTCAGAGCGCGGGTCGATGCCGGCGCGCACAAATGCCTCCTCTAAGTATTTTGGCGCTACCGCAACCTGTGACAGGATGCCTGCCATTAGTGTCTTCTTACCGTGGAGGGTAATGTGCCTCGGCTCAATAGAAAAAGGTGAAGTTTTTGATGGGGGAAATAGGTATGGTACTCCCTTTCTCAGCTCTCTTCCACGCCAGCTTTCACGCCTGTAAATCACATCTATCACATTGTTATGGTCTGCATCACATAGGATTATGTTGCCGTTTGAGAATAGTTCAATAACGAGCTTATAATGCTTCCCATGCGAGGTTATGCTGAATATGAGTATGCGCTCAAACCCTGGCTGCTCTATGTTATCAATCACGCCGTTTGTGAGGCGCTTACGGAGTGCCATTATGAAGTTTGACGGCTGCTCTGGTGATGGGATTTCCCTCTTAGTTGAGGTTATATAATCCGGCAGCTGTATTAAGAGCGTAAACTTCCCATCTTCGTTTGAGACCTGGACCTTGAATAGCCTACTTGTCACCTGGTAAATCTTGCCTATCCTTGAGCCCATAAACCTGCCGCTCATCTCCTTGGCAATATAGAAATACTCTAGGTCTGCAAGCTGCATGAATAGGTTATATTAGTTATGTTTAAATAATGCGACCACTATTTTTATAGTATGAGGTCTGGTGTGCAGGCCAGGGCCAGTGATAAGGCAGCGTTGGCCCTTATTAGCGAGCAGGAAAAACTTACTGGTGGCAAAGCCAGAGAGCAGAAAGGACTATTGGAGATTATCAATAGCGGCTTTAAGCGTATTACTGGATTCATAATAGATAGTCAAAGAAAAAAGGAGTCTATAGAACGGATAGATAACAAGCTGGATAACTGTATGAAAAAGCTTGAGACGATTTATGAGAGCACGGGAAATCCGATACTAAGGAGGGCCGTTCTTGATTCAATTGAGAAAATTAAGGAGATATATTCACTGCACGTGCTTGAGATTGAAACTATGTATTCATCAAATGAAAAGATTGAGAATAAGCTCGTGTTTTACAAGGTTATGGAGAGCGATGCGATTGAAGATATGGATGATGTCGTTTCGCAGCTGAAAAAAATGCTTGTGAATCCTGAAAAAAGGTAAGCACAACTAATGACAACTAATGATAAAGAAAATAAATACAGGTGTAAGTTAATCTTCGCATAGCACAAAAAAACTGCTGTGATAAGCGTGTGCTTGAGTGGTTGGCCTCATAAATCCTGAATAGATTAATCTTCACATAGCACAAAAAAACTGCTGTGATAAGCGTGTGCTTGAGTGGTTGGCCTCATAAATCCTGAATAGATTAATCTTCGCATAACACAAAAAAGCTGCACCTGCCAGCACTAAATAACCTTTATGTCTATTACATACTGGTCTGTATCAGGAGAATATGTGCGCACACGGCGCGTATATATTATTTCTGCCGGCCTGCCAAGCAAAGATAATGCTTCATCGCATAACTGCTTGACTGCACCTTTTTGTGCAAACCCGTAAACGTGGATTATACACCCATTCTTTGCAGTGTGTGATACATAAGGCAAGAATGCAAGCGCATCTTTCGGGAGGGGCATTATTATCCTGTCAGCCCAGTCATTAAACTTCTTATCCTTGAGCACTTCCTTCACGTCACCCTGGACTGGGATTACCTTGCCTTCAACCTTGTTGAGCTTGACATTCTCAACCGCATACTTATGGCCTTCCGGATTCAATTCTATTGAGTATACGAGTATGCTCCGCTCTTTTGCTATTATAATGGGGAACGGTGCAACACCTGAAAACAACGCAAGGATATGCTCACCATCCCTTACTTGCTTGAGTATCCGCTCACGCTCGTGCGAAAGCCGGGGCGAAAAATATACCTTTGACACATCAACCTTGAACCTGCACTTACGTTCCTTGTGCACCGTCTCAGTCCTGTGCTCACCAGCAAGATGCCTCAAACCGCGTACCCTATACTCACCGGCAATACCGCTATCCTTCGCAAAAACAGCCCTGACATTCTTATGCAGCCTTAAAATCTCACTGCCTATCTCCTTTTCCCTGGATTTCAAACTATCTGGTATTTCTATTATTGCAATGTCGCCTATTATGTCAAATGAGCGGATTTCCCTTATCCCAAGTGATTGTGCGATCGTTCTTGGCCTGCGCTCGCGTGGCTTGACTTGGGCCATTACAACTTCCTTACCTTTAAGATAAGGATGGTCTGCGGTTGAAAGTGGAAAATAGATATATGAGGAATCACTTTTTATCGTGTAATTGTTATCAAGAAGGTTAAGCTCAACAAGCTTTTTCCTTGTTAACTCTCCCTCCTTTTTTTCAACTTTCAGACATGGGATATCATTCATGGCCTGCACCCAAAACTTAAACCACGCCTCATAATTTATACGCTGCTAACCTTCCTGATGTTAAAAGCACTCAACCAACACCTAAACCAAATCATCCACTGTCCTGTTGATTAGCTGTGCCTTTTCCAGTGAGATTGATGCATTATCTGACAGCTCGCCTACACGTATGAACAGCCAGCCAGCACGCGGTACACGCCACGCAACATATGCTGAAACACTCGTGGACTCTTCCCACTTCTTAAGGAGCTCATACTGCTCTTTACGCAGTGAGAGGCGCTTGCTGTTCCACGCCTTGCACTCAAACACATACGCCTCCATCTTCCTGAATGCGAGAAGGTCCGGGGCGGTTGTGTACACTCCTGAGCCAGCTGCACGGACTACCATAAAGCCGCGCTGTGCAAGCAAATCTGCAAGCTCGCGCTCAAACCGCGCGCCTTTTGAGTATGAGTTTTTCAGGGACATACAAGATAATTTAGGAAACTTAAAATAAAAAGCAAATCAAAGGGAAATTCCTTTAACTAATCTAGCAATTACCAAAACCTTTTCTAATTTATTATCCTGTGCTTGCCGAGTACTTCTTCTCAAGCACCGGTTCTGCCTTGACAATCTCATCCCCTACTATATAAACCTCAAACTTCCCAATTTCTGGGACGCCGGCCTTTACCGTGCTTGGGAGAATGGCAGTGACATACATACTCCTTACATAATACTCCTTCCCACCTATCGGTATCGCAATGTTACCGGTTGATGCGTTGCACACCCTATACACTTCCACGGAGATGGGCGTGTAATTTATGCTTTGCAGCGCATTTGCAATTTTCTGCTCGTCACCTTCATAGTTAAACCTCATTTCAAGCATGGGCGGCGAGAAGGAGACGTTAACTGTATTGTTTGTAACTTTCGCAACCACATCACTTATCTGCTCCTCCGTGTATGTATAGTTATCATAAAACACCAGCTTGTTAAACTGCACCACATAAAGGCCTGGAAGGTACTTCTTTATCTCATTAATCTGTGTTTTGTTAAATGTATCGGTTGCATACACTGTGGTATCGCTTACATAGTTGAACCTGATGTTTGTTGCATTAATGGCTTTGAGGGATTCGTTGAGGGCATCGAGCGACCTGCGCACACCTTCCCTATCGTGCCACATAAAGTACATTCTTGCATAATGCTCCGGATATAACTTTAACGGGAGCACCGGCATATCTACAACTTCGGTGCGCGCAAGTGGGGTCAGCTTTGCGCCTACCACTTGCCCCTTATATATCTGGACAAGTGCGCTGAAGTACAGCTGCTCGCCCTTCGCGTACGGCTTTGCAACGTTAATCTTGCTCATTGGTATTGATGCCTTTACCTTGCTGCCGTTCTGAAGAGTAAAATCAAATGCCTGGCTGCTGTTCACATACGCCTCCAGCAGCATTGTCACATTTTGGTCCAAGGACATCAGGTTCGATGCGACAGGCAGGGTATCATCCCCCGACGATAATGTTACTGTGATATACTGTGGGTTTGACTGGTCCAGGTAAATGACCTTATTGCCCGCCTGCAACTGCTTCAGGTAAGCCATTGCTGCAGCATTCGGTCGCGTGAGCCGGATTACTGGAGAATATGAATTAACTACTAGCATAACGTTCCCCATCCCCACCGAAAGGCTCATCTCCTCTTCTTCAGGTAAGTTCTGGGTCTGGCTTGTCTGGCCACCGTTTCTAGGCTGGTGCATAAACCACGTAGCAAGTGTTGAAAGCACAAAGATAACTGCAACGAGTACTACGATTGCCTGTATTATCTGCATGCGGGTCAGGCTAAGTTTCATGGGTTTGATTAAGGGGATAAAGTTTAAAGTGTTTTGGATTTGAATAGTGCCGGAAGGTGTTATGGATGGCAGTAGAGAAAGGTGATTTGGTAAAGATAGAGTATACTGCATATACAAAGAGCGGCGATGTCATTGACACGACTGATGCTGAGAAAGCAAAAAAAGGCGGGATATTTGACCCAAAGAAAAAATATGGCGCTGTGGTAATACATGCAGGCCATAACGATGTGCTGGAAGGTGTTGATGAGGGAATCATTGGGATGGAAGAAAACGTGCCGAAGGAATTTGAGATCCCACCTGAAAAAGCGTTTGGAAAAAGAAACGAGGACCTGGTAAGGATAATCCCGCTCAAGCAGTTCAGGGAGGCAAATATCAACCCTGTGCCAGGTCAGGTTATTAATATAGATAATACGCCCGCAACTATTAGGGCTGTGAACAGTGGTAGGGTGGTTGTGGATTTCAATCATCCATTGTCTGGGGTCCCGCTGAAGTATGAGGTTAAGGTGCTCAAGGATGCAAAATCGCTTCAGGATAAGGCGTTATTGCTTTCGGAGAAGTATGAGATGAAGGCAGATGTGAAGGTATCTGGAGATAATGTTTCAGTAGACCTTGGTGTGAGCATATTTGATGATAAGAGGGCGCGCGACTCTGCAGCGGTTGCACTTATTGCACGCGAGCTGAAAGAGCACGGTGCAAAGAAAGTCCAGTTCAAGGGTGAATGGAAGCTTTCAGATGAAAGTGCCAACAAAAAAGAGCATTAAGCACTACTGCCACGTTCCTGGAATTAACGTGCTGACGTATTTAGAAACTTGAGCGCTTTCAATGCGCTCTTTTCCTTATCTTTTATCTCAAGCATTAAATCAAATTCTATCCCTTTTGTATGAGAGAGAAACTCTGCAAAATCCTTGATATCTATTGAATTCGCGTGCGTACCTGGCCTTGCACCGCGCTGCTGCGAGCAGTAATCACACATTAACGGGCCGTCCGGTTCGGCCCACGTGTTCTCAGCAAGTAGCATTGCGTTGCGCACACTTTCACCATTATTATTCAAGGAATGGTGAAAACTATCAAACAGCACTGGCACACCCGTAATGCTGTTAAGCCGCAGGCAGTCCTTCAATGAGAACTGATGGTCATCATTCTCAACCACAACGCGCTTGCGCACTGAGGCGGGGAGCGCCCTGTACCTTTCAGCGAACCTCTCAATCGCAGCGGCCTTATCTCCATAAATACCACCAACGTGGATTTGGATTTTTGCATCTCTTCCCAGGCACATCAAATCAAGAACCTTGGCGTGGTATTCTAGCTCTGCAATGCTTCTCTTAACCACATCATCATCAAGTGCATTAATCAGGACAAACTGGTCCGGGTGCATTGAAATGCGTATCCCATTTTCCTTTATGAGCTTGCCTATACTCCTGAACTTCCTGGCAAACTTGCCTGCCCAGTCATATGTGCAGATGGGGTGTGATGCAAACGGGATTAGGTCTGAGGAAATCCTGAAGAAAAGTAGGCCGTTTTCTACGTTGAATTGGAGTATCTTCTCGAGGCAGGCCAGATTATTTGTTATGTGTGTTTCCATGTTCTGCTCTGAGTACGACGCAAGCCTGAACGTGGTGTTTGAAGTGCATCCAATACCTCTGTTTATGCACGGGTATCCAATCCGCATCAGAAAATTTCTGCTGCAACATTAAAAATAATTATTAGTTAACACCGTTACTACCAACAAGTGTGCTGTGTGCTGCTTATTGAGTTTTATTGAGATTCTTATTGATAATACCAAGTGCCTGCGCGCTTTTTTGCCTATCCTTTTATGACAGTGCCATTGTGCGGCCTACCACAAATGGCTTTCTCCACATCGGCCATATTTCTCCCGGTAACAAAGTGTGCTTCTATCCCGGAGCGGGCAAGCAGCTTGCAGGCCAGCACATCAAATATGAAATTCTCACCTGCTTTTCTTGAGTCTTTCACGGCTGCAAGCATAACAAGCTCATTTGAAGTCATCTTCTTGATTTTTTGTGCGTTGCTATCCTTCCGCGGGTCACCTGTATAAATCGCATCGACATTGCTTATGTTAACTATCCTTTTTGAGCCCACACGCTCAGCAAGCAGGACTGCATCAGTATCGGTGGTGATACCTGGCAGTGTGCCCCCCATAACAACAAAATCGTTTGTAACAAGGGCCTGTGCGGCCTCATCAAACGTCTTTGGCAGTGTTTTGTATGCCTTCTCGTGCAGTGCTGCCAATATCAAGTATGCATTCTGCCACGTGCTCATTATGGCCGCCTGGTCTGCAAGAAACTCGTTGGGCGTAATCTTTCTCATTGCACGCGCGTAGGTGCGTGCTGCCGCGCCACCACCCGTCACTATAGCAAATTTGTACTTGTTTGAAAGCTTTAACAAAAGAGCAGCTATCCTTTTTATGTACTCAATATCTGGCTCGCCAGGGACAATAAGGCTACCACCTATCGAAAGTGTGATTACCGGCTTCATGATAAGGTGTATGCAAATAATGTTAAAAATATGCAATCATGCAAAAGGACCGCATGCCTTAATGCTGGATTATGTTACACCCACTCAATAGCAAAAATGCCTCTTGAAGAGGTAATCTGCAATATTGTTGTTGCCGCACATGCGTGCTATATCAATTGCAGTATGCTGCCATTCATCCTCAAACAATATCCACGCGCCATTATTAACCAGCATCCTGGCTATGCGCATGCTACCGCTCGCTGATGCAAACATCAACGCCGTGGAGCCAGAGAAGTTGCGTGCATTGACATCCGCTCCTGCATCAATAAGCATCTTTGCAATTGTTACTTCGCTAAGTGATGCCGCCCACATCAGTGCGTTGTCGCCAAGCACTGTCGGCAGGTCAACCTGTGCGCCTGCATTGAGCAGATGGGATACAATCCTAATCCTGTTGCACATTGTAGCCAATACTATTACAGGTGTGCCCTCATCATCAACCACGTTTGGGTTTGCACCGCTTTCAAGCAGTGCTTTGACCGCACCGCTGTCACCTTTCAGGGTAGCATAAATAAGTGCATAGCCGAGCTGTACGTCATGTCCCTGCTTGTAAATCCAATTTAAGTCAGGGATGAGCTTATTTATCTTGTTTGTCAAGGGCAGCATAGCATTTTTTCGAAAACTGTTTATCCTATGTGCCTTCTCTGCGGGGGACTGCGAAGGCTCAACAATAAAATCGCATGCCTGCACTGTTGCTGTTTTCATCTGGCTGATCATTTTGCCCCACTCAGTATATATTATTGTATTTCATACTTAAAAACATTTTGATAGCAGGAAAAGCTAAAACAGGTTAAAAATCATAAAAGCGCTTTTTTTGAAAATTATAGTGAATAGAAGCTTATAAAAGCGAATTGCGCTTTTATAATTGCTTTTTTGCTCAAACAGATTAACTAAGGTGTTTTTTGCCTCTAAAAAAACAAAGAAAAAGCGTTACCGCCTGAAAAGTTAAGATTAAATATGGGCATAAAATTTCCGCCTGAATTTTAAGCTTAAATAGAAATTGCTATAATGTATTGGTGCGGGGGGTTAAGTAAAATCGCATGCCTATGAGTTTTACTGCCTAAGCGGGGTGTTTTAATGGGAGATTATCCAAAGGAGATAATTAAGCGTGATGGACGGAAAGTCCCTTTTGAAATTAACAGGATGAAAAACTCAATAAAGAAGGCAATGATTGCTGAGAATTCTTACAAGGCCGATATGTTAGAGAAGGTTGTGGCAGATGCGCTCAAGAGCATAAACATGGTGTTTAAGGATAAAACCCCTACAGTTGAGGAGGTCCAGGATATAATTGAAGTCGCGCTCATGAAGAACAACCTGTTTAGGGTTGCCAAGTCATACATCATATATAGAAACGAGAAGACAAAGCTTCGGGAGGAAAAAAAGAAGATACTAAATAAGACTGAGCTTGATGAGGTTGACAAGAGGTTCAGTATAAATGCACTGCGCCTGCTTGCTGCGCGGTATCTCATAAAAGATGACAAGGATATGCCTGTTGAAACACCAAAGCAGATGTTCCAGCGTGTTGCGCTTGCAATGTCCCTACCTGAGATATTTTATGATACTCGTGTATATTCCAAGGAGCCGAAGTTTATCATAAGAAAGGAGGATGCGGATATTGAGCTTGCTGAGTATGCACAGCGGCTTGATGACTATGATAATAAGTATAGCCTGAACGGCTACAAGATTAACAAATGGAATTTTAGCAGGATGATTGCACTGTACAGGGAGCTTGCGCAGGAGGGCAGGATGAAGATACGCTTTACCGAAGTGCTAAAAATGCTCGAAAGGGGAGAGTTTACGCGTGCAGCAATGATTGCACAGCGCGCGTTTGACCTTATGACAAGCAAGGATTTCATGCCAAACACACCAACATTGGTTAATGCTGGAAGGAAACTTGGAATGCTCTCCGCATGCTTTACGCTTGATGTTGAGGATGACTTGGAATCAATTATGAAGCTGGCGCACGACTGCGCAATAATACACAAGAGCGGTGGCGGTACCGGAATGAATTTCTCAAAGCTACGGCCCGAGGGAGACATTGTAGCCTCAACAACCGGAGTGGCAAGCGGCCCAATCTCCTTTATGAGGATGATAGATGCCGTATCCGAGGTAATCAAGCAGGGCGGGGTTAGGAGAGCTGCAAATATGGGTATCCTTGAGATATGGCACCCGGATATAGAAAAGTTTGTGACTGCAAAGGGGAAGGAGGGTGTTTTGGAAAATTTCAATATATCTGTTGGGATAACCGCGGACTTTTGGCCGTACCTTGAGAGAGGGGAGGATTACCCGCTCAGGCATCCACGAACAAACGCTATCATAAGAAAGACTGACCCGAGAAAACTGTTCAACCTGATTGCATATAACGCCTGGGCGTCAGCTGACCCGGGTGTTCTCTTCTTTGACAATATCAACAAGAGAAACGTTATGAAACGGCTGCGCGGGGATGTGCGCGTAACAAACCCGTGCGGTGAGGAGCCACTTTACCCGTATGAATCCTGCAACCTGGCGAGCATAAATGTAGGCAACTTTGTGGTGAAGAACGATTCTGGTGAGTATGAGTTTGACTGGGAAGCGTATCACGAAACTATAAAATTTGTTGCACGTGTTCTTGACAATATAATAAGCATAAACAAGTATCCTATTGAGGATATAGATATCACCACAAAGAAATCAAGAAGGATTGGTGTTGGGCTGATGGGTGTTGCTGATGCGTTGTTCAAGCTGAAGATAAAATACAACAGCAAGGAAGGGTTCATCTTCTTAAAGAAGCTTGCAGAGCACCTCACATATTACACATACGATTCATCAAGCGAAACTGCCGTGGAAAGAGGTACTTTCCCGATATATGATGAGACCGATTATCCGAAAGGTGAGCTGCCTATCGAGGGGTACTATCATAAGGAGGAGTGGACGTGCGACTGGGATGCCCTTGTTGAAAAAATAAAGAGAAACGGCTTGAGAAACGCCATGGTCACAACTGCACCCCCAACGGGGTCGATTGGGATGATTGCAGATGCGAGCACTGGGATTGAGCCGGTGTTCTCACTTGCGTTCGAGAAGAGGGTTTCTGTGGGGTCTTTCTATTACACAAATGAGGTCTTTGAGGAAGAAATCAAGAAGCGCGGACTCTATTCAAGCGAGCTTGTCAAGAGTATCGTTGATAATTACGGGAGCATCCAGGGACTGCCGGATTCAGTGATGCCTAAAGATATAAAAGATGTATTTGTGACTGCGATGGATATTCACTGGGCAGACCACATAATGGCACAGGCTGTAATGCAAATGTGGATTACTGATAGCATCAGCAAGACAATTAACATGCCATCCAGCATTACTGTTGAGGATGTTGAGCAGGCATATCTCATATCGCACGAGCTTGGCTGCAAAGGGATAACTATTTACAGAGATGAGTCCAAGAGCAGGCAGGTGCTTAACCTGAACGGTGAGAAGAAGGGGCAAAGAGTAGGAGCAAGAATAAGCGATTACACGTTGGGTGTTATAAGGTCGATAATGATCGAGAGACCGTATCTCTCTGATTACCTAAAACTCACTGGGGGCACCGCATCAAGCGCTGAAGCGGTTATTACTGCTCCGCTTAAAAGCGTTGTTGAGGGTGGGATTGTCCAAATGAGTGTTGCTGGCTCTGCTGAAAGCTCGGTAGTTACCTCTGTTGAGCCAATAGTAAATCCTGTTTTAAACAATGGGGAGTTAGGGGAAATAAACCCTGTCATAAAAAGCAATGAGGAAGTAATTGTTGGGAAAGAGCATACTAAAGTACGACTTCTAGCTGAATCTGCCGGGAATGTTGTACAAAACCATAAAGTGTCACAGAGTGTTCTCATATGCCCGTCGTGCGATAGCACAAACGTTGCAAAAGAGTCTGGATGCATGTCTTGCAAAGATTGCGGGTGGAGCGCTTGCACCATTTCGTAAGAAAGATGCAAGGAAATACCTGAATGCGGAAGCGTAATACAAGATATAAAAACATTACTAATGAAGTATTGATGGTGTTATGGAATTAAAGTGGGTGCTACTATCCTTTATGTTTATCTTATCGCTCATGGTTATTGTAAATGCTGCAGATTGTCCTACACCTATAAGCGCCCCGGGCACGTATGTTATGAGTGAAGATTATGCTGGCGCGCCTTATAGTGATCCGATTGTGGATGGAAAAGCGTGTGTAAAAATCACTTCAAGTGATGTCATATTTGACTGCAACAACCACTATATACACAACAATGGAACTGCTGGATTAACTTATGGTATTCTGGTTGTCAGCAATTTACCAGTAACAAACGTAACAATAAAAAATTGCCGCGGGATTTATGATTATACCGATGGGATATATTTTCACGAAACACAAAACTCGCGAATTGAAAAAGTAGTTTCAAATAATAACGGTAATGGTTTTGTGGTTAATGGTGGCCAAAACAATACTATTTTCAATAACACTGTGCACTCAAACGAATATGGGATTTCAATATTGAGCTCATCGAAGAATATTGTTGAGAAAAATTACATATATTCACAAAAAGAAGGGGTGATTATAACCCTCTCAACAAAAAACACAGTCAAGGATAATAAAATCTATAATAACGTAATTAATGGGATATCCCTAACTTTGTTATCTATGTATAACAACCTCACAGGAAACACACTTGAGAACAATGGGATACGGGGAGTATATGCAGAACTTGCCTCACACCACAACTATGTCTACAATAATTCAGCAAAAGGAGGGACATGGGGATTTAGGTTTACCTCTTCCGGTAATACCACGCTTATAAAAAACACTGCTAGTGAAAGCATAGTAGGATTTCTTGTTGAGCAAAGCGAGAACTGCACCCTAAAAAACAACATTGCCATAAGAAATTCTGATACTGGTTTTGCGGTGGGACAACTATCACACAGGACAAAGATGGAAAACAACACTGGCTATGGCTCGGATAATGGGCTTTATATTGATACAAGCAATAATGTGGTTGTTGACACGTTTACCACATACAACAACGATTTGTACGGGATATATATACTAGATTCTTACGGGGCGCAGATTAAAAACGTGCACGTGTACAACAGCTCAACAGAGTTCTATGCAGAGTCAGGAGGTGTTACAACTTCCATTAGTGTTACAAACATCACGATAGATAATCCAAACGGCGGGTTTGTCAACAAGACGGTCCTTAACATATTTGATACCATAAATAACGGTGAAGAGCTTGCAATTAAGTGGGTGAGGAACACATATCCCCTACCACCCGGCAAATCTTCGTTTGAAGGCAAGTTCCTTAATATTAGCGGCGTTGCATCCATAAACAAGATAGAATGGCTCTGGACGCTGAGTGAATCCAGCGGGTACGATGAGGAATCGTTTGAGCTCGCAAAATATAGCGGCTCGGGATGGTCACGCGTAAGTGCAACTCTTGATATTGTACTGCATAAAATGACTGTGTACAATTTACTGCCTGCGAGCATATACGGGATTCTTGGTAATGGTAGCACACTAAACTACACAATTGCGGACATATACCGCGCAAACGTAACAAACAGGACAAGCCTGGCAAGATGGAGTGGTACTGGCGAGGCAGGGAGGGCAAATATTGAAGGAGGCAACATCAGCGACCTGAACTTAAGCTCAAGAACACTTACAGACAGATGGGCTGCTTTCTATGGTGATATTGTAGGTAGTATTTATCTTACAACCAATGCAGGAGGCCTTTCTAATTATGTTTATATGTGGAACTGGGCGCCTGCATACGGTGGTACTGTATGCGCATCAACTAATTCATCGATGTTAAGCATAAATGTGACAGGCGCAAGCGGCAGGGATGTTGATGGTGCGTGGGGTTTTGGGGATGCGGCTGATAACGGGAGGAACACGTTTGTCGGGCTAGGGTGTGATATCTTGCTTGGAAGCGCAAACGTAACCGGTGCGGACTTTGCAGACACTGGTGCAGCTGGTGGTTTCAGGACGTGTGCACTCAAGACAAAAAAATCCCCTTCAAAAAGCAATATGCTGTTTTGTACGCGTATAGATGCAAATGGTGCGGCCTTTGATAATACACCTGCAAACTTTGAGATTATTGTTCCTACTGCTTTTGGTAATGGTGTGTTTGAGACATACTATTTCTATGCTGCTTTTGATTAAGCGCTGGCAATTAACAAGAATGCTTTGCATAGGTTATCTTCTTTTGACTTTAGGCAAATACTGGCAATTGGAAACCCACTTCCAAAAGCGCAATATATACCCTTACCAAAATCACTAGTGGTGGTAATATGCGAATGGGTGTGGAAGGAATAAGAGTGAAAGACCTTGCAAAGATGCTCAGTGAGAAAGCGGATGTTGTGTTTGAGAGAAAGACGGGTGTTACTGCTGTGCTGATATGAGCTGAGAGTGCCTGTAAAAAGATAAGCATATAGTATTTGCGAGGGAAAAGGGGTTATGCCAAATGCGCTTGCGCACGTACTTGGTGGAGCGGTGGTTGGGGTACTACTGGCAGCAACAGCCGCGGGAAGTGTTGAGGAAAAGGTTCTTTGTGGCTTCATAGCAATTGGGGCTTCACTGCTCCCGGATATAGACCATCCACAGGGGACTGCAAGAAAAACGTACAGGAAAATTGGGTTGGGTGCAGGTGCAATATTATCGTTTGTATTTTTGCTTTCAATTGGGGTAAGCTTGCCTGCTGCTATTTTTGGGGGAATTATAATGGGTATATTGCTCTTAGGGGTGAGCGAGCTTCTTATTCCCAGGCATAGGGGGATTATACACTCCTGGAAGTTTGCATTACTGCTTGGGATTGTGGTGTATGCCGTACTACTCCTGCTTAATATAAAAAGCGCAATTGTGCTTGCATTCGCATTCTTTACTGGATACATATCACACCTTATCCTGGATTATGCATTTTAGGGTGCATGCATTATTTTAGAGCTTTACCAATTATCATAAGATGAGTGTATAGAGGATTACTTTACGTGGTAATAGTAATTGCCAACCTCGCGCTGCTCGCGGTCGAGCACCGACCCTTCTTTGTTTATCTTTGGGCGCAGTGTCTCCTTATCCCTCCTAAGGGTTATGCCAAGCTCTTTGAGGAATGAGTTCATTGCATCAACCTTATCGAGGGGTGAAGATGCATTTCCACTAATGGAAGGCTGGCCTGAAAACTGTATTAGCCTGCTCGCAATTGAATCAATGAACACGAGGTCGTGGTCAACCACAAGTGCAACCTTCTCCTTCTCGGAAATGTCACGCTTAATTATCGTGGAAAGGCGCATGCGCTGCTCAATATCAAGGAATGCCGATGGCTCGTCAAAGAGGTATATATCTGCATCAGCAGAGAGCGTATATGCAATCGCTAGCCTCTGCATCTCACCACCAGAGAGGTTGGGAACGCGCTTGAATAGCAAGTGCTCCAGCTCGAACTCCTTAATATACGACTGGTCTATTTTGTTTTTAAGCAAGAACTCCTGTACCGTGCCTTCAAACCCAAGGTCAATGTATTGCGGCTTGTAAGACACAGTCAGGCCTGTGGGCGCATTGCCATTATCTGGTTTCTCAACACCTGCAATAAGCTTTATGAATGTGGATTTGCCGATTGCGTTTGGCCCGACAATACCTATAACCTCACCACGCCGCGCGTCACCACCTGAAACTTTGAGCTTGAACCTGCCCAGGGATTTTTCCATTGAGTCATATACAAACAGCACTTTCTTTGATACTTCTGATGTGGAGAACAGCTCAATGCGGAGGGCACGCTCCCTGAACCTGACATTCTCCTCGCGGAGGTACCCCTCCATAAACTCGTTTATGCCGGCCCGCGCATTCTTTATGCCGCTTACCACTCCATAAACGCCCGGCTCGCCGTAAAGCACGTATGCATAATCTGCAAGATAATCAAGAAGTGCAAGGTCGTGCTCAACAACAATCACCGGTTTTGACTGTGAAAGAAATGCAATCTCGCGTGCCACGCGCATCCTTTCGTATATATCAAGGTATATGGACGGCTCATCAAAGAAATACAGGGATGCTTCCCTAAGCATTGCAGCTGCAATTGCCACTTTCTGCAGCTCGCCACCGCTCAAAGAGGAGAGCTTTGACTTAATAAACCCTCCCATATTAAGCCGGTCTGAGATTGAAGCGCGCTTGTTGCCACTGTCAAACTCTGCAAGCACCTCTTCAACAGTGCTGTTCGGAGCAAGGCGGGCAAGAAGCTCAACATTCTGGACCTTATAGCTGATTTTATACCCTCCAGATTTGACCTGCTCAAAATAGTTCTTTAGCTCCCTGTGTGCTGTTCTTGAGATCACCTCATCAATCGTGAGCTTTTTTGAGAAATCCATAAAGTTAGGGAGCAGCTTGGCAGACATAATTTCAAGTAATGTTGTCTTACCTATGCCGTTACGGCCAATAAGCGCCACTACACCTGACTGCTTAGGTAGTGCAAAGTTGTAAAGGCGAAAAGAGTTCACACCATACTGAAAGATAGGCTCGCCTGCCTCACCTGCAAGGTTTATTACGCGTATCGCTGAAACAGGGCATTTCTTTGGGCACAGGCCGCACCCGGTACACAGCACTTCATCTATTACAGGAAACCCCTTATCATCAATAACAATAGCATCTTTCCCCATCCTGACTGGGGGGCATATGCTCCTGCATAAGTAACCACACTTCTCACGTATGCATTTTCCCCTGTCTATCACAGCTATCCTTCTTGGTGCTGGCATGGTGGATATTAAGCTGGCAAGCTATTTATTAAATTTGCACATATTGTTTACATGGAGTTCTGCAAAGGATGTGATTATTCCTGCTGTGGTTATTATAGCATTCCACTAAGTGCAGTAGACATATTTATCATACTATCGCACGGGTGGAATGACTTCTTTTATGTTTGTGAAAAGGAGGTGGATGACGGTTACTGCTTCAGGATTAATGGCAAGTTATATGGGTTTATGATGAAAAGGCGCATACAGGGAGGGTGCGTTTTTATGAGGGAAGGTGGTGAATACGGCTGCGGCATACATCCATACAAGCCAAGCGTATGTGCAGTGTACCCTTTCGTGGTGGAAGAAGGCAAAATAAAAATGATGGATAACAGGATATGTGCAAAAGATAGAATACCAACTGAAAAAGACCTTGCAGAAGCACAGACATCTATAGAGGCATATAATTATGAGTGGGACCTTCATAAGAAGATTGCGGAAAGGTGGAACAAGTCTTTCCTGTCAAAGTACGGCTGGCCTGGCCTAATCATTGGATATGTTATAATGCAGATGCTTATATGGAATATTGCAGTAAAATTAGGAAGATTAAAAGTAGATAATGCAAATTAAAACAGGTGCAATAATGAGGGCGGATATCAACAGGAAAGAAGGTGTGGTTTCGCTTGTTCCGGAAACCGCTGAGGATTTATGGTGTACTTATAAATTAATAACGCCAGGCACGGTTGTAAAATCACACAGCACGAGGAAGTACAAGCCGCAGGGCAGCAATAGGGAGGAAAGGATAAGTGTTAATATTACCATTGAGGTTGAGAAGTGCGAGCTGCACAAGGATTCCGGTAGGCTGCGGGCGACTGGCAAAATCCTGGAAATACGTCCTGAGGATATAGCGCCTGTTGGATCACATCATACAATTGAAATAGAAATCGGCGAGCAGGTCAGGATAATCAAGGAATGGAAGGATTTTGAGCTTGATATGCTGCGTGATGCTGTCAAGGCAAGCAGGAGAAATATCATAAGCATAGTCCTAATTGATTATGACAAGGCGATGTTTGCCTCGCTCAAGCAATATGGCATTGAATTCGGGCTTGAGCTGCATAATACCTCATCCAAAAAAGACAAGAATATAGAGACAGGTGGCTTTTTCAGTGAGATTGCTGGCGAGCTTGAGAAGATTGAGGGCACAATAATTATTGGTGGGCCTGGGTTTGCAAAGGATAACTTTTATGCATACTTAAAAAATGAAAAGCCGGACATTGCAAAACGCGTTAAAGTTGTTTCGGCATCAAACAATGAGCGCAGTGGTGTATATGAGCTGCTGAAGAGCGAGGAAATGCACCGCATACTTGAAAATGAGCAGATGCACACGGTGTTCAGGGATATTGAGAGGTTCTTAGGCAGTGCTGGCCGCGGTGATGGGCTTTCAGCATATGGCAGGGAAGAGCTACTCAGGGCAGCTGAAAGCAGTGCTATTGACGTGCTGATTATACTTGACACAAACCTGTGGGGGGATGCTTTTTACGAAAAGCTTGTTGATGAGGTTAAGGCACACGGAGGCAACATACGCATCGTACCATCTGAAAGCCAGGCTGCAGAGCAGGTAAAGGCATTTGGCGGTGCAATTGCACTGCTAAGGTATAAGATACAATAAAAACATAAAAGAGGAAAACGTGCCGCAGTTATAAAACCTACTTTTTGCTTATATGTTGGCCTGAAGGTATAAAGCATATTTAGTCATTTTTAATACCTTCAGTTGGCAGTTTGTGTGCTGAAAAGCCGCTTTCACCTTCAATATCCTTCTCTGTTCCCAGAAGAAGGACACCTGAAAGGACAAGCTCGCTCAACGCTGATGACATCGCCTGCACCACTGGGTCGGAAATGTCAAGCTTCTGATGGCGTATGAACTTCACAAAAAGAGGCTTCACCTCTTCCTCGGTGTAATGTGCCCTATTCCTATCAAACCTATCTCTACTTCTGTTCATCTCCCTAACCACGTGTTTCAAGAAGCCATCAATACTAAACGTAAGCAGCTTCTCCCCACCCGTGGTATACAGCTTAAGCTGGAACTTGTCCTGCGCACGAAGCCTTTCCGGCTGTGAGAACTTTCCATTGTTTACCTTGTGGTGTATTACAAACGGGGACATCAAATCACTTAGCATAGTTATTATTAATAAACTTTTCTATTCCTGGCAGTTGGTTTTTTGCCGCATTCTCAAATAAAAGCATTCATATATAATATCCATCCATGCGTATACATTTTATGATAAACGGTGTTGGGCAGGGACATGTATACAGGACACTTCCTATTATGAAACAGCTTGCAAAAAGGCATAAGATAACTGCTTCCTCATTTGGGGACGCCCTGCGCATACTTGAGGAAAACGGATACCCTGGTGCATACGAGCTAAAGCCATTCGGTGATGTTGTTGCACAAGGCTTTAAAGTAAACATAAAACAGAGCCTCCTGGATAATGCAAAAAAGCTTGGGCCGGGCCTCATAAAAAGGACAAGTGATATCATAACAGACTGCAGGGCAGATGTTGTGGTTGTAGATGGGTACCTGCTTGGGTTGTTCGTAGCAAAAATGCTCAGAAAAAGCACCGTAACAATCGCAAATTGCACAAAGCTGTGGTATGTGTTCCCAAAAATAAGCAATATCGTTGAAAGTGGCTCTGATATATTCTCAAAAAGTGTTGTTGACAGCTCCGATATAATAATCGTGCCTGATTTCACGCCGCCGTTTGACTTCTCGCGTGATAACCTAAGTTATTTCGGCAGTGCCAGGAAGTTCCATTTTGTTGGGCCAACGTCACTTATTGCTGAGGACAAAAAAGGCAGGAGACCGCTTGTAAGTGTCGGTGGGACACGGATGCAGCATAAAAGCTTTGAGCATATCGCTGAGCTTCTTGATAAAATGGGGTACAACCCAATAATGGCAGATGGCCACCTAAGCGAGGAGGATATGGCTAGTGCTATTGCACAGGCACCGTTTGCTGTAGTCCACGGCGGCCATACAACCATCATGAATGCTGTGAGCGCAAACACGCCGGTAATCTCAATCCCATTAAAGGGATATACTGAACGGGTGAACAATGCACAGGGTGCTGAAAGGGCCGGATGTGGTGTTGTGCTCGACCCTGAATTTATAGATTTGGATGTTTTGAAAATTGCAATAGGTAAAATTAGGTCAAACTACATAAGGGAAACAACAACCCTGTTCTCCCACACTGCACACGCTATGGAAGGGCATAGAAAGGCCGCGGCGCTGATAGAGAAATTAGAGGAAAAAACGATACAAAAAAAGCGCCATAAAATATTCTAACTAACTGCTTCTGGTTCTCTTGGCACCTGTCCTGCCGGTAATGCTCCCTGGTTTTGGTTTGAAAAATATCATCAGTAATGCCGCAAGCAGTGAAGCTGCACCCCCAAATATGAATGTTGCCTCTGGAGATACAACTTTCCAAAGGTATCCTGCAATAACGCTTGAAGGCAATGCTGCAATCCCGATAGCCATCTGGAACATGCCCATTGCTGTGCCCCTTAAGTTTGTTGGGGAAAGGTCAGAAGCATACGCTTTCTGCACTCCTATAAATGCTGCTGTGGATATTCCATAAAGCACGAATAACAGCAACATCGCGCTTGTAGAATTAAGAATTGCAAAGCCGAACAGTATTGCAGCAAACACAACATAGGATATTATGAGAATTGCCCGCTTGCCTATCCTATCCGCATATTTACCAATCGGATATGAAAATGCCGCCTGGAATATGTTGTAAACGATATATAATAGTATTGAAATGAGCAGCCCTTCTGTGAGGCCGGCTTTCATTATAAAAAACATATAGCTGAAATTTGCAAGTGTAAACACCGCTGTTATTCCGGTAAATACCAGCATATCACGCGGCAGCGCCTTCACAGCCGAAAGAAAATTATACTCTTTGCCGGTTGGCTTAAACTTTGGCTCTTTCACGAGTACAAGAGGGATTACTGAAAGTATTGCAATAATCCCAGCAAATGCAATTATGAGAGAATACTCACTTAATGTGGGCTGGGTGAATACATACATTAGCAGAAGAAGAACTGCAACTGAACCAAAAATTGCACCTACCGTATCAAGTGCCTGGTGCAGTCCAAAGCCCGCACCGCTCTTATTAGGCAGGAACTGGCTTATCATTGCATCGCGCGGTGCATCACGCATGCCCTTGCCCACGCGCTCCAATGATGCCGCACCAAGAGCAAGAAAGGGTGATGGTGCAAAAGCCAGGAAAAACTTGAACAAGGCGGAGGTTATATAACCTGCATAAACAAACACCTTTCTTTTACCTATCTTATCAGATATATACCCAAATAAAATCTTCAGAAAGCTTGTTATTGAATCCCTTATCCCCCCTACAAGCCCTATCAGGACGGAATCGCCACCAAGTGCTGCAAGGAAAAAAGGTAGTATGGGCATTATCATCTCACTGCTGAAATCGTTTAGGAAGCTGACTACACCAAGCAGTGTTATGTTCTTCACACCTTCTTTCTCTTTTTTAGGTACATTCGCTTTCTGATTCATAATACAAAATAAGATGAAAAAGCTTAAATTGTGCCATGGCATTAATATTGTGAGCGGTTGGTGGGCAGCTTACGGTGCCTTTCTTTGGTGCAGCTTTCTTTAGAAAGCTGGGAACTTGATAAGCTCCTGTACACCAAAAGAAAGGTACTGAGGAAGGTCCACCCACGCAGAGCTCTGACTGCATTAATATTGCAGATGGGGGAACAGAAACGGTACCCTCCCCGCCTTATGGGATGAGGATAACGACTTCGGTGGGATAAGGGATGAAACGGCCTCCTGTGCAGGGCTGTGAGCGTGCAAGCCCTTTCGGGCGCTTAGACAAATGCTGCCAAGATGAGCATATCCATAAGGAAGTGCATCTTACAGAAGGTGGCCTACAACCAGCCGCTCATTAAAAATAATCAGTGCTTTGCCTTCTCCAGCAATTTTATGGTCTCAAGCACCACTGAAATCCCTGAACCTGTACAGCCAAGGTCTACTGGAGGGATTGGCTTGTTTCTGTATGCTGTGCCTGCAATATCCAAATGTATCCATTTCGCTTTTGATATAAAACTGGAGAGGAATGCAGCGGCGGTTATTGCACCAGCCTCACCGGTGTTTGTAACATTTGCAATGTCTGCAAACTTACCTTTGTTCATCTCTGAGTACTCCTCCCATAAAGGCATCTGCCATATTTCATCAAAACTTTCTGAGCTTGCCTTTTTCATCAAGCTGGCAAATTCATCATCGTTTGAAAACATGCCTATGGCATAGGAACCCAATGCAACAACACATGCACCTGTAAGCGTCGCAAGGTCTATCATGTAATCTGGCTTATACTTATCCTCTGCATATGCCAAAGTATCAGCCAGCACAAGCCTGCCCTCTGCATCCGTGTTGAGTATCTCTATCGTCTTGCCATTGTATGCTCTTACGATATCACCGGGCTTTGCGGCACACCCTCCGGGCATATTCTCCGTACAGGGCATTAAGCCTATCACATTGATTTTTGGTTTCATCTCAGCCACGGCCTTCATTATACCTAGCACTGCACACGCACCGCTCTTATCAAATTTCATATCCTCCATACCTTTGCTTGGCTTAAGTGAGATGCCCCCGCTGTCAAATGTAAGGCCTTTACCTGCAATAACAACAGTTTTCTTTGCACCTGGGCACGTGTATTCCAGGATTGAAAGTGTCGGCTCCCTTCCACTTCCGCTCGCAACTGCAAGAAACGCATTCATCCCCATTTTCTGCATATCTTTCCTTGAAATAAGCTTGTACTTAAGTCCTGTGCGTGATGCGAGCTTTTTTGCTTCCGCTGCCATAAGCTGCGGTGTAGCGACGTTTGCCGGCTTGTTTGCAATGTCGCGCGCAAAATTTATTGACTCTGCAATTTTTCTCGCTTCATTTGCGGCTGCAACAAACTCCTTTTCTACATAAAGGAAAATGTGGTTAGGCGTAACACCATCTTCATCTTTATTGCTCCCACCCTTCTCCCCTGTCTTGAATTCTTCGTATTTATGCACATTTACAAAAAGGGCATATGTGAGGTTCTTCAAGTGCAACTGCTCAAGGCCGCGCCCATCAATCACCAGTGAAGGCGTACGAAGCGCCTTCGCAAGCCCAATCACGGCGCTTGGAATCCTGCGCGCATGCCTCGGCTTGAATTTTTCTTTCTCACCTAACCCAACAAAAATTATTCCATCTATGAAAGCGATTTCACCCACCTTTGCTAAAAATTTGTTCTCTGATAGCTTTTTTGCGTAATTACCATACCCCGTAGATATAGGTTCCGCTACACCCTTCCCACTAAAACATAACACTGCGTGCACTGGTCCCGATAAGTCTTTTTCAATAATCTCAACCTTAGGCTCCTTTACCATAGATACACCTTTTTCTTCCTACTATTTATGTAAACTAATATAAAAGAAAATGCTACAAGCACACCTAAAACGGCACAAGCCTTTGCCACGTCCCCGCCAGGTATACCATCTACATAAAACTTCTCTTCATGTTCCCGCTCTATACCTGCCTTATCAATCCAGACCACCGAAAGAACATGCTCGCCCGTTTCAAGTAAGGTGCCTTTATCATCTTTGACTTCCACCCCATCAACATAAACTGCATATGCGATGTAAGGTCCATATACAGCGAACTTGTACTCGCGGCCATCACTGCTCTCTTTTGCAACTGTGAGCACCGGCTCAAAAACTTCGTATGCCCCTTCGTATGTATACGTTTCAGTATAAAAGTTAGCCACCAATTTTAGCTTGTGGCTGCCTGGTGATAAAGGTATGTTGTAATCGAGCACATAAGAAGGAGCTGAAGAATTGTCATAAAATACCTCTTTGCCATCTATATAAACTCTTATATTATATGTGGTGTTACCAGTCACTTGAAAGGTTGCTGTAAACCTTCCAGTGCCATCAGAAGGGATTGATGTTGTTAATGATAAGTTATCTACTTTATAAATGGTGTTTGAATAAGCGGGAGTGCTGGTGGGCAACCGTATCACCTGGACGTGCACGCCATCATATACAAGGATAGAGTTTGTAAGCCCATCACTCAAATCAACTGTAACTTGTTTGGCTAACTGCGGAGATGCGTATACTTCATCTATACCCCTGTCCTTAACCACAGTAAGATTTTTTGGTGTTATCGAAACAAGCTTAAGTTCAGCTTTACGCTGGTCATATTTTGATAATATCGCGCTAAACTTCTTTGCCGTCTTTTGGCCGCTGCTAATGCTCAAAGGGATCTTATCAGAGCCAAAACTGTGGGATATCCATACCGGGCAGTAATACTGGTAATTGTTTGAGAGCACCTGCGAAACCTTAAATGGAATAATCACATAATTCTTGCCTGGATGCACCAGCAAATTAATTGAAGAGTCATCAAACCTAATAATTTCAGCTTCGCTTTCACATGGCACTGCCTGGGCGCTAAAAAGCTGGTACTGCACGCTATCAATTTCAATAATGATTGCTCCATCATCCCCTGGGGCAAGCTGTGCTGGAAGTGTGTAAACTCGATAAGACGGTGTGAACTTGGTATAATTCAGGACAACGATGTCTTCGGTACTTCCACCAAGAGCGCCTCTACCTTCCCAGACCATATTCCCATATTCTGAGTGTGACATTGCGCGTGCCCTTTCAATCAGCTCTGCACTTGTATCATTGCTGAAATACATAGGTATATGTGTTGCATCTATATACCCCACCTCAAGCCATGTTGGGTCAACACCAACCCATTCACCTATATAAACTTCGGCCCATGAATGTAGCTGCCAACCATACTTTGGTGAATAAACATAACCCAATACAGAACGGGAAGGGTATCCTAGTGAACGGGCGAGAGCAATAAAAAGATTGGTAAATTCAACACATACCCCTCGCGGGTTGGACATAACATCGCTTGAATTTCTGTTCTTTCCCATCTCATTTATATCATAAGAAACATAGCTGTTGACCCAAACTGCGAGCGCTGCTATCTTATCTATGTCCTCCTTGTAGCCAGCAGTCACGGCGCGTGCTTGTTTGTGTATTTCAGGTGTGATTATTATGTGCTCTGTCCCAGCAAGATACTCCGCCCCTGCTTCTTTTGCAGAATAGCTGGTTGGAAGAGAGTGTACATACCTGCTAACAGAGCTAATATTTGCAGAGATAGAATATGAATAGCTCCTGAAACTTTTGTCGTAATATATCCGTACTACCTGATTTCCACCTTCTTTTGTTATTTTTGCCTCAGGCGGGATTGAAAGTGCCACGTGCTGATAACCAGTATCTTGCGGGACAGCTAGGTTGATGCTTAATCCATAAAGCTCCCCAGCAGTTGAGGATATCCTACCCTCACGAGAGAGCTGCGCAGTAAGCGAAGAGATTAGGGTGGGGTTGATATTTTCAAACTGTGCATTTGCAAGCTGGAATAAGAGCAATATGTACAACATTGCAAATGACACACTTCTTCTCATATGCGCACCCTTATGCGATTGTTAATCTTGGTATTCTTATAGGCCCGCACTCTTAGCGACCTGCCCTTAGCTTTCAGAAAGCCAAGCGCATCATTAAGTATATTGTTATGGTCAAAAGCCAGCCTACTCTTGAGCGCTTCGTGTACCGGAAGCCACACGGCACATTGGGCATCGCTTCCCGGATGGAGGCGCACTTTTCTGGTCGTACAGTAAAATGCTACGCTTACTGTTCGGCGCGGGTCCCTTCTCGGAGAGGAATACACGCCTATGATACACTTTGGTATGACGCGGATGCCTGTCTCCTCATAAACCTCACGGATAACACAATGCTCCATTGTTTCACTTTCTGATAAGTAGCCCCCTGGCAATGCAAACCAGCCCTTAAAAGGGGCAGCTTTCCTGCGTACCAAAAGCACCCTTTCACGATTAATAACAACACCGTCCGCTGCGATAGGCCTGTATACACGTGCATCCCTGATATTGCGATGGGTTGGGCTCACCTAATCACTCTCGCTTTTTGTTGTTGCACCGAGCAGTTTCAGTTCATCATCCTCAAACCCAAAAAAATCAAGCGGCTTGCCCTCTTTCGCCATTATCTTTATCAAAGGCACATACTGCTCTGCATCCGTAAGGCTGCAATGGCATTTCTCAGCAATCTTCCTGCGGATTGACTTGCGCAGTGCGCGCTTCTCTGAGCTGATGCTCATTGAACGGAGGAACTGCGGGAACTCGTACTTTGAAAACTTGTGATACTTATGCTCCTTAGACATTGCAACGCCTGCAAGCACAAGCGCATATGAGTATTTCTGGAGTTTCCATACCTGCCTGTTAATCACCCTGCCATCAAACACATCGGCACGTGATAGGAAATTGTACGCGAGCGCAATCTCCTCTGGCTTCTCATATTCCACTGAAATGTTATTCTCAATCCATAATTTCATCAAGCCGTAATCCACTGTCGTGCCATCAAAAGAGCGCATTGCATCCTGGTAAGTCTCTGCCTTAAATAAGCTCTTCACGCATTCAAATATGAGCCTATCACGGTCGCGTATTGATGATGGAGAATACGCGTGCAGGTCAATTATTGCAGAGCGCAAGTCGCCTCCAGAGCCGTCTGCTATCCTGTCAAGGATGTCGTCAGATACCGTAATGTCCTCCTCTTTTGCAATACGGGCGATTACTGAGCGCACAGTCCTTTTGTTGATATGCTTCATCTCAAGGAACTTGCACGCAGTACGTAATGGATATAACTTTTTGTCCCACGCATCGTTTGCTGTCAGGATAACTGGCTGTTTTGCGGCCTCAAGCACAGATGCTATTGCCGATGCACCGCCACGGTCTGCCGTGCCCTGCAGTCCGTCTACCTCATCTATCAGGATAAGCTTGCGACGCGAGAACAGGCCTGCTGATGACGTTGCTGCACCCATTATGCGCTCAACGTTTTCCCTGTTGCGGGTATCCGAAGCGTTAAACTCAAGGATTTCCCAGCCCATCTCCGATGCAAGCGCATATGCGAGCGCTGTTTTCCCAACACCGGATGGGCCATAAACCAGAAGTGGCTTCTGCCTTTTGCCGCTTTCAATAAGCAATGCCCATTTCTTCACTTCCTCAACTACATCACTGTTACCTGCAAACTCGGCAAGAGATTTTGGGGCGTGCTTCTGGTAAAGGTGCATAAATTATATTAGGTATGGAATATTTTAATTATAGCAATAAAGCCGAAAAAGGCGGAAATGGCTTATTGCCGTTGCACGACCAACTCTGGAAATTGCCTCTCTATCATTTGCTGCTTGGGGACCAGTACTTTTTTGTACGTATAAACTGCTCGCGGGCATGCAGCAAATCAAGCGCCAGTGAACGCTCATCCTTATGCATTCTGGAAAGTATGCGTGCGGCTGTTTCAGTGCCTACACCGTAGGTTGATAGCGCAAGCAAGGCACGCTTACCATATGATATATAAAGAGATGAGCGCCGCATCAGCTCATCTTTTGGGAGTACCCTGCGCTCATTTTCTGGTGAAGGTGCCAGCAAAACGCTTGAGCACTTTGGGCATTTCTTTGGAAGGGAAGACACGTGGCCATAAAATACATTATTACAATGCGCACATACAAACTTGAACGTTGTAGGCATCTTATCAAGAAGCACCATTGCAGCACTTTCAGGTATCTCAGGAAACAACACCTGTGAGCCTGACATATAATCTAGCACTTCCAATGCAAGCGCATCAAGCTTCCGGAGCACCTCAAACTCAAACCCTCCCTTCGCAGAAAGGAAATTCTCAATAAAAGCCTGGGCAGTGCCACAGTCACAATACCTGTACATAAAGTAATCGTGCGCTTCCCTGTATGCAAGCGAAGCTGCCAGCTTTGAAATGTAATGTGGAGGGTATCGGCCGTGCTTTTCAGACAGGCCATAGTAATATGCCTCCTGAGAGAAAAGATATGAGAACGTTGTGTTCTTATGAAGTGTTGCGGAGATCTCGTTATATACGTTTGTACCGGAAGCTATTTGAGCAAGCGAGTCTTTTGATACTGGATACGGGAGCCGTATGAAGACTGCGTATGGGGATGATTTTGCAACTGCTGCTGCACCAAAGTATGCTGTGAGCCTGCCTGCAAGCGCAAGTGCAAGCGCATTGTTTGCGGTGCTTCCAAGAAATGTATATATTATGAGCATATCAGCGAATGCACAAACCTTTGGCTTGGGGCCTACCCCTATCCTGGCCCTAACATCAGATGTTATCTCCCTCTTAACAGGTATCTGCTCGCCTTCCCAGTCAGGTATTGCCAACACGTATGAAGGCGAATGCGCAACCTCAACAGACTCTTCCCCAATGCTTAAAACACGCCACGGTGTACCGCGGGTTATAAACACGTCACCTTCGTTAAGGGAAAGCACAAACCTTTCATCGAGGTATCCTATGACATGGCCGTTGAAACTCATCTTATACTTGATGCTTGAAGGGATTGTGCTGAGCCGTGTAAAGTAAAACGCGCGCGTGTGTAGCGTTTTCCTTGCCATCCTCCCATCATAAAAAATAATGCCGTTCCTATGGAGTTCTGAAAGTAATATCCTGAAATCATCAAAAGTTATCGTGGAATAAATGGGTGTGGCCGAAACGAGCTTGTCATATAGCTGAGTGTCCTCAGCATGCCTGCACATAAGAAGCTCTCCTGCAACTGCATGGCCAAGCACACCTAAAGAAGGGTAGATGATGTCCTCATCTTCAAGATGATGGGATTTTGCGCGATCGCTTATTACCTCTGCTTCATTGAAGTCAAACTCGTTATGTGTAATTATTATCCCGCGCGGGGTTCCTGTAATCGCGTGCCCGCTCCTGCCGATGCGCTGCAATGCCTTCCTAACCTGCTTTGGTGAGCCAATATGGATTACAAGGTTAACATCACCTATATCTATGCCCAACTCAAGCGAGGAGGTACAAACCAGGCCTCGCACCCTGTTCTGCTTGAAATCATCCTCTATTTTCTCGCGTTCCTCCTTGGAGAGCGAGCCGTGGTGGACACCTATGCTCGCTCCTTTTGAGATCAGGTGGGAGCCTATGAGCTCCGCCATATATCGAGTATTCGTAAAAATTAATGTCTTGCATTCTTCCAAATTATCGTTTATGACGCGGCACATAAAATCCAGGCGGGCATCTTCTGTTTTTCCTGTAGCCCGGATTACTTGTATCTCTAGGTTATTTGATGGTGTCTCCTGAACAAGCAACCAATTATCACGAAATACAAACCTTGCAGCAGAATCGGGGCTCTTAAGTGTTGCACTTATTGCAACAGTCTGAAAGGATGCGATTGAACGCAAACGTGTAAACGCAAGCGCGAGCTGTGCACCGCGCTTGCTGCCTATGAGCTCATGCAGTTCATCTACTATCACATACCGCAGGTTGCGCAAGTATGTGCGGAATGATTCCGTGCAGAGCATTGCCTGCAGTGTTTCAGGAGTAGTGATGAATATATGTGAAGGGTGCCGTGACTGGAACGAGCGCTCTTTCTGTGGTGTATCACCGTGCCTTACAGACACACGAAAGCCGAGCTCACGCGACCAGCTGCGCACACGCTCAACCATATCCCTGTTAAGTGAGCGGAGCGGCGTAATGTAAAGCAATGTTATCGGGCTTGGCGCATCTGGAAACTTGCTCATATTATCCAGAAAAGGGAGTAATGCTGCCTCTGTCTTACCGGAACCTGTCGGTGCGATAATAAGCGTATCTTTTCCAGAGGCAATGACTGGGATTGCCTTTCTCTGGATAGGTGTGTATGAACCAAACCTGCCCCTGAACAGTATATCAAGCTTTGGTGAAAGCATCAATATTTTGAGGGTTTGCTGCTTAAAACGCTTTTCGGTTGTATGGGAATACTATCTTTGTCTCTGTGCCTTTAAAAAACGATTACTTAAAATACATTTCCATACCTATAATAGGCAATTGGTGGTTTAATGCAAGATAAGCAATTTGAGCTGGGCGGTCAAACGCTCATCGCACTTGCGATTGCGCTTTTAGTTGGGCTAGGAGTAGGGTATTATATGTACGCCGCGCTTAACCCGCCAGCGCAAAGTAATGCAAACGCTATGTGCAATCTTGGCGCTGTCTCTGGGGAATATAAGCCGGACATGGCAAAAATAGATGAAATCAGCAAGTTGTTCCAGGATATAATCTACCTGCAGACGGGAAGTGAGCACAATGTAAACTATGTCAGCTATAAGGTAGATGGGGACCTTGTTGCCCTGGATTTCACTGTTGACGGCACATTCCCACAGACACTATACGCAACAAAAGACTTGAAGTATCTCCTTCAGCAGCCGACAGATGTAAGCGTTCTGAAAGCGCAGGTTGATTCCGCAAAAAGGCAGGCCGAGGCCGAGCTTGAGGCCGCAAAACAGCCGCCACAGAAGAGTGATAAGCCTGTTGTGAAGCTGTTCGTGATGAGCTTCTGCCCGTACGGTAATGTCGCAGAGAACGCCTTTGTTGATGTGGTTACCCTGCTTGAAAACAAGATTGATTTTGAGCCGGTTTACATCATTTCAGGCTCAAACGGGGCGTATAACTCGCTTCACGGCCAGGCGGAGCTGAACCAAGATATAAGGGAGAAGATTATTTTTGAGATGTACGGTGCCAAGAAATGGATGGAGTTCACGTATGATGTGAACCAGAACTGCACACTCCAGAACGTTGACTCCTGCTGGAAAGACGTCGCAGCGAGGCATAATGTTGATGCAAAGGCTGTTGAAGAGGAGTACACAAAGAGCTTCAACAGAATTGCTGACGAAGAAGTTGCAAAAACCAACCAGTACGCTGTCACCGGCTCGCCAACAATTATCGTAAACGGCAAGATGTACAATGGGCCAAGAAGTTCTGAGGCGTTCAAGCAGTTTATATGCTCTGCATTCAGCACCGCACCCGAGGAATGCAGCAAAACGCTTTCAACACAGCAGGGCGTATCAACAGGCAGCTGCTGATTTTTTTATTTATTTTCCTTTAATTTTTAGCAGGGTTTTTAATGGTTGGGTGGCCTAATTTTTGCAATGAGGTTTTACCTTGAGACGTATGGGTGCACGCTGAACCAGCACGATTCCGCTTTGATGAGAGAGCTACTCCTGAAAAATGGGATGGAAGAAAGCGATGAAGAAAGTGCGGATGTTGTAATAATCAATACCTGCGGGGTAAAGGATGCAACGGAAAAGAGGATCATTGAAAGGCTGAAGGGTATAGGAAAACCGCTCGTTGTTGGGGGATGCATTGCAGCTGCGGATGAGCGGTTGGTCAGGAGGTTTGCGCCACGTGCCACTATTATAGGAACGCGAAGCATACAAAAAATATGTGATGCCGTTAATGATGCAATGCGCTGGGGATGCGGTAGGTACTGCGAGCCTGGGGATAAGTTTGCACTCACATATACGTTTGGCGCGCCCATTGCAAGCATTGCCGTTTCTGATGGGTGCACAAGCGCGTGCACATATTGCTTTACAAAGCTTGCAAGGCCGGGGCTGAGGAGCATGCGGCCGGGAGAAATAGTTAGGAGGATTAGGCTTGCGGGAGAAGCCGGCGTGAAGGAGCTGCGCCTAACATCGCAGGATATGGGCGCATACGGCCTGGATATTGGCACTTCGCTCACACGATTGCTCAAGCAGATTGCCGAGATTGATAATCTTAATCTCAAAATACGTATTGGAATGATTAACCCAAAGCACCTGAAAGAGCAGATGGAAATCATTGATATAATAATGGAAAATAGCTGCTTCTACAAGTTCTTCCATGTGCCTGCACAGAGCGGGTCGGATAATGTGCTTAAGCTTATGAGAAGGGAAAACACTGTTGATGAATACCTTGAAATAATAAGAGAAATACGGAGGGACAGGTTTGCAAATGTGATGAATGATATTATTGTAGGGTTCCCTGGCGAAAGTGATGAGGATTTTGAAATGAGCATTGAGCTGGCAAAAAAGGTGCAGGCGGATACAACAAACGTGTCAAAATTCAGTGCACGGCCAGGTACTGAGGCCTCACGGATGAAACAAATAGATAGAAGGAAAATAAAAAATAGAAGCAGTATAATGAGCACGCTTTGTGACCTGATATCACTTGAGAGAAACAGGGTATGGGTCGGGAAAGAGTGTGATGTGGTATTGCTTGAGAAAATAAAAGGGACTGTTGGAAGGAATAGCTATTACAAGCAGGTTGTTACGGAAGGTAAAATTGGAGATACTATAAGGTGTAGGATTACATCCGCTGGCGCTGCTTACATTAAAGGGGAGGCAATAAACAAATAAGAAAATAGGATAAGCCAACACTAATACTTGTCTACCTGTGATGTTACGAAGTCTATATCTGCTATTTTTACTTCGTGTGCCTTGCCATTTGCTGAAATGACATTAAATGCGTGGCCAACGCTGTAAACGCCTTCCTCTGCTTTATTGCCATTCACCGTTACTGTCACATAAACTGATGTGTTCGGTGCCGAGCCAATAAATGCGGTACCGAGCTCAACCACAATATCTTTATCTACTCCCTGCTTTGAGTTTTCACCTACCACAACCTGGCGCCCGTCAACCTGCATGGTTATCTTGACAGCTGTCCTGGTGCACAAATCAGACGGTGCGCCCGCTGACTGGTAAAGGTCATTCCCAAACTCAACAGGAACGATGGCGAGCTCTTCCGAGCCGATTTTAACAGTATATCCATTCTTACCTATTCTGACGTCTTCTTTTGTTATCGTGTACTCTGGCGCAACGATTTTAAGGTCTGCGACAAGCACGTTACCTTCAACATCCCACGGCTCAATGCCCTTTGACTTGAGCTCAACCTTGAATTGGCCTACCTCGAGATTGTACGTGCCGCTCTCACCAAGGATTGCGCGCTTTTTATCGCCGCCGGCACTTACGGAAACGAGCGCCCTGCTCGTGAAATAGAGCTTATCAGTTGCCTGGTCAACGAGCTTTACGCCTGTGCCGTTCACAACCTCGCTCTTACCGCGGGGTATGACGATAACATCGCCAGTATCGCTTGTAAGTATAAGGTCGCCACTGTTTGCTGACAGGGATGTGGTGTATTCCTTGTTTCCAATCTTGACCTTACTGCCTGCCTCAACAACCTCCTGTGTACCGCCGATGCTAAGCTTCAATAGCACACGGGACTCGTTTGGAGATTTGCATACTGGGCCAGTATCCTGCACAGCATCTAATGATGTATCAGATGCATCTTGACTTACCGTTGCATCTTCGTATGAAGCATCAATCCCCGGAAGCCCGTGGTCGCGCACAGTGCCAGCATCAACTTGCTGCACCTGGCCGGTATCTTCCTGGACCTGCCAATTGGACAAATCTGTCTCACCCTCACAACCACTGTGCAAAACGGATGTGCCAAGCATCATTAAACCTACTGCTGCAACCTTTACTTTCTTGAAGGCGCTAACTTTTTTCTTCATGTGTTGCTGGTTGTACTCTGACTTCTGCTGGTTTTGCATAGTATCAGCGGATTTCTTCTCCATAATAATCATAACCTCCTTCGTTGTTAGGAAATGCAGAGGTTTATAAACGTTTCCATATGGCAGGCAAATGCACGTGGGGGCGTACTGCTAGCTTGCATAACTTATAAGATTTCAAGATATAAACTGCTCATGGACGAGGCAAGATACGTCCCCTGGACGGAAAAATACAGGCCTGCAAAGGTAAGTGAGATTGTTGGGCAGGCAGAGATAGTTGAACGGCTCGGGGCGTATGTGCGCGAGAAAAATATGCCTAACCTGCTGTTTGCAGGGCCGGCAGGTGTCGGGAAGACCACCGCGGCAATTGCGCTTGCGCGCGAGCTTTACGGTGAAGGTTACAAGGAAAGTTTCCTTGAGCTTAATGCGAGTGATGAGCGCGGGATAGATGTGGTTAGAGGCAAAATCAAAGATTTTGCAAGGTCTGTTCCGATCGCGGATGTCCCATTCAAAATAATATTCCTTGATGAGGCAGATGCACTCACACCTGATGCGCAGAACGCGCTCAGGAGGACTATGGAGATGTACGCTGGTGCAACTAGGTTTATACTCTCTTGCAACTATTCATCAAAGATAATTGAGCCTATACAAAGCAGGTGTGCCATGTTCAGGTTTACCCAGCTGAAAAACGAGGATATCGAGAAAATGATTCATCACATTTCAAAATCTGAGGGAATATCCCTTACAAAAGAGGCTGTGGATGCGCTTGTTGAAGTTGGGGAAGGGGATATGAGAAAGACCATTAACCTGTTGCAGAGCGCGTCTCTCCATTCAAAGAAGATTACTGAGAAGCAGGTTTACGGGCTTGCCGCAAAGGCAAAACCAAAAGAAATATCCGAAATAATTGAGAAAGCATATAATGGTGAGTTCAGCGAGGCAAGAAAGATGCTTGAAAAGGTAATGATAAATTATGGGATGAGCGGGCAAGATGTGCTTGACCAGATATATTCAGAAGTTGTAAAAATGAATATTCCTGATACTGCAAAGGTAAGGCTTGTCGACAGGATAGGAGAGTACAACTTCAGGCTGTCTGAAGGTGCAGATGAGAGGATACAGATTACTGCATTGCTCGCCCAGATCTCGCTTGAAGGCCGTATGAAAGGAGGGGTTTAGATGGATAAGATGTTTTTGCTTACTATCATTGCTCTTGTTGGTGTTGCGATACTGACAAGTGGGTGTATAAAGCCGCAAGACGGTTCTGACACGATGACCTTTGAGAAATCCATATTGGACGATGCGAGGGCAAGATACCCTGGCGCGGACATAATCGAAATAGAAGGCAGCGAAGAAATTAGCGGTATTAAGGTTACAAATGTGCGCGTCACATTCGCTTCCGATACAATTTGCCCGTCACGGCTCAGGCTCAGGTATAAGCAGCCGTTCGGGTATGAGACGGGCGTGCCTATATATATCGTAAAAGACTGCCGTGTCACGTGCACAGAAAACTGCATAATCACAGGGCCTGAAGAGGCAATCATAGCTGCGCACACACTGCCCGAATCAGAGCAGGTAAATGAATTCATTGGAGATGGTACCGGTATTAAAGCGCATGCGAAATTTTCTGATGATGTGTGGACAGTAACGTTCAATAGGGCAAGAGATGGTGCAATAATGGAGGTTGCGCTTACAGCAAAGAACCCACGTATATTAAAAGCTCAGCTCCTTGAGAAATAGGGCTAAGAGCATTTGCAGTTAAGCACACACTAAACGTTACTGCCAGGGCTTCTTCCTAAATAGCTGCTTTACCCCAAGCACAAGCAGTGCTATAATCAAAATAACAAACAGCACTGTTGCCACGCTCACAAGCGTTAGGTAGTTTGTATCCTCTGCACTTTTTGTCTCTGATTTGAGCTTAGCCAGCGCCTCATCAGCATACTGCTTTGCAAGGGCTGGGTCATCATAAAGCATCTTACGCGCCCTCAGTATCAGCTCCTCCGCGTCCGTTGTGTTGACTGATGAAGATATTGAAGAGTTCCTTATTGAATTGAGCAAAGCATCCGCTTCTGTAATGCTGGTATTGGCCGCATAAAACGCAGCTTTCTTTTTCTGGAGTTGTGATTGTGCATCGTTGAGCTTCTCAAGCAGCTCAGTAAGCTTTGCATACGCTGTATCAAGCTCAAAATTATCGATATCGCTCCCCACCGTGCCAAGCAGATATTCGATGCGCTCGGTATCTGCTGGTACCTTAAACCTTATGAGGTCCTCTTTAATTGAGGAATAGAGTGCATCCGCATTCTCAAGCTGTTCCTTGTAATTTTCTATGCGCTTGTTTTCAACCTCCTGTCCAATACCCTGCACCTTAGAAAGTGATGCATACCTAACTTCAAGCTCCTTTAGTAGGATGTTTGCATTCACATAATCCTCATTTTCAATATACCTGTTAACCTTCTTTATATCCAGAAGTATCTTGTTTGCCGCATACTGCAACGAGCCGGATAAGTTCTTTGAGAGGGCAGTTGTACTATCAAACAAGTCTGCACTGCGGTTTTTCAAACGCTCCGAAACGAGAGGGCCTGCAAAAGATAAGTCACCATCGAGCTGCGGCTCAATCCCTTTCAATGTTGAGTATGCTTCATCATACTTGCCTTTGCTTATTAAATCTGATGCATTGCCTAAGTGCTTATTATAGAAACTGCACCTGTCTATAACCTGTAAGTTAAGACTGTTTGCAACTGCAAATATATCACATACCTTGTTTACTTTTGAATATATCCCGTCATATATTGGTGTTACGTCCTCAGGCCCGAGCAAGCTTGTTTTATTAAGGAAAAATACCAATAGCGAGTTATTCTTATAATCTGTTACATAAAGTAAACCGTTTGAGGTTGATATCCCGGAAACCTGGCCGAATTTGTAAGATGGAGCCCCAATCGAGTACAAAATGCGCCCATCTTCGCGCAGCAACACCTCTATTGATACCCTGTCCCCTTGTACAACATAAATGTAATCATCATCAACTGCAATCTCTTGCGGCCTTGAAAGTGTGCTAGTGCTTCCGCGCCCATAGGATTTTAAGTATGTTGATTCATCAGCGAACACCGCTATGCGGTTGTTATACGTATCCGCTATGTACAGCGTGCCGTTGTATACACACATCCCTCTTGGGGAATTGAATATTGCATCACCAATGCCAAGATATGTCCAGCTTATGCTGCTTCTGTAAGAATACTTGTTTGCTTCATATTCCTTAAGCACGTTCACCTGCCCTTTCTCGCTGTCAAGAACATATATAGTATTTTCAAAGGCAGCTATTGCAGCCGGCCCTGCGGGCTTATAGGATTCGCTGTCTCCCCTGAACTTGAGCTCACCGGTCCCCTTGTCAAACTTGAACACGCGGCCTCCCCTATCAAGCACATATACATAATTTTTATCAGCCCATGCGCTGACAACTGCTGCCATATAATCCTGCTCACCGGGTGTATCAGAGCCGTATACCTTGCTAACGCGCAGCTTACCCGTCGGGTCAATGTAATACTTTGTTAGGAGACGGTAGTTGTCATACCATATGTAAAGGTATGGTCCGTCAGCAAACACTCCTGATACGTGCAGGTCCTCACGCAAAGTATACTTATCTTTGAGCTCAAATCTTGCAGCCCATACCATTGTTGACAACAAAAGCAACAAGGATATGGATAATACTGTAAAGCCCATTCTTGAATTTGCCATAACATCACATCATATCATAAGCTATCCTAACCGCTGCCTTGTTATCCTGAGTATGTGCATCAGCAGGGAAATTTCGTTTTCTGAGAGCACATTATTATACTTTTCTAAGTAGAGGTCGGCATCCTTTTTTGGAACATATGTGTATAATGTCTTGCCATATACAACCTCTTTCCCAAAAGTAATCCCATCAATTGAGATTGCAACCTCTGCACCCGCTGTGGCCTCATCAAGCGAGGCCTTATCCTCCTGTATAGATTTTATCTTGCCCAATAAGTTGCCGTTCTCATCTATAACGCCAACATCCGGCCGTATCTTCCCGACCATCACTTTGACACCAAACACTGCCGGCTTGCTTGTCCTGAAACAGCAGCCTGGGATTACGTGCATCTGTGCAACTGGCTGGAGCTTATCAATCACATTGCGCTTCTCCTCCGCCTCAACCTCTTCTTTCCATTTAGAAAATTCTTCTATAAGCCGGTAGATTACTCCCTCCTCAAAAATCTTAACCTTGCACTCGCGAGCATACTGCTCAACATCACGCGGTACCTTAACATTGAATGCCAGTATTGCCCTATCAATTTTCCTTTGAATGCTGACTGCTGCACAATCCGCCACATCCTTGCGTGAGACTGCACCTATCCCCACACTGCGCACTTTTATGCGTGCCCCCGAGAGCAGGCGGATTGCAGCTTCAAGCGAGCCTAACGTATCTGCCCGGACAGTAACACCCTCACCTTCACTGAAAGAAAGGACTGAAGTAACCTCTTTCCGTAACTCATCAATCGCAGAATCATCACTGCCCTTAACTACAATAAGCGTTGAGCCCGGTATTGCACCTTCAATGTCGGGAGCCGCAATCTTAATCCCGGCGGCAGCACTTACAACACATACGCTTGAGAATTTATCTTTCGGGTCGCGCATCTCATCAAGCGGTTTTGGCCGGAGCATTGCACGGATATGCGTAACCTTATGTCCATCCAGTGTTGCAAACGCGATGTAGTCATTCACACGTATCGTCCCGTCATAAAGGATTGCATCAAGCGTCTTGCCAAGGCCGGGCACTTCCTTGACTTCTATTATGCTCGCGCGCCCAGGCGATGCCTGGTCTATATGCAACCGGTTCTCAAGGAACTTCTGCGCAAGCCCTGTGAGCATAATCAGTATTTCAGCTATGCCTTCCTGTGTTTTTGCACTCACCGGCACAATCGCAACTTCTTTTGTGAAATCTGTTACACGGTCAAACCGCTCTGAATTAAAACCAAACTCGGCAAGCTTTGACACGGTATCATAAATCCGTGAATCAAGGCCGTCCTGCACAGGTTTTTGCTGGCGTGGCAGTGATTCAAGAAAAGAGCTTGTCTTCTGTGGTTTCCACCCACTAATCAGATCAATCTTGTTGAGTGCCACAATAAAAGGCGTCTTGTACTCCTTTAGTATGTTTATCGCCTCAGCGGTCTGTGGCTGGAACCCCTGTGACGCGTCAACAACCAGCACTGCAATGTCCGCGATTGAGCCGCCGCGCCTGCGCAAGCTCGTAAACGCCTCGTGCCCGGGCGTATCTATGAAAAGCAGGCCGGGGATAGTAATCTTAAGCTTCATCGTCTCGATAAGCGTGCCACCAATACTTTTCAGGACATCTGCAGGCACTTCGCTTGCACCGATATGCTGTGTGATTGCCCCCTTCTCCCTTTTGTGAACACTTGTATTCCTGATAGAGTCCAGCAGCATCGTCTTGCCGTGGTCAACGTGGCCCATTACAACTACAATGGGTTGCCTGATGAATGCCATATTTCTCATCGTTGTATTCATTCAAAATACAAAGCTTTTTAATTTTCGGTGAGATGTAATTCTGTGAGCGATGAGATTGAATTTATAGATGTGGCTCTTCTTGAGAAGATTGATGCTGAGACGACTGTTGAGGGGTTTGGCTCAAAAATCAGCAGTACATTCTTTGAGGCGGCAAACCTGCTGGGCACCCTAAAAATAAAGGGCCTTATCGAGATACATTCCGCGATTGGGAACAGCCCGGTGCTCCTCACCGAGAAAGGAAAATTGCTGCTGAAAGATTTTGAGGCCAACGCGGAGGCAGAGATTGGCAAGATTGACCTGGCAGTGCTTGGGAGTGTGCGCGGTGGGCTGCGCGATCCAAAGAAAGTCGAGGCAGCGTTAAACATCAACGGGAAGGATATCGCATATTCCATATACAGGCTTGCAAAGAAAGGATATCTTGAATACAAAGTTAGGAATGGCAGTGTTGAGCTTGTTCTTACAACACGCGGGTTTGAGGAGGAGAATCCGACCGTAAAGGAGCATGCAAACAGGGTAATTGCAAAAACCGAGCTTGCAAGGCCTGTTGTAAAAGCTCCTGGGGAGGTACGAAACAAGACTGCTGAGGAACTGGCTGCCGAGGAGTTTGTTGTTGAAAGTGGGGATGCTAGAAAGGAGAGTATGGCACTGTCAAAAATGATGTATTATATTGATAGGTATAAGTGGTATGGTGTGCTTGCACTTATAGCTGCAGCTGCGGTGCTCCTTCTTGTTTTCTGGAAGTGATGCTATGGGGATGGTTGATGACCTCGGGCTGTTTTCAAAAGCAGGCATAACACTCCCTAGATATGAATTTGTGCCTATTGGGCATAGGCCTGTGTTATTCAGTGCTGAAAAGTTTGTAATCAAAGCTGTTGGGAAAAACATTGTACACAAGACAGATATTGGTGCAATAAAAATGAACGTGGATAAGGAGAGTGTTGAGCTTGAGATTAGGCGGATGCGCAACAAGCTTGAAAAGCTCAGGCCAGAGGGGTTTCTGATACAGGAGCAGGTGCCAAAAGGTATTGAGGTTATAATTGGTGCAAAGCGGGATTTGCAGTTCGGTGATGTTGTGCTGTTTGGAGTTGGTGGGGTTTATGTTGAGTTATATAAGGACGTGTCTGTAAGGCTATGCCCCGTATCTGACACGGATGCACTTGAGATGATTAATGAGACAAAAGCAGGGCACTTGCTTGAAGGGTTCCGGGGAAGGCCGTCGATTGATAAGTGTATGGTTGCTGGTATAATAAAGAAGGTGTGCGCGGTGATGCACCGCAACCCGGACATAAAGGAGATTGACCTGAACCCGGTCGTGCTTTACCCGACCAGCTACTCTGCCGTCGATGTGAGAGTGATAAGATGAATAAAAATAAGCGCGCACCGGCAGATAAGGAAAACAGTATGGTGCGGGATAACCAAAACCTGAACATGCGTGCAGTAATTGAGCCGAGCAGTATTGTAGTTATTGGTGCATCAAGAAACCCATCAAAGGTTGGGTATGCCGTGCTCAAGAACCTTATCACGAGTGGGTTTAATGGCTGGCTTTATGCCGTAAATCCGAACGCTGATAACATACTTGGTGTGAGATGTTACAAGAGCATCAAGGAACTCCCTCAGAAAGTTGACTGTGCAATAATAGCTGTGCCTGCAGAAAACGTAAATGAGATAATCGAGGAATGCGGCAGAAAGGGGGTTCGTGGAGCAATTGTGATTTCCGGCGGGTTCAAGGAAGTTGGGGAAGTGAAGCGTGAGTTGGAGCTCACAAAAATATGCAGAAAATATGGCATTGCAATGATAGGGCCGAACTGTCTCGGGATAGTAAATAGGAAAAAGCACGTTGACAGCATATTCCTCCCAACATATAAGATGAAGAGGCCGCAGCTCGGGAAGATTAGTTTCGTGACACAGAGCGGTGCCGTCGGCTCAACAATACTCGACCTTATAGGGGAGTCAAACATAGGTGTCTCAAAATTCATATCGTACGGTAATGCTGCTGTCATTGATGAGAGTGATTTGCTGCGCTATCTGCGTGAGGATGCTGACACATCGGTTGTGGTTATGTATATCGAAGGTGTAAAGGACGGCAGGAAGTTTTATAGGGAGCTTAAGGAAACATGCGCAGTCAAGCCGGTTGTTGTCTTAAAGGCAGGAAAAGGTGCGTTGGCTGCAGGTGCGGCAAAATCACATACTGGTGCGCTTGCAGGTGATTACAAGATTTTCCAGGCAATGCTGAAACAAGCGGGTGCGGTTGAGGCGACAAACCTGCCGGAGTTATTCAACTTATCAAAGATATTCCTACAGCCATTGCCCAAAGGGGATAGGATGTTCGTGCTCACGAACGGTGGTGGCGATGGTGTGCTCGCAGTGGATGCAATCGAAAGGAACGGGTTGAAACTGGCACAACTGAGCGGGAAAATGCGTGCAAAACTGCGGAGGATTCTGCCAAAGCATGTTGTTGTTGGCAACCCGTTTGACCTAACAGGCGATGCGGACAGCACGAGGTACAGGACCGTGCTTGAAGAGGCAGTAAAAGAGGAGGGCATCGATGCAATCATTGCAATAACACTGTTTCAAACGGCCGGCCTTGGCTCTGAGGTCGTCAATGAGATTATAAGCGCCGATATCAAAACGGATAAAACGATTGTATCTGTTGCAACTGGTGGTGAGTATACGCGCCTCCTCCTCAGCATAATAGAATCTTCCGGAATACCTGCGTATGGGTCGCCAAGCGAAGCTGTTGATTCAATCGCAAAGGCGTTATGGTATTATAAGAAGAGGGGTGTGGGCCGCGGGACAGTACAAAGCGCTGGAGACGGCAGCGTGTGAGCAGTATGATAGCCCAGCTAAACAGTATTGTCCTGCTTTTTCTCCTTTATTTAAACATCAAGCTCATACGGAAATATATTGATACCGATGATGCAAATTATGTCATTGCATTCGCTGTACTTCTCTTCTTGTTCTTCAACCTATGGTTGGGAGCGTATGCGGAAATACTCGGCAGGTTCCAGCAGCAGTTCACAATTGCTATGAACGCGTTGCCAATGATAATTGTAATTGTGCTTGTGTGGCTTGAAGGAAAAAGGAAAAAGGAAGAGCGGGAAAGAAGGAAAACGCGCGAGTTCTTCTCAAAGTATGTTTCAGAGAAGATTGTAGACACTCTCCTCAAGGAAAAACAACTTGAGCTTGGCGGTGAGAAGCATCAAGTAACTGTTCTTTTCACGGATGTGCGCGGGTTTACTGCAATGTCTGAGAGGCTTGACCCGAAGCAGGTCGTTGAAGTGCTTAACGGGCACTTTGATATAATCAATGAGGAAATATTCAGAGAAAATGGTACCGTGCTCAAGTATATCGGAGACTCTGCAATGGCTGTGTTTAATGCCCCTATCTTGCAGAAAGACCATGCTGAAAAGGCTGTGCGGGCGTGCATAGCCGTGCAAAAAAGGATGAAAGAATACTCATCTACAGTTAAAGGTAAAATGAATATTGATTTTGCAATTGGTATAGGGATAAATAGCGGTGAAGCGGTTGTCGGCAATATCGGCTCACACAAGTATATGGATTATACGGTCATAGGAGATGCCGTGAACACGGCGTCGCGGTTAAATGGCATTGCAAAAGCTGGTGAGATAGTCGTGAGTGAGAGCACATACGAGCTCATTAAAGACAAGTTCAGGTTTAGCAAACCAGAGGAGGTTCCAGTTAAAGGGAAGGTGCTTCCAGTCAAGGTTTATAGGGTGCTTTATGAATAGGGTGGATATATGAAGGGACAGGTTGAGTTTAAAGAAGAAAAAGTTAGCATTGCTGATTACGCATATGCGTATGTAATGTCCCAAAAAAGCATCCTGAAGATAATTAACGCAAAAGAGTGGAAAATATCTGTTGTACTGGCCGTGATTGCGCTTATTGTTGTGGCCTTACCTGCAAGGCAGCCGCTGTCGCTATTTGATTATGCCTACAATTTTGCACTTATAGGTGGTGGCCTGGTTATTATAAACGCTCTCGTTTCTGGAATTATATACGCACTCTTTAAGAGAAAGTTTGCACACTGCTTCTTCTCCATGCTAAAGCTTGCCTCAACAACACTTATCATAAATGCTATTTTATTACTGCTACTTTACGTGGTTGGGCTGCCGTTCGGTGCGAGCCAGACACTGCTGGCTGCAGCCGCTACGCTAATTTCAACATATTATTTTGCAGTGTTGCTTGCGATCATCGCCGGGTATGCTACGGATGCATCTGATACGCTGGATGAAAAAATAAGAAAACATATTGTTGAGATAGCAACACTGTTGCTGTGGTATGCTTTCACATTCTACCTGCTGCCACTCACACTCTAAAAAAATAAAAAAAGATGTGCCTGCACTGGCGTTACCTTATTAATCTGTGCTTGCAAGGAAGCTCCACCACGGCCTTTTCTCATTTATTATGGTGCCGTTGACCGCATCCACAGACATCTCAACATCCATATCTGCATCAAACAGCCAGAGCAGTTTTGCACGGCGCGTCGCATTTATTGCATATTGAGGTATACCATTGGCAACGCGAAGCTCTACTGATTTCATCTCCCTTATGCGTGTTTTTTGGGAAATCTCTGATGGGAGCACGCGTATTGCAACGCTGGATGCGTGGAGCGTGCCGTTCTCTATGCGGAGGTTCTCGCGCGTGCGCACCCTTACTCCTGCATCATTTATTATTACACCGTCATCTTTTTCTGCGGCCTCTAACCACATATCGCGGTTGTTGGCACGGACCCTGACGCGTAAAGTTTCATTAATTGCGAGTGGGACATCCTCAAGGATTGCCGACCTGTTTGATGCTATTATGCGCACCAACATTCCCTGCGGCACATCAATCGTGCCGTTCTTGCGGGACTCTATTATGGCGTGCACCTGCTCGGATATGCCGCTCCTGTTGCGCTCCTGCTCCCTCGCCTGCACTGCTTCGGTTGGTGTGCCAGTCCCGTTCCCGTCCTTCTCCCTTGTTGCCTGCTGCTGCTCGGTGCGGACTCTCTCCTGCTCTTCGATACCGGTACCCTTGCCTGTGCTTGCCTCATTCTGTTCTCGGATTTCATTCTGAATTTCGTTTTGTGCATTGCTTTTTGCAGCGCCTGAACTTGATATTGCAAGCACTGGGTAAATTGTCAAAAGTGAAAAAATGCAGATGGCCAACAAGTAATTTTTCAGGTTCATATCATCACCACTTTGCTATGATTATCTAAATATACGCATATTCATATATATATGTGCAGCCGCACATTGCATAAGCTAATTGCTTTTTGCCTGCTCAGATGTGGTTTTTGCTGCTTGTGCGTATGGCAACATAAAGGAGCATTACAAATGCAAGAACAACCGCTGCTGTGCCGCACCCTTGCGGCCTTGGCGCTATATCTGTTGATGTTGAGCTTGTTTGTGAGAGCGGCTCGGATATCTGGTTTATAGTTACCATAGCATACAAGCTGAGCCCGTCTGTGTGCACTTCATATATGTAATACCCGTCAATTTCTGAAACTGTTGGGGTTAGCACTTCAACCCTGCCGTCATCAGTATAGCGGAGTATTACCACTTCACCGGAGACCTGCTCTTTTGGCACTTTAAACCTGAGCGTTGCCGATTTTATATTTACACCATCAAGAAGATTATGCATGTTTACCTCGATTGCATCCAAAGCCGAATACCCCGCCGTATTATTATATCTGAGTTGTATCGCCTGCTTGAATTTCTCACGCACTTGGTCATTTAGCTCGGCTCTTTGCGCATTAATTAATGAGTTCTCATTAACAGAATCTAAATCCGCTGCAATCTCAACACCGAGACCGCTATCAAGAGTGCCTGTAATTGAGAGTATGCCATCCTGCAAAGTAAGATGCCCATCCTCCTCATTCACAACTGTACCCCCAAGCGACACTGTTAAGCCTTTGGATGGGTGTTCTTCAAAAGCAATTTTAGGAATAGGGTCACAAAAACCAAAAGATTTTGATTTGTCCCCAAGCTTGAATGTACAGCCATCTTTATCACAGGTTGAATATATCTTTGCACCGCGTATGCTACAGGAGACTGTATGCTCATCGCTGTTGGCACATTTGCACTCTGCACCTGAAATGCTCTTGCACATAATCTGGACAAGAGTTGAGGATGGCTGAATTCTGCCTATATCTGTTTCCTCGCCTAATAGTTTTGCCTTACAGGAGTTACCGTCACAGGACACTATAAGGTCCTCTTTTAGGTCTATAACGCAAACCGCACCTCCTTGCGCTGGCCTGCACGCACAGGATGCGTGGAGCCGTGACTCGCATACCTTTTCAAGCACAAGCGTATTGTTGGACGCTGATGCGGGTATGCATTCCACCTGCACGGCGTTAGCTAACGTTGCAAACATTACGAGTGCAACCAGAAAATATTGGATGTTTTGTTGCATAGCCTTAAATAGAGAAGTTTTTATTAAAAAGTTGTCTATAAAATGAAGGGGGTACCATGCAAAAATTCCATAAAAGAAACTGTGAAAGGAAAAAGAGCCGTTTACCTAATCTTGAGCCAAAGGTTGAGCAGGCGGTAGGAAATACTAGGCAAAAAGACCTAGATGCAATTCTCCTGAGAGCGGCTGCTGAAAATAATTATGAAAAAGTGGTCAAAGCTGTCCTGGCAGGAGCCAATATAAACGCACAGGATGAAGACGGGAATACGCCGCTTATGCACGCCGCATCTAACTTGCGTGAAGATATAGCAAGGTTCCTTCTTGAAAATGGTGCGGATATCAACATCAAGAACAAATACAATAATACTGCCTTAAAGATTGCAAAAGGGTTCTGCAGCAGAAAGGTTATTGCGCTGATTAAAATGTATAAAAAAAGCGCCTCCAATAAAGCTGCTAATCTTAAGAAAAATGAGTGCAAAAACACAAAAACGGAGGGGTTTTTAGAACCAACCTAACTTTGTGTACTCATAAAATGGACTCGCGGGGATTTGAACCCCGAGCCTCCACCTTATCCTTCTGCTTTTTGGAAGAGAAAGGGGTCTCCCTGCCTCTCTTGCGAAGGTGGCGTCATGCCGTTAGACCACGAGCCCAATCCAGATAAGGGTTTTAGGGCGTGTTAAATATAAATAGTTAGGCGCAGCAGGTTGCAGCGGGTTAAAAATCAGAACTTACAAGCCTTAAAACAGCGAATGAGATGCCTGCCAGGCGCAGCGGGTTGCAGCGGGTTAAAAATCAGAACGTAGAGGCGCGCGCACGCGCATCGCGCTCATTTGCCTCAATTGTTGAGCCGCACTTATAACACCTGAAGGAGCAATCAGTCGCGGTATCAAAGTCATACCCTTCCTTGCAGCCACTGCAATAAAATGCGGGGGTATGAGTCTCAACAACATCCGCCTTAATTACGGTATCACAGTTGTAGTTATTGAGGAATTCTTTTAGCTTGGCCTCTTTAAGCGTCCAGATGTATGTATATTTGCCAGTATCATCGTCGAAGCTCCTCTTATACTCTATGAGATTGTGGTTAAACAGCTTGTTAAGTACTGCCCTTATCCTTGAAGGCTTGACCTTTATCTGCTTGGAGATGTATTCTGCAGAAACAGGCTTGTTCAAATATGGGAGTACAACTATGAATAGCTCTCCAAAATGAAGTATTGCCTTATTTTTTATATCAACGTTACGGGAGATATATTTTGAAATCATATTATCACGCTCAAGAGGGACTCAGCATAAATATTATATATTTTGTTATTTATATACATTTCTACTCCTCTACGAATGAAACCCTCCCGCAAATCAGAACGGGTACCAATAACATTTCACTAAAATAATATAAAATTATCTTAGATTTTACATCTATATTTAAATCCTATCCAAATTTGCCGAACATATGAAGGGCCTAAAATACCTATGTATATTCTGAACATCACGCTCGTGCCATCTCTCAAACAACGGGTGGCTCTTAACAACCCCCTGCGCAAGGTCTATTATCCAAAGCTCGCCATTCCGGGCGCACAGCACGTTGTATTCGCTTAAATCAGCGTGAGTAAAGCCGTTTTTGTACATTTTTTCCACCGCATTCAAAAGATATGCATAATCCTTCTCAGGGTCAAATGGGCCATGCTCTTTTAATGTTGGAGCTGGCACTCCATCATCACCTATGAAATCCATCACTAGTATATTATTCCTGAACACGTGGGGGTGCGGCACTTTTATCCCAATCTCCTCACAAAGCAGGAGGTTTCGATATTCCTTTTTTACCCATTCGTGCACGAGCTTGCGCCTGTTTTTCTTCACCTGGAAACGCGGGTCGTTAGCAATATACTCTGTCATATGCTTAAAGTCGCTGTTCTCAACGTTGTATATTTTGACTGCAAGATGCTTGGTTGGATACCCTTCCGGTGGTGTCGCTCGAAACACTACTGATTCCTTTCCACGACGGATTGGAAAATCAAGGGACTGTATTATCCCCTGCGACATAAGGGCTGCAAGATCCATAAAAGTAAACTTGTCAAAAACACCCGCCTCTATTTTTAGTTGCTCTTTCAGCACCTCAATCTCGCGCGGGGGGCGCTTCCGCTTTGACAATCGTGCCATCAGATAATTTAACAATAAGGAGCTTAAATAAGTTAAGACCTATCCAAAATTTTTCAGAACCTGCCCTGTTCTATAAATCTTCAACGTAAAGTAAATGAGCTAATAAGACCTATCCAAAATTTTTCAGAACCTGCCCTGTTCTATAAATCTTCAACGTAAAGTAAATGAGCTAATAAGACCTATCCAAAATTTTTGGGGAGATAGTTCCTGTTCTTAAGCCATTCTACCTGTATTTTGGTGTACCTCCAGGTAACGTCCCCCTTCAAAGGGTCAATCTCCCACGGCACAACAAGGACAACATCGCCGCTCTTTATCCACGCTTCCCTTTTCAGCCTTCCTGGAATGCGGACAATCCTCTCCTTTCCATCTATGCAATTCACCCTGAGCCTGCTCCCTCCAAGCAATGCTGTCACAACACCAAAAATCTCGTTTGGTTGCGGTTTCCTCACACGCATCTGCTCCTCGGGTACAGGTGCTGCTGATTTATGATGGTGGGGGCTGCGATAACCGCCTGCACCACCTTTTCCACCCGTGTGGGCACCTCCCTGGCGGTGACCGTGCCCGCCTGCTGGCGATGCCTCAAAGCTGGCTATATCTTTGTAATTGTTATCCATCTTATAACCTCACTGGCGCACGTGCGCCACACGCTTCACAGATTAGCACTTTTGTATTCCTGTCAACTGAATCGATGTGTGTGTCATACCTGTTGCACACCTTGCACCTGACAAACTTGTTCACAAAATCCTGTATTTTAGATACCAGAAGCCTGCTGTCCACCTTGCCGTTAAAAATGAGCCGCTTGCCGTCTATGCTGCTTGGGACAGCAAGCTCCTTGGACAAGAACTTTGCAACCATTGCCGGTTCCCTTCGCATCACATCACACAAGTCACCGAAATTGCGGATGAGCGTCTTGTTGCCCTGCTCAAGCACCTCTACATCAGGCAACTCAAAACGCTCCCCGGTGCCTTCGCGTTTTGGAATATTTTTATACACTTTCTCCAAAAGAGTATCGTAATCATCTTTCATGTGCTTTTAATTGAAAGACCAAGATATAAAAAGATGTAGGGCTCACGAGGGGAGATATTGGGAAACTTAACGCATAAACATACGTTACAATGGCTCCTAAAAGGGTGCTTTGTTCCTATAGATAAGCCAAGAGGGCCACCAAGCGCGCAGGTTGGGCAGTGGGTACGGGAGATAATCGGTGCTGAGAAAAACGGCCATATAGGGACGCTTGACCCTAACGTCTCCGGCGTGCTGCTTGTTGGGATAAACAAGGCGGTACGGCTCAGCAGGTATCTGAGCGGGCAGGACAAAGAATATGTTGGGATTATGCACCTGCACAGAGATGTTGAGCATAAAAAAATCATTGAGGTTGTCAAATCATTCCAGGGCAGGATTACACAAAAACCTCCGTTAAGGAGTGCTGTCGCAAAGAAGTTGAGGGAGCGGACTGTAAGGCGTATTGATGTGCTTGAGATAGAAGGGCGCGATGTCCTTATGCGTGTCGAGTGTGAAGGCGGCACTTACATCAGGAAGCTGATGTTTGACATTGGAAAAAAGCTAGGGTGTGGTGCAAACATGCTTGAGCTGAGAAGGATAAGGAGCGGGGCTGTTGGGGAGAATAGGTGTGTCAGCTTATATGACCTCCAGGCAGCGGTAAGGAAGTGGAAAGAGCAAGGGGATGAATCCCTGCTCAGGAATATGCTCATCCCTCCTGATGAAATACTGTGCCTTGAAAAAATTGTTGTTAAGGAAAGCGCACTGCCATCACTTGCATACGGCTCACCCATATACAGGAGCGGGCTCGCAGCTGTAAAAAATGATGGTGTGGATGCTACAAAGGTAAAGGAGGGCAAATGCGCGGCAGTAGATTATGCTGGCCGTGGCAAAGATGTTATTGTATATTCTGAGAGTGGTGTGTTCTGCGGTGTTGCTGAGGTCATTGATGGCCCTGAAATGTATGCCAAGCTGAGGGTTAACTGGCTCGACCCGAGAGAATTTGGAAAGAAGTGGAAAGAGAATAAATAATGCAACTGCCTAAATGGATTAAGCAATTAAGGTTCAACTCAAATCACATATTATTTCCTGAGCATCCTGTACTCGCCGCCCTCAACTTTCAATGCCTTGCCATTTGTAACCGCATCTGCAACTTTCTTGCGGGCGGATGTGACAATCCTGTGGAAAGTTGGCTGTGAAACGCCCATTTTTGAGGCACACTCTTCTTGTGGCATGCCGTTCAGGTCAGCAAGGCGGAGCGCTTCCGCTTCATCTACCGAGAGTACCACTTCTTCTAGAGAGGATACAGGGACACCGGCCGGCTTAAAATAAGCAATATCAAACCTGTGCCCGATCCTCCTGCATACCCTTGGCCTTGGCATATGCTGGTTTAGTCAGGAAATTATATTATTTCTTATTTCTTGAGCTCAGCCAGCCTTTTCAAGATGTATTCCCTTTCTAGGTCAAGATGCTTCAGCTGAAGCTCAAGCTGGGCAACCTCATCCTGCGGGCTGAGCTGCCTTGATGCTGAACCCCATCTGCCAAACCAGGCGCGCGGGGAAGCGCAGCGCCCCCTGCCGCAGCCAGTCATTGGCCCATTCCCATTTGGCCCTGTTCCATCACCATTTGGCATAATACCACCTATAATGAATTATTATTCATTTAAAATTTATAAATGTTTTGAATTAGTATTCATTTCCTTTTTTTCCCGTGCCTTTCCTTCGCGCCAGAGGCGCTCCGCCTCTTCTAATGTCACTTTCTTGCCATCAAGCAGAAACGGCTTCCGGCCGCTCATCTTAAGAATTACATTTTCAAAGACATCTTCTATCTTGAACATCCCCCTTTTCTGACACAGGTGTGCAAGAACAACTGCATCCCATATGATATCCCCTATCTCTTCTTTTATGTTATTGAGGTCTTTTTTCCTGAACGCCTCTTCCAGCTCATCCACTTCACTTCTAAGATGAGGTAGATATTTCCCTGGGAGCTGCCTGCTGCACCACGGGCATAACAAAACATTATTCTTTGCAAGGTGAATAAGGTGCTCTGCACGCGAGCGCGGATGTGTCGCTGCAATGCGCTCCTTTATCAGGGTGGTTTTGTACCTGCGCGGGTTGAGAGAGCAGCTGTCCCTCAACACTTCTATCCCTTTGCTCTTGCAATACTCCCATAAAACCTCTGGAAGTTTCTGGTCATACCCGAGGAATATGATTGAAGGATGTATCCTCTTCAACGTGATGCGCATATCCTTGTTGCTTCCTATAACTGCCCTGTCAACCGGGCGAAGCGCACTTACAACTGAAAGCCGCTCTTTCTCGTTATGGATGGGGTTCTTGCCTTGCTTTCTTGCGTTCCTGTCAGTGCCTACAACCACAACGAGCTCGTCCCCGAGCGATTTTGCGTGCTCAAGAAAATGCACGTGGCCTTTGTGTATTATATCAAAAATGCCCCCGACAAGGACCACTCTCTTTTTTTTGCTAGAAGGATTTTTAATGACCACACAACCACCTTTAATTGCCCTTTTGCCTTGCAGTATCCTTAAGCGCCTTATCAAATTTTGCGAAAAAGGATTCCCAAGTGAAATTTTGCACAACGTGGCGCCTGCCCGTGCGCCCCATTTTCTCAATAAGTGATGGATCGGCTGCAAGCAGGTTCATGCACATTGCCATCTCATCTGTGCTTTTGCATAGGAACCCGGTCTTCTCGTGCAGGATCGTCTCGCGCGGGCCGCCCTCATCGATTGCGATAACGGGCTTCTCGGAAGCCATTGCCTCAAGCGGAATTATCCCAAAATCCTCATTAATAGGTGTGAAGAGCACTGCTGTGCAGTTTGAGTAAAGCTCTATCAAATCGAGATAAGGTACATTGAGCCTTATCTCCCCGAGGCCGTCCATCATGGAAACCAGCTTTTTGTAATACTGCTCGTGCTCGCTCCTCCCGGGAATAAGTGAGCCAGCAATGATAAGCTTATAGCCCTTGCTGTGCAGGCCGCTCTTCCTAAATGCCTCAATTGCAATCTCAAACCTTTTCTCAGGTGTAATCCTCGAAGGATAGAAAAAGTACTTCTTGTACCCGTTGTTCTTGTAGTGCGATGCAGTTATACCTGGATATATTACTTCCGCATCGCGATTCAAGTATTTTCTTATGCGCGCCTGTGAATTTTTTGAGTTTGTAACAATCTTCTCAATCTTCGGGACGACTTCGTACTCAAAATGCTTGTAAAACTGTATTGAAGCCCAAAAGATTGCCTTCCCAAAAATTCCGCGCTGTTTCATCCTCCACTCATACAAGTCAAACGCCTCGCGGTTTGGCGTGTGGCAGTACCACAGCATTCGCTCATTCCTATGCCGCGCCCACTCGCTCGGTGTACCGTGCGCATTTATCACATCATAATCTTCACGAATTTTAAGGTTGTAAAATGCCTCGCCGCTTTGTATCCCCCACTTAACGCGCTCACCCAGCATGGAGGCTGGAAATGTCAGCGCCGGCTTTACTATACGGATATCAAACTGCTTGAACTCTGCAAACGTGTTATCAGGTAGATACCTATATGTATAAATTACCGGGTTATACTTGCGTGCAATCTCCATCACAACTTTCTCAAGCCCTCCCTTTGCGTGCAGGAAAGGCTGAAGGAGAACAACATCCATACTTTGATATGTGCAGGGAATATTTTAACTATAACACACAGTGCCGGCTAATAGCAGCGGGAACAATTTAGCAAAGGCGCGTTAAGCCTACTGCTCATTTGTGTGTATTGTTATTTTTATGGGGTTCACCCCATCACCCGCCTTAAGCACTACCTTCCCATTATCAACAAAAATATCAAAACTGCTGAAACACGGGCGGGTTACAAACAATTTAGGCTCGCCCATACCATCCAATCTCCCTGCCTTGAACATTTTAGAGAGAGGAAGCTCCATTACACCGCTGCCTTCCTTCCGCTTTGTGTTTGCAATTGCATAATGCACACCGTTGCGCTTCCCAGTATAAATTGCAACGTGGCCGTATTTTTCCTTGGGTGTCGGATTAGCAACCTCGCCGGCAACATCTTTATGGAATATCAAATCGCCTATGTTGCTTTCAGAAAGAGCAAATGCAAGTAATGACTTGCGCATTTCACTTATAACAATCTCTGTTGAATTCCACTGCTCATAAGTTGTGCTCCCTATATCCGCAGAGACTTCATAGGCCGCACCGGGATTCACTTGATTAAGTGCAGTGCGCATCACACGTGAGATTGCGCGGCTGTAAACCTCTCTTGTAAAAAGCGCACAGTCCCATTCCCCAAGCTTGTATTTCCTGCCTTTATTTTCCTGCATTACGTTTCGTGCTTCCTCCAATATTATAAGCGAAGTGCCGGCCCGCTCTCCCCATATGCGCATAAAAACCTGTGATGCCTGCACTGCTGTTGTGTGCAGCAAATCTGCCTGCCCGTATGGCGTGGTTATCTCCTGAGCATCCTGTTTGGAGACAGATATCGCCTCTTCTTTGAGGGGCTGTGTGTGCAGTAAAATGCAAGCGGATACTGCAACCGTACCTAATGCTTTTGCGATTAATGGCAATTTATTCTGCAATGTCATAACAAGTTAGCAGATGCCTCTTTTAAAAAACATTTCGCAGAATTGGTATTATGGAAAGGACTTATCACTTGTTATATCCGATGCGTGTGGTGCTCATAAGCGCACGTGCTGATAGTAAGGATAACGTGATGGCAGCCGCGTGGTGTACACCGCTCTCTTTTGAGCCGCCCATGTTCGGTGTTGCAATAAGCAAAAAGAGGTTTACGTACGGGCTGATTAGGAAATCCGGGGCATTTGCAATAAACCTGGTATCTCCTGATATGAAACAGAAAATGCTCATCTGCGGCTCAAAAACCGGAAAAGGCATTGACAAATTTGAGTTGGCCGGGTTAAAAAAACAAGAAGGAAAACGTACCATACTCGTTGGTGATTCGCCTGCAAGCATTGAGTGTGAGGTTGTAAGTGAGATGGAGACCGGTGACCACGTGTTCCTTGCTGGAAAAGTGATTAACGTAATAAGAAGAAAAGATGGGGGTGGGCTTTACCACTTCGGTGGGGATGTGTTCGGGGAAGTGTAATGCACTTCCAAAATGCTTATAAAGTAGGGGGTGCACAATCATATCACCTGCCCTTGCCATAGGCTATGGGCAAGAAAAAGAAAAAAGAAGTGGAATAAATGGATAGAGAAAGAGGATTCGGCGGAGATAGGCCGATGTATGATGCAACGTGCTCCGATTGCGGGGCTGCGTGCAAGGTTCCTTTCCAGCCAACACCTGGAAAGCCGGTATACTGCCGTGACTGTTACAGAAAACACAAGCCGAGATACTAAATCTTAGCTGATGTTTCGTATAGTTACTGCCAAGTTTTTCTTTTTTTATTTGTTTTTAAAGCGCGCTAGTACTATTCTTTATAAAACTCTCTCCCTTGAATTAACCAGCTGTGTCTGAAAGGCACTGGTGGTAAGTTATGAAACTGAACCTATCAGAGAAGGATGGAAACACCTATAAGGTGGAGCTTGATGCTGATAAGGCAAGGATGCTTATCGGCAAAAAGATTGGCGATGATGTTGAGGGAGATCTCATAGGTGCCCCTGGGTATATCTTCACCGTACGGGGTGGGAGCGATATATCAGGGTTCCCGATGCGCGCTGATGTGCCTGGCACGGGAAAGAAAATGCTGCTGCTCACAAGTGGCACGGGGATTAGGAAATCAAGGAAAGGCGAACGCCTCAGAAAGCCTGTGCGCGGTAACACTGTATCCGACCAGATAACCCAGCTTAACCTTGTTGTTAAGACAAAAGGTGCGCAGGCACTTGCTGAGCTGTTCCCAAAGGCGGAGAAGAAAGAGGAAAAGAAGTAGGGAACCGCAGATTACATAATATTTGGTGTGTTGTGAATGCAGCCTGAAATGAATATTGTGATGCTTGGCCACGTTGACCATGGGAAGACCAGCATCACCAAAGCGCTCAGTGGAGTGTGGACGGATACGCACAGTGAGGAGGTCAAGAGAGGTATTACAATCAAGATTGGGTATGCTGATGTGAACATATATAAGTGCCCGAATTGCGAACCGCCCGCATGTTTTGGAACAAAAGAGTTATGTGAGAAATGCGGCTCGGCGTGTACGCTCGTAAGGAAGTTTTCAATCCTTGATGCGCCTGGCCATGAGACGCTTATGACGACTGCCATTGCAGCGTCAAGCATTACTGATGGTGCCCTGCTTGTTATTGCTGCGAATGAGGATTGCCCGCAACCGCAAACGTTGGAGCACTTGATGGTGCTCGAAGTGCTGGGCATCAAGAATATTGTTGTTGTGCAGAATAAGGTGGATATCGTTACTCCTGAGAAAGCAAAGCAGAACTATGCACAAATAAGAGAGTTCCTGAAAGGTACAAACGCTGAAAACGCGCCTATTATCCCTATGGCTGCAAATTATGGTATCAATGTAGATGCGTTGCTAGAGGCTATTTACTCACACATACCCGTGCCTGAAAGGAATAGCAAGCTGCCGCTCAGGATGTTTGTCGCGAGGTCGTTTGATGTTAACAAGCCTGGCTCGGAAATTACGAAACTGGTTGGCGCAGTGCTCGGCGGCTCGGTAATACAGGGTGAGGTTAATGAAGGCGACCAGATAGAAATTAGCCCCGGCATAGTGATTGATGAGAAGAAGGGTGTGTATGAAAGACTTTATACTACTGTAACTGAGATAAGGTCTGGCGGGGAAAAAGTTAGTTCTGCTGGGCCTGGTGGGCTGCTTGCCGTCTCAACACTGCTAGACCCTTCACTTGCAAAATCGGATGGATTGGTTGGGCAAGTTGTAGGCAAGCCGGGAACGCTCCCAAGCCCTGTAAAAGAGGTGCAAATAGAATATCACTTGTTTGAGCGCAAGGATATGCAGATGCCTATGATACAGCTCAACGAGCCTATTGTTTTGAGTGTGGGGACTGCAGTTACTGTGGGTGTAGTGCGCAACCTGAAGAAAGGTATTGCCGACGTTGTGCTTAAAAGGCCAATCGTGGCTGAGAAAGGCAGTAAGGTGGCTATAAGCAGAAGACAGGGGAACAGGTGGCGGCTCGGCGGGTTCGGCATAATCAAGTAGTGGCAGATTCGCGATATTTTTAATATTTACTTTAACTTAATCCTGTTAGGTGATTATTCATGGAGAGTTTCAAGCCTAAGAAAATAGAAAAGAATATTGCTGATGAGACCAAAGAAAGGAAGACCTCTTTCCAAAAAGTAAAGGATGCCTGGGATGGGGCAAAGAAATACCTAAAAAAGGCGGCGATTGGTGCTGCAATTATGGGCGCATTATATGCGTGCGGTGACAATGCAACTAGCGGGGCTAATAAGATAGAGGATGCTGGCAATGCTGATGTGATGGTTGTTAAGGATACCGGTGGGTCCGAAGATGTCCCGCAATTAAAGGAATGGGAAAAGCCGGAGAATTATACGGAAGTGTGCGGCCCCACTACGATTAAGGGTATAAATTTTTGCAGTGATGACAAATTATGCAAGATATGTAATCTTACACTTGCTGACATATGGAATATGGGGGGCGAATACAGAGAGGCTATAAATAATGGGAATATATCCTATGTCCTGTTTTCGAACGTAAAGAACGAAAAGTATTCAAATATGCTTGTTATTCCGATAAACCAATATGCCAATAATGAGTATGCAGTAAATAACATGTTCATCCTTAATACAAGGTTCTATCCGTATGGCTACTGCGATATGGACCTGAGTAACCTTAACGGGATGGGGGCACCCGAAAAAATAATTGTTGTTGGGGTTACCGAGATACCAACAAAGGACATCACAGGACAGGGGGTAAACATGGTATTTGTTATGTGCAATATGGGTGTTATAGGTGAATACTCAACGCAGATAAATGGAGATTGGAAGATATATACAGGGAATACTTTTATTAGGGCTATAGCGATGCCGGAAGAATTGTACAACGCTCTCTATGGTAATAAGTAATGTGCTGGATTTCTTTTTTTAATCCACACAATTTTTAGATTTTATAGGAAACCATAAGGCAAGGGATGGTGTAAGCTTGCCCCGTTTTTGAAAACTGCGTGATTATGCGCTTATTTTCGCTTTTTAAGATTTTATAACCACGCAAAGAAACCATTACAAAAACTTCCTGCAAAACTACGAAAATTTTCTCCGAATAGGAAAACTGCGGGGATAACAAATAAAAATAGATAACGCATTAAAGCAAAACATGAGTGGGGATGATGGGCTGGTTGCAGAGCTTGAAGAGTTCTTATCAACAGTATATGCCCCTGCAATTGCACTGCTCAAGAAAGAATTCCCAAAGAGGAGAAGCTTATTGGTTGATTTTGTTGAGTTAGAGAAATGGAATACGGATATTGCAGACTTGCTGCTTAACCAACCCGATAAAGTTATACCTGCTGCAAAGGAAGCTCTTGGGTTATGTGGAGTAGTAAAAACATACGATTACGAGCCGCACGTGCGGTTTGTAAACCTGCCGGACATGGGCCTGCTCGTACAGGATATTGGTGCGGCACACATAGACAAGCTCATACGTGTTGAAGGAGTGGTGACAAAGAGGGCGGAAACCAAGCCAAAAGTGAAGATGGCAATGTATAAGTGCTCAAACTGTGGCGCCACTTACAAGATTGAGATTACAAAGGGCACAAAACCGATGACGTTGTGTGATGTGTGCAAGAAGAAGATTGATTTTTCAGAGGAGGAATCATACTTTGTTGATGTCCAGCGCGCTGATATGCAGGAGCTCCTTGAGAGGTTGAAGGGGGGCGCACCGGCAAGCAACATTGAGCTGATGGTTGAGGATGACTTGGTTAATACGTATAACCCAGGAGATAACCTGATAATCAACGGTATACTTAGGATACGCCCGCAGCTGCAGAAAGGCAGGTCAGAGAATATTTACCTGAAATACATTGATGTGGTGTCCATTGAGAAGATGCAGAAGGATTTTGAGCAGCTTGAAATAACCGAGGAGGAAGAGGAGAAAATCAAGGAAATGGGGAAAGACCCTGATATAATAAGAAAGATTGCAAACTCGATTGCGCCGGGCATATACGGGCACGAGAAGATTAAGGAAGCAATATGCTTACAGCTATTCGGCGGGACTAGGAATAAGGCACTGCCTGGTGGTGCACCGGTAAGGAATGATATCCACCTCTTGCTTATAGGTGACCCTGGTGCAGCAAAATCAAGGATACTTCAATATGTAACTGATGTTGCGCCTAAGAGTGTTTACGTGAGCGGCAAATCTGTGAGCGGTGTCGGGCTGACTGCAAGCGCTGAAAAGGATGAGCTCGGTGACGGCGGCTGGGTGCTTAAGGCAGGGGCGCTCGTGCTTGCCTCGGGCGGGATTGCTGCGATTGATGAGTTTGATAAGATTGATGATAAGGAGAGGGCTGCACTGCACGAGGCAATGGAAATGCAGTCTGTAAGCGTTGCAAAGGCCGGGATTGTTGCAAGATTTAAAACTAAGACTGCGATTATCGCAGCTGCAAACCCCAAATATGGCCGGTTTAACCCGAACCAGTACCCTGCAGACCAGTTTGATATCCCACCAACACTGCTGAGCAGGTTTGACCTGATTTTTCCGATATATGATGTGCTTGATGAGGAGAAGGACAGGGAGCTTGCAAAGCATATCCTTGAGCCGCATGCTGGCATTAAAAGCGAGGGTGCACAAAAGATACAGGAGCAGACAATAGAAAAGAACCTGCTCAGGAAATACATTGCATACGCGCGCAAGAACATTTCACCAACCCTTACACGGGAGGCGATGGATAGGATTTCTGAATATTATGTCGAGATGAGAAAGCTTGGAAGGAAGGAGGGCACCGTGCCAGTGACACCAAGGCAGATTGAGGGGCTTATCAGGCTGAGCGAGGCGACTGCAAAGGCACGCCTCAGCAATACTGTTGAAAAAGAGGATGCTGAAAGGGCAATCAAGCTGTTTGATTATTCTTTAAAGCAAATCGCAATGGATGCGGCCACCGGCAAGCTTGACATTGATATTATTGCAACCGGGCAGCCGAAAGCAAGGACGGAGAGGTTTGCACTTATCCTTAACATAATCAAGGACCTGTCATCAAAATACGATATGATAGATATCAATGAGATCAAGAGCACGGCGCGCGAATTTAACATTGATGAAGCAGAATCTTCGAGGATAATTGAACAATTACTTGATAAGGGCGAGATATACAAGCCTAAGCACGGGTTCATCAAGCTGCTTGATAAAAGAGGTTAGATAAATTTTGCAGATGAATACACACCAGCAATGTAGAAATCCTGCCCAAAAAAGCAACAAACACGATAGCGCTTGTGCGCTGCTGATTCACACCACAAGCTCTAAAAAACACTGCCAATTGTCTTTGTGATTCTGTGTGTGGTTTTGTGGTTGTACGGTGAGATGTTCTGCTAGGCTATGCACGCAGACTGCTATTATAGACACTAATAAAAAACATCGCCCGCTAATTAGTGTGATGAGAACTGTTCTGAAACTCCTGCTGCTGTTTATTCTTGCACAGGTGCTCGGGCTTATTGTGATGAATGCGTTTGTTGCAGGTGGTCTGGCGCGGCAAATATCGGTTGGGGAGTTCTCACTCGAGGATATATTCTTCCTTATAATAGGGCTTGCGTTCACCGTGCTACTCGTGCTTGCGCTCCTGAAATTCTACACTGGCAACCTGCTATATCAAATTATGGAATTTGTTGTTGTTGCGGCGGCATCGTTCGTCGTGTTTTACGGAATAGGTTATTATGTTGGGTTTGGGGAGATTGAGGCGGTTTTGCTTGCACTTGCGCTTTCTGCACTTAAACAGCTGGTGCCACATATGAAGAATACTGCCGCGGTTGTATCTAGCGCAGGTGTGGCCGCAATGTTTGCAATGTTCCTCTCATTCTGGGAAGCTGTGGTATTTTTGGTTGTTATGAGCGCATATGATTATGTAGCGGTGTTTATCACGCGCCATATGATAACGCTTGCTTCTGAATTTGGGAGGAGAGAAATGTCTTTTTCAATCACGTCGCAGGATAAGATAAAGGAGAGGGTGCTCGTACAAAAGAAAGGAGGAGGCGTGCAAGAGAAAACTGTTGAGCGTGTGGAGCATCTTGAGCTCGGTACTGGTGATATTGCACTCCCCCTGGCATTTAATCTGGTTGTGTTTCGGGGGGTTGCACTAGTAAATACAGGTGCGGCTATAAGCACTTTCATCATAATTGGTGTATTCTCAGCTCTTGCGCTGGGTCTCGTGCTCGCTTACGTTAAAAAGAGAAGGCTGTTCTTGCCCGCTTTACCACCGATATTGCTTGGGACACTTATAGGATATATGCTTGCATATATAAGCGGGATTATTGTTGTGTAAAGCCGTGCGCACGATGCAATACAAAACAACAAATGAAACAAATAAAAAAGGCAAGGAAGGAATTACCCGCGTGTTGTTGCAGATGCGCCGCCTTTTGATGTTATCTCTATCCTTGGCGGGACAAGTGGCGGTGCCAAGTTCACTGCACGTGCAACGAACACACCGTTCACGCCTGAGCTGAAGTTAATCAGGTTCAGCAGCGGCTGTGCAATGTCATCAGGAAGCTTCTTCTCCATCCTCCAGCCGTTCTCAATGGCCTTTGCACCTGCTGTTGTATCTTTGGCATAGACCGTGCCGCTCACTTTCAGGTAGCCAACATCTTCTGCATAGGTGACACTGTACGTGAAATCCATAACTATATCATCACCGACTGCTTTCACGTCATCTATGTTAATGTTTATGTTCAGGCCACTTATCAAAGAGTCCTTCTCGCGTTTCGCCTCAACATAATTCAATTTTACTCCCCTAAACTCTACCATTCATACACCTCTGTTGAATAATTTATCTCACATATCTTTAAATATTCTGGTATCGGGTTATTTCAAAACCGCTCGTGCGCGAATACGACTCCTTTATATCCTTCTCCTTTAGCTCCACATAAAGGTGAAGCATCTCATCGCTAAAGACGCCTTTCAGGAAATCGTGGTCGCTTAACAGCGAACTGAGTGATTCTGCAAGAGAGCGCGGCGGCATCAGCTCACGCTTGTCATCAAAGGATAGCTTCTTGTTTATGCCATCCTGCCCTGCGGCAATCACTGCTGCGTATGCAAGGTATGGGTTGGCTGTCGGGTCTGCAAGGCGGTATTCAACACGCTTATCACTCTCACCGTGGAGTGGGAAAGGTACCCTGTAAACCTTCCCCATACCTTTTAATTTCTCAACGTTTGTCAGGTCTTTGTAGGAAAGCGTTGATGGAAGCAGGAACGCGCTCAGTGCACGCATATGGTCTGCAATACCCGCAAGGAAATAGTGCCCTGTCTGGCTTAGCGGTTTGCCACTGTCCATATCAAGAAACACGTTCTCGCCGTCTTTCCACGCACTCACGTTTATGTGTAGCTCGTTCATCGGCTCGGAATCTGATATCTTAGGTGCAAATGTTGCCATCGCACCGACCAGCATTGCAGCATTCTTTGCGATGTGCTTTATGCTCATTACGTTATCAGCTGCTTTGAGGGCGGGTACCGGGCCAAGCGCTATCTCGTGCTGTAAGCGCCCCTTCTCGTGGTAAAGTGCAGAAACATCTATACCACACAGGTCTGCGTAGTCGCCCACTTGAAGGCGTATAGCACGCCCAACATCGGCGTTCATCGTCTCAAACCTGCGTGCTGCCTGCTGGAATTCACCATCGTACTGGCTCATTGCAAGCTCACGCGCATCAAAGTACGCGCCGTAACTGAACTTTGAAGAATCCGTGACCATTGCATCAACTATGTAAAAGTCTATCTCGCTGCCTATTGAGTAGGATAGCTTCTGGTCTTTTGAAATGAGCTTGCTGAGCGCATTGCGCGGGTCGGCTGGCGATGTTGTAGATGCAATAAGGCGAACGGTGCTTGGCTCCCAGGGGATTACTGCAAACGTGTCCGGGTCTGGGATGAGCGTTACACTATCACCTTCTGTATAGGATACAGACTTCCTATCAACCGAAAATATGCCTTCCTTAAACGAATCTGTATTAAGATGCCTTGCAGGTATTGTAACTGTCTTCAGGAACCCAAGAAAATCTGTGTACTGTATATCAACCCACCTATATCTGTCTGCATTAATGCGCTCCAAAACACTCTCAACAGTCTCGTCGGTCATCGTATACCACCTAACGCTAACTACTCTCCAGAATAATTTATATAATTTCATAATCCAACAAATACGCTGAACTGAGAGGTAGGCACAATGATAAAGAGATGCGAAAGGTGCGGGGAGGAAACACATTTCCTTGAGAAATGCAATTTCTGCAGTAAGTATGTGTGCAGGAAATGCGTACACGCCGCAAGGAATATTGAGAAGGTAAAACGCGTGGTAATCTGCAAAGGATGTTTCGGAGACGCAAGAAAAATGAAAGAATACGAGAATATGAGGTGATTCATGATAGTGTGGCCCTACAACTTCAGTTGCTGGGGTGGTTGGGCCAAGTAAACTGAAGGGTGTGCTGGGGCCCGCATCCTCGGGTTGCCGGGGTGGTAGGGCCAAGCAAACCGAAAGGTTTGCGGGCACCTTTTGCAGACGCAAAAGTGTGGGCGCCGGCTCCCTACATCTCTGGTTGCCGGGGTGGTAGGGGGCGCCGGCTCCCTACGCCGCAGTAGCTCAGCCTGGGAGAGCACTCGGCTGAAGCCGTCATAAGTGTTATCCGATGGCAGAAACCGAGGGATCGTTGGTTCAAATCCGACCTGCGGCATACTTCTTTTCTTTTTAGAAAAAAGAAAAGACCTATACTAGAAAAGAAAAACCTGATATGAAAAAGATATGAAATACTTCTTTTCTTTTTAGAAAAAAGAAAAG
>JAVZCB010000006.1:0-77817 GCA_038874595.1 Candidatus Micrarchaeia archaeon
AATTTATCTAGTATGGAGAAATTTGGATAGTGCTACTGGTAAAATAAATTATAAAGAGCTAGTAAACACAGTCCTCACAAAAGATCATTTGTTTGTTGAGGAGGTAAGAATGGATGACGATTTTATCTACGTTACCGTAGGTAGCACAGGTTCATATAGCGGGAAACCATTCATAAAAACCATAAAGATAAGCAAAGAAGAACTAATTGAGCAAGAAGATCCACCTATTTTGAAACTACCTGAATATCTGAGAGATATTCAACGTATGAAAGAAGGGCAGGCGTGCTTTAATAATTACCTTTCTAACAATAATCCCTTTTATCTAACAATAATGGGTGAGAGTAATAATGAGGATAATAAGTGATTAATGATTTTTTACCATTTTATTATTTTAGTTAAATAAGAGAGGTTTTACAATACTAATTTAGATATGTAACACCACACTTGCAAGTGCTAGCAGGCCCGCAACTATTTGTATCCCAATTAGCATCAAAACGAGCTGTACTTCTGTGGGCTTGAACATTTTCATTAGCAGGTGCGTAAGCGAGTGCGTAGGCCCTGTATAAGTGAGCCGGCCGTTTACAGGTGTCCCATAATTCTCAGCCTTGAACAGTGATAGAGCTTTCAGGAAGAACTCAGCAATTTGTGGCAGCATCAGGATAACCCCGGCCTTCTCAATATTTGCAATTATCACAATTGCAGCAATAGCCGCACCTATCAAATAGGTTGTAATATTGCCAGGGAATATTTGTGCAGGGTACCAATTAAACATTAGAAATGCGAGGAGTGCACCCAGCAGTGCAACCGCCAGGAAAAGTGCGGTTGTATGTGCAGGTCCCTTATCATTTATTGAGAGCAGGATTAGTATTAGGAAAACGCATATTACCGCTCCGGTACCAGCCTCAAGGCCATTAAACCCAGCCAGGATATTGATGAGGTTTGAGCACGCAATCACGCCGAGCGGTATAAGAACCAGCACATATATGTTAAGCCCGACCGGCCCAAGGAACGGCAGAATGATTGTCCCAAGTGATAAGCTTACATTTCCGATGAAAGGCAGCGACATTGAAGAGACGCCTACCTTAACTAGCATTAACGGTAATGCAGCGAACAGTGGTAATATTATCCTATATATCTCAGGTATATCAAGCAAATCGTCAGCCAGGCCGAGGAATGCAATCAGCGATACAGATAGCGCGGCTGCAAGAAGCGCCTCTGGCGCAATACTGTTTTGTGTTAATTGCAGGGGCAATAGGAACGCAACGATAAATCCCAGGAATACAGCAATCCCACCAATTTTGGCAACTTTTGGATTGCCCTCCTTGTTCATATCACCTGACACAATTCCTTTGCTCTTTAATCTTCTGATGAGTGGCGGCAGTGCTATGAGCGTAAGTGCGAATGCCACTACCCACACAATAACCAGCGCATATGCGATATCAATATTCATATGTTTTAATTTTTTGGGGGGAATATTTATATGATGAAGGTTGAGATGCACGCACATACCCACTATTCTTCCGATGGTCTAATCACATTGAGCGAAGCCAGGAAAGCAATAAAGAGTGGCAAGGTTGATGTTATAGCCATAACAGACCACGATACGGTTGCAGGGTGGCGCGAGTTTAAGGGGAAAGAATTCATCAAAGGCATTGAAAAGACCATTGAGGAGGATGACGGAAGTAAGTTCCATCTTCTCATCTATTTTCTTAATTCGGATATACCACACAAGAAGTTTTATGAAGTTATAGATGATGCGCGCGACCAGGATGCGTTTGTTGCGATTGCACATCCATACGACACATTGAGGAAAGCACCAAACCCAGAGAAGCTTGATGAGTACGGCAGGTACGTTGATGGTGTGGAATGCATCAACGCGAGGATGTGCATCCCGCGTGGCAACAAGAAAGCGCTCGAGTTTGCATCCCGGCACAATCTCATCAAGATTGCCGGTTCTGATGCACATCACTGGAGTGAAATCGGCACTGCATACGTTGAAGCCAACGCCGGGAGTGTTGAGGAGTTTAGGAAGATGCTCAAGCTAGGCAGGGTTGAGATTAAGGGCGGCCTTTCACCGATATACGTGCATACCTTTTCAACATTAAGAAAGCACAAGATACTACATCCAAAAAAATAGCCGGAAATGGAGGGGAAGGGATTTGAACCCTCGAACCCGCTAGGGGACCAAGCTTTCCACACGTTTTTGGTGCAGTTTTGATGCATCCAAAGAAAGTGCCCTGAACCTGGCGCGTTTGACCACTCCGCCACCCCTCCATATAGGCATATCCACCCAATATGCTTGCCGGGAGTTTTCTGGCAAGCCCAGGAACCTCCAGGAGAAACTTAGCGGCGAAAATAGGAGCGGGCCCAGAGGGATTTGAACCCTCGACCATCAGATTAAGAGTCTGCCGCTCTACCAAGCTGAGCTATGGGCCCAGATGGTATTTTTAAAAAAGAAATATTTTTTAAATGTGCCATGTCTAATGCATGGAGCTGCTTTCTGCTACACATATCCAAGGATTAATTTTTATAACTAGAGAAGTGCTGCCATAGCCAGGTATCCCATATACGCAAACACCGCAACCTTGATTATTTTACCGAGGGCACACGCAATGAAATATTTCCACCAGGGATACTTGATAGCACCAGCGGCAATTCCTGCAATATCAAACAGCGGGTTTGGGATAAGCGCCAGGAAAAATATCATTGCAAACGCGCGGTCCTTCTCAGTAAGCTTGCTTTTCATTCTCTCATATTCCTGCATTTTCCCATTAATAACATCAACACCACCATACCCTGCCAGGTAACCTGTGAATTCACCGAGTGCACTTCCAAGCCCACCGGCAATACCTACGAGCAACGGGTTTGCGAACGCACCCGCTACTGTTGCAACTGCCAGCCCAGGAACAGGAAGTATCACAGTAGCACTCGTAATAAGCATAACTACAAAGACACCGAGGTATCCGAGAGTGCCCCACTCATATTCAGAGAGTATATGCTGGTTTGCAATGATTAGGATAGGTATGGCAAGTGCAAGTGCCAGTATGATGAGCCCCCTCACTTTTTTATTCACAGGATTACCTCTTACCAAAGTAATATGCAAGCGAATTTAATATAATGCTGCCCATTAGTGTTGTCCTGTGCGCACTCATAATAAGTGCTAGCACACCAACAGCAGTGGCAGCCCCAAGAACAAGCAGGCCAGTAGCACCGGTTGTAAGAAACACCAGCATAACCAGGTAACTGCCAAGCACGAGTTTCATTGATGAATGCGTGAATGTTGCGAAGAACTCAATCGCCGTGCGCAGGTTACGGATAATTACGAGTGCGGTTATCCCGAACGCCGCAGCACCGAGCAGTGCAATCATAAAATCACCGAACAGGAAGGTACGGTACATCTCCTGTGCGATTATTGCAGTGCCAACACGCGCCTTCCCGATTATGTCAATCATCACAATCGAGAATATGAGCGTTGATGCGTTGATTGCACCGAGCGCAGTAACGAACTCATCCTCGCGTATCTTCGTGAACAGGCCAGCCATAACAACAATTATTGTAGGTGTGGCTATACCCGGAACCAGGTATGCAAGTGCTGTAAGAACCACCGCAACAAAAGGGACCCATAACCGTATACTCACCTTAAATTTCTCCTCGGCTTGCAGTACACGCGTTTTGAGCATTAGCATTGGCAGTGTGAAGAACCCTACAAACATAGGGAAGACGAGGTTCTGTTGTGTGCTGTCCCCAAGCACGAGCATCCCGAGCAGGCCAGCAACTGCAAACGCAATCACATTGGCGATGCTAAAACTGCTGAGCAGGAGCAGTGAGACAATGAAAAGTAGGACCAGGAACATGTTTTCCTGAAAGAAAGGTATTAGGATAGGCATCAGCACAGCCAAGAAAGGGATGAGAACGATACATATGCCAACCGCTATTATCCCTCCCATCAGGTACGAGTAGACGCCTTTCCCCACCTCGCCTTTCGCTGATAACTGTTGTGCCGCTGTGGGCGCAATCCCTGTTGCACCATCAGGTATGTTGATAGCTATCGAGTAAATAGAATCAAGCGCAACAGAAATCCCATATAAAACGTAAAGCATTGCTGCCCCCGTAACCCCCCCAACACCAAAATGGTACATAATTTCTGCAACGGTGTTGATGTGGATTCCGGGTATCATATAAACACATCATATGGGTGCAGCCAAGCGCCTTTTATTACGTCTTATGCTGTGAGGCATACCAATATGCACGCACGCTAAGCGGTGGTTACTTTTACGTTCTCGCCTTCGGTGAACTCAATTTTGCCAACCTTGCCTATGTGCTCTGCCTCTGCAGATATCTGCTGTGCATATCCCATCTTGTCTTTTGGTACTGTGATTGTAAGCAAGGGCACTTCATCCTTGAGCGACATCTTCCTGGTGCTCTTATATTTCCTTATCTCGCCAACAACAAGCTCAAGCAGGTTGCCTGCACTCTCGCTTTCATCATCAAGCCGGTCTGGCTCATTTTTAGGCCATGTGCACAAGTGTATGCTCTCGCATTTCTCACTTTTAGCAAACAGCTGCGAGTAAATCTCCTCGGTGGTGAACGCCATCACGGGTGCGAGCAGCTTGAGCGACTCGTTAAGCACCGTTAGGAGCGTTTTCTGTGCACCGCGCTTGCTCTTCTCATCCGTCCCATAAATTCTATACTTTATGAATTCTAAGTAGTTGTCACAGAAATCGTGCCAGAAGAAGTTCTGGAGCTCGCTTATCGCATTGAAATAGTCATACTCCTCGTAATGTTTCGAAGCGCTCTCCTTCACACGCTCAAACTTGCTGAGTATCCACTTATCAGAGATTGTATATTCAACCGGCCCATCACCGTAATCTTTGCACGCGCCTTCAACAAACCTGGATGCATTCCATACCTTATTGATGAATGACTGTGCAAACTTCATATCCTGGTAATTGAACGGCCGGTCATGCGTTGATGCACCGCTCATTGCAACCCAGATACGCACCGCATCCGCAGAATACTTGTCAATGAGCTCGAGCGGGTCCACAATATTCCCGAGCGATTTGCTCATCTTCTTGTTATCCGGCCCCAGCACGTTACCGTTCAGCAAAAGCTCTCTGAACGGTGCCTTCCCTGTAAGCATAAGGCACCTGTAAATCGTATAGAACGCCCATGAGCGTATGATTTCAATGCCCTGCGGTCTCAGTGTTGCGGGGTAATACTTCTCCCACCCTTTCTCAGGCCAGCCCGCAATTATAAGTGGTGTTATTGAAGAATCAACCCAGCAATCGCACGTGCTCTGTTCCGGCACCATATCAGCACCGCATTTGCATTTTACGCCTTTTCGTGCGGTTTCAGGCCTGAACGGGAGCTCACTCTCCTCGGCAGCCCTGCTCGCACCGCACTTCGGGCATACGTAGAAAGGCAACGGCGTGCCGAAATACCTCTGCCTTGAAATTACCCAGTCCCACTCAACAAAATTTGTCCAGTCAACCAAGTATTGCAGCGTGAACTCAGGAATCCATCTCATCTCCTTTGCGGCTTTGATAATGTCGCGCTGGAACCCGTCAACCTTGCAGAACCACTGGTCAGAGTTGATAAGCTCAATCGGCTTCTTGCACCTGTCATGCACTTTAACAACCTGCCTGAGTGGTTCAACCTTTACAACCTTGCCTTCAGCCTCCAGTTTTTCCATTATCTTCTTCCTTGCTTCGTGCAGTGTTAAGCCGTTGAACTCTCCAGCATTAACAAGCCTACCGGAGCTATCAATCGCATTTATTATTGGCAGGTTATGCCTGTACGCCCATACTACATCCTGCTTATCACCAAACGTGCATACCATTACAATACCGCTCCCAAACTCCTTGTCCACATCAACATCCGATATTACCTTCACTTTCTTCCCAAGCGGCGTGATGATATCCTTCCCTATAAGGTGCGCATTCCTCTCATCATCAGGATGCACAAAAACCGCAACACAGGCGTGCAGGTACTCGGGCCGCGTGGTTGCAATTATCACATCGGTCCCATCCTCAAGCGTGAATTTGATATGGTTGAGCTTTGTCTCACGCTCAACATCCTCAGTCTCGGATTTTGCGATTGCACTCTTACAGTCAACGCACCAAAATACCGGATGCGTGCCCTTATATACAAGATTCTGTTCGTACATTTTGAGCAATGACAGCTGTACTTTTTTATGGTACTCTGGTGTCATTGTGATGTATTCACGTTTCCAATCAGCAGAGAACCCCATCCGTTTCATCTGGCTGCGCATCACGTCTATATACTCATAAGTCCACTCAACACACCGTTTCACGAACTCTTCCCGCGGAAGGCCCTTCCCGAACTTTGCCTCCACTTTAACTTCGGTTGGGAACCCTTGCGTATCCCACCCTTGCGGGTATAGCACATTAAACCCATTCATCCTCTTGAACCGCGCAGCAAAATCAAACAGCGAATATGAGAGCACGTGGCCCATATGTAATTTTCCTGATGTGAATGGTGGGGGCGTATCTATAATATAAAGAGGCCTCCCAGGCAATTCTTTATACTCGTAAATATTTGTTGAATACCATTTTTGAACCCATTTCTCTTCCAATTTCTTATCGTAAGCATCCATCTTTTGCACCTTGTAGTGTATATTTGGATGGGAAAAACATTTTTAACCTAATATGCGTAAATACGTTTATGCATTTCAGAGGGCAAGCGAGTACGGAAGCACTCATCGTGATGGGGTTTGCAGTTGTCCTGGTATTTGTGCTCATATATGCGGTGCTACCTGTAATGGCCGATTTTTCGCAGTTCTCTGAATCGGCACAGGCTGAGCGCTCGCTTTCAAGGATTGCAGGCACTATTGATGCTGCAAGCTCGTACGGGCCTGGGACAAACACCACGTTATATGTATATCTCCCGCGCGGCACGCTGAGCTATAATGATAAAGTGCTCAGCTTCAAAATAGAAAGCAGTAAGACCCAGGTGGTAAAGAAAGTTGTTGCAAACGTTGAGCTGAAGAACAATGCAGCCAACCCCGGGACCGGCATCTCGGATGCTGGCACAAAGCGCGTTTCAATAGCCTCTAAGGATGACTTAAGCGGTGTCCGCGTAGTTATTGACTAATTTAATCAAACACCTACTCCCTTCTTTTATCCCTTTCGCGCTCTTTTGCAATATCCCTGGTCTTTGTATGGGTCTTTTTTATTACAGTGATGAGCTCCTGGACTGCACCCTGCGTGGCGCTCCTGATATCCCAATCTGCGTTTGATACTGAGATTGTCTTATCTCCTTTCGCGCGCACTTTGACCTCATACCTGCTCCTCAATCCCTTATACCTGAGCTTCTTGTAATGTATCGCAACATACTCAATCCTTGCAAAGTTCTCTATCTTCTCCAGTGCTTTCTCAACCGTAGACTTTATCTCAGGAAGGTACTCTTCATCAGCACGGTCAAGCCCGCTGAAGTAAACACGCTCCTCCTCTTTCTTTGCAGCAACAATCTCAAACAAGTCTCTTACACTCACTATTCCAATCGGCCGAGTGCCTTCAGCGATTACAACTGATGATGCATCAGTATCCTGCAATAGCTGCACGGCATCTGAAACTAGCGCGAGCGGTGATAGCGTGTGCACCTCTGTGTTCATATAATCACGTATCGGCTGCCTGTCAGAACTCACTTTATCCTTAACGAAAGGCGGCCTATCCTTTTTTGACTCTGCTATGACAAGCAGGTCACGCATTGCAACAATCCCTGCAAGCTTACTGCCTTCAGTTACAACAACCCTCCTCACATGGTTCTTGCGCATGATTTCCTTTGCCTTCCCAACAGTTTCCTTGTGGTCCACGGTGTAGAGCGGCACGGTCATTATCTCCCCTAGCTTTACATTAGGCAGGAGATTCTGCTTTAGCAGGTATTTGAGGAACTTGTTCCTGCGTATTATCTTCCACCCATCCTTTGTTCTTATGGGCAGCGCCTTATACCTGCCGTCAAGGAATGTCCGGACAGCCTCCCGCGCATCTGCACCCTCACTGAGCAGCGGCGCTTTCTCGCACACTGTCCCAAGCTTCTCTTTTGAAGTGTCTATAACCTCATTAACGTTAATATCACTGAACACGCCCATATATTCCCCGTTTTTTGTAACAATAACGCACGGCTCACCTTTCATTATCTTCCCAATAGCTGAAGATACTGGCTCATTTGCATCCATAACAACTGCATCCTCAAACTCCATACGCTCACCTTTTTGTTTACCTCCTGCCTACCTTTGCAGACAGGAACTTATAATCCTCATCATTCATAATGAGTGTCATCTCCATCGTGTTCCCCATAAAGTTGTAATACTTAATCAAAACTTCAAATTTTGACTGTGCAAGCGCTCTCTGCACACTTATCCCTTCAATAAAAGACCTGTGCAACGGCATCTTAAAATTACCCTGCTCAAAAACAAGGCCATCATCAAAAACGGTTATTTCTCCGTGTTTCTCGTGCGAGTCACCGGAGTAAATAGGCATCCTCCTAAGCTCATTTCCGAAAGTGTGCGCCATGCCGTACCACCATTTATACTTCCTCAATATAGGTTTATTAATTTATAATCCATATTCTCATATATGAGTTGCAAGCGCGCACAGTCTTCTGTTGAATACCTTATGACCTACGGTTGGGCGTTCATAATACTCCTTGCTGTGATAGCAATACTATACTCGTTTGGAGTGTTTAACCCACAGCAGTATATGGCGGAGGAGTGCCTATTTCAACCAAGCTTACAGTGCAAATCAATGAGCTTATCAACAAGGGGCGATTTCTCGCTTGTCCTTACTAACGGGCTGGGATACAGGATACGCATTAATGAAGTGTCGCTTGATATGCTCAGCACTGGCCAGAAAGGCGTTAAGGGGCAGGCAAGTGCATTTGCTGACCCAAACGGCCAGATTACAATTAACGCAAAATTCGATGATAAGGGGACTTTCCGCACATCAACACTTGAGAAAGTGAAGGTTACACTGACATACCAGATAGATGGGAGCAGTGATGTTTATACAACAAGCGGTGTCGTTGCGGTGCGCACCGGTGCGTAAAACAACAAAATGTGCAACTGCGCAACACATGCATACATCATGCGCTTTCTTTTTTTAGCATTCTAATAGCGTCATCCATCTTGTAGTTTCTCTGCTCACCGCTCCGTAAGTCTTTTATCGTGATCTCGCCAGCATTGGCTTCCTTATCCCCTACAATCCCAGCAAAAGGCACACCGAGCGATGATGCATAATCAAGCTGCTTCTTCATGTTTCGGCACATTAAATCAACCCGTGTGGGGATACCGTTCTTCCTAAACTGCTGCGCGTATTCAATGCACTTTTTGATATTCTCATCTCTTACATTAACGAGCACTATCCGCGTATATGTCCTTTTTGCGTTTGTGCCTTTGAGCAGCGCGGCCATCCTGTCAACACCAAACGAAATCCCAACCGCAGGCACCTCCTGACCTGCATATATCCCTATAAGCCCGTCATACCTGCCACCTGCAGCTATCGTGCCTAGCTGCTTATCCCGGCTTTTTATCTCATATATAGGGCCTGTGTAATATCCTAGCCCGCGCGCAATGCTCGGGTCAAACACCCAGTTCTTAACACCGTATGCTTCAAGAAGTGCGAACAGCTCCTTAAGCTCGCTTACAGCTTCCTGGCAGCTGCTTATTTTTTCGTAATATTCTATGTCTTTGGTGAACGCATCAACAATCTCTTTTCCGTTTTTTATCCCGTTCAGCTCAAGCTCTTTGATAACCTCAGCTTTATCCTTCTTATCAAGCTTGTCAATGCATCTTATTGCAGCATCTATTTTGCCAGCTTCAACACCAACGTGCCTCAGCACGTTTTCCATCAGTTTCCGGTTGTTTATGTGCACCTCATACCCAGTTACTCCGAGCTCATCAAGGACATCACACGCGCATGCAATCAGCTCCGCCTCACACCTGACACTCTTGCTCCCCAATATGTCTGCATCAGCCTGTGTAAACTCCCTATACCTCCCATACTGCGGCTCCTCACGCCTCCACGATTGGCCTATGGTGTATCTCTTGAACGGCATTGGAAGCGATAAGTTCTCAGAATACATCCGTGCAAGCGATACTGTAAGGTCAAACCTTAACCCTAACTCCTCATCGTTGAACCTGAAAATCTCACTCTTGATGCCTTCCCCGCTCTTTGCCTCCAATACGTCAAGCCTCTCGATTGCGGGATGTGCAACAGGGTCAAACCCATACTCTTGGTATTTTCGCTCAATTACAGAAATAATGTGCTTGCGTGTTATCTCATCCTCAGGCAGTATGTCACGCATACCTCTCGCACGTCGAATCATGCACCTATTACAATAACAACATATTTAAATTATTTGCCAGCAAATCCCTATTGTGATATTAATGTCTTCAACGGAAAGCCAGCAGCCATCAATGAAGAAAGAGAGGGTTAACGCATTTGTTGATAAGATTGGCTCATTTTTCCCTGACCTCAGGAAGAAGCTCAGGATTGCAAAGATGAGCAAGGGGCAGGAGGCATATATCCGTGATGCAATTGTCTATACTGCGCTTGTATCTGTTACGCTATTCCTGATTTACCTTCTCATATTCATCACTGCATACATTAGCCTTCTCTGGCTGATAATCCTGTTCCCGCTCACTGCACTTGCAGTGTTCCTGTTCTTTATGAAACGCGTTGATGTAGTGATATCATCGCGCGAGCGCAGCATTGATAAGGACCTGCTGTTCGCCGGCAGGCAGCTGCTCATTGAGGTTCGTGGCGGTATCCCACTGTACGATGCGATAACGCATCTCACAAAGGATTACGGCGAGGTCAGCAAGGTGTTCAAGGAGATAATTGATAAGACCAACCTGGGTGTCCCGCTTGATGTTGCAATGGAAGATGTTGCTGAGGAGACGCCATCAAAGCCGTTCAAGCGCCTTATCCTGCAGATAGTCAACTCAATCCGCTCCGGTTCCGATATTGCAGTATCGCTTGAGACGATTTTGGACCAGATGTCGCAGGAGCAGATAATAGAGATTAAGGCGTATGGGCAGAAGCTTAACCCGCTTGGCATGTTTTACTTGCTGTTTGGCATTATAGTGCCATCTCTTGGCATAACGCTCGCAGTAACATTGCTCACGTTTACGGGCGTATCTTTTGGAAATGTTATGCTATGGGGTGCGCTTATAGTGATAATGCTTATCCAGTACATATTCCTAACAATGATTGAAAGCTCAAGACCGAGGTTTGAAGTATGAGCAGGTTAACACAAATAGGGCGTTCATTCCCGAGAAATATTGTACACACCGTTACCAAGTACATTGATATGGCCGGTATCAAGGAAGAGGCCGAATGGGTGCTTGGTGGCGCGGTGGTGTTTGCAGTCGGTTTTGGCCTTCTGGTATTCATAATTGCGCTGTTCGGCACGAGCTGGATATCTGCATTCTCGGCACCGCTAAGCGGCCTTGGGGATTTCGCATCGCAGTTTATAGGCGGGCTGCTGATGTTCGTCTCAATCGAGCTCGCATCGGTGGTTGCAGTAGCAATCGTAATTTATGCATACCTGCTCGTGCAGATGGATGCGAGGCGGCGCGAGATTGAAAGCGTGCTCCCCGATTTCTTACAGTTATCAGCAGCTAACGTGCGTGCCGGTCTGCCGGTCGAGCAGGCGCTATGGCGCGCAGCCACACCAGAGTTTGGTGTGCTTTCAAAAGAAGTCCAAATTGCAATGAAAAGGACTTTTAGCGGTGAATCGCTCTCAGATTCCTTAACATACCTGGCAAACAGGTTCAATTCAAAGTACCTTATGAGGACGGTAAGCGTGCTCAAGTTTGGCATTGCGTCCGGTGGGGAGATTGGCGAGATAATGGAACGCACCGCAGCAGACCTGCGCAAGATGCAAATTCTCTACAAGGAAGCAAGCTCATCAATGATAATGTATGTCATATTCATATCATTTGCGGCACTTATAGGTGCACCATTCCTGTTTGCAATATCATACAAGCTTATTGCAACACTGAGCGCTGTGTGGGCGCACCTGCCCCCAACCCAGGATTACTCATCGTTCGGTCTTGTATCATTCTCACCGCCGCAGATAACACCCGATGATTTCAAGCTGTTTGCCATACTATCCATTATGGTAACTTCGGTGTTCGCATCGTTTATACTTGCAGTGATACAGAGCGGCTCGCCGCGTGATGGCCTAAAGCTCCTCCCATTCTTCCTGATTGCAGGTATTGGGCTGCTGCTTATATTCATGGGTGTTATTAACAGCCTGCTTTCCAGCTTATTTATTTAAATTTTCTTATTCTGAATTCCCCAAAGGCCAGCCGCGTGCCTCCGTAGCTCAGTGGTAGAGCGCTCGCCTTGTAAGCGAGAGGTCGTGGGTTCAAATGCGCTGCTGAACGTGGTAAAATTCAGCAACGCTGGATTTCCCACCGGGGGCTCTCTCTTTTCCTTTTAATAATACCTTATATCAAAATTCGTGTAGTTTCCTATCTGTATTGCCCTTTTCTCAACCACACTTATCTCACTTACATAAATGCCATCATCTTCCTTAATGTTGATCGCCTCGCAAAGCTCGCGCAATTCTTTCTCTGAATTGCATTCACATACAATCTCAACCTTATCCCTCTCAGGAAGGTTTCGTACATATCCGTGCACACCTATCCTTTTTGCAATGTCCCTTACAGCAGCCCTGTAAAATACGCCCTGTACCCTGCCACGTGCAATGATACGCGCATAAATCATGCAGACACCTGCCGCCTACTCAAAATGTTTCTCCCACATCGCCGCAGCGAGCTTGCCGGTGCGCATAAATTTCTCAGCATCCACCTTCTCACGGCTTTTCCTGTGTGCATCCAGGAACGTGTTTATCTTATCAATAAGTATCGCTTTGAGCTCACCGCTGAGCAGCGCACCGCTCTCATAATCCGCCTTTATTTTTGCAAGCTTTGAGTCGTCAGGCTCAAAAAATATGCTGAGCCACTGGTAGGATACATCAATACTGGTATCGCCGCCAAGCCTGCGGTGCTCCTCAACAGTTTCCCTGCCACCCGAGAATGCATACTTATTGATTTTTCTTTTCACGGTATTCTCGTCATCAGTGAGCCACAGAGCACTCTCTGGAATGCTCGAGCTCATCTTCCCTTCCGCCCCTGTAAGCGGGGGCAGGAATTTTGAATGTATCGCAGCCGTTTTTAGATAACCCAACGATTCGGCAATGTCACGCTGGATGCGCCAGTAGGGGTCCTGGTCAATCGCGTTTGGGATGAGACATCTCTTCTTCTCAAAGAACGTTGGCACGATCTGGTATGCAGGGTAGAATATTGAGCCGATATTTGTCTCATTTGTAAACCCAAAAACCGCCTTTGCAGTAGAGAATGTTATCCGCTTTGAAACCTTAAGGATTGCGGGGTATACATTCCTTACGTACTCGCTGTCCTTGAATATGAACGTCCTGTCCGGGTCAAACCCGACCGCTGCAATATCCAGGATGTTATCATCAGAGTGTTTCTGCACATCTTTCCAGGAGAGGTCGCGCTTGAACACGAACTTCTCATCATCGGTTATCTCAATGTACACGTTTACTTTGAACCGTTCCTGCAACCATTTCGTAAATATGAGCGGTATCAGGTGACCTATGTGCATCGGCCCGCTTGGCCCGCGCCCAGTATACAGGAAAAATCCCTTTCCATTTTCGTAATCATCCAAAACAAGATTAAGGTCTCGATGTGAGAAAAAGAATTCCCTTCTTAGCATTACATTGTCATCTTTTGCCAGGCTGTTTAACCGTGCTTTCAGCTCGCCTGTTATTTTTTGTGTGCCAAACTCTTTCACAATCTTATCGTAATCCAGGTTCCCTACAACTTCCCACGGTGTAACCTTCTGTTCTGCCATTTGAAATCACTCGCTTATCTCAAGCACCGAGTGCGGGTCAATCTCTATACCCTTTGGCCCGATGTGCATCTGGTGGACGAGTTGTGAATGTGCAGAGCCGCGCAGCTCGGCAACCTCAATCCCGCGCATCCTCCTCCCGCCTATGAGCTTGTTGTAAAGCCTGACCGATGCATCAGCTATCGCCTCAATACTGCTCGTGATATCAGTGGTCTGGTCGCGTGTCCCGCTAAGCATTAATGAAGTGCACCCCCATTTCCTGAGCTTATCCGTGAATTTCATAAGCCCGGCCTTGCGTGACACGTTATCCTCAAAGTGCATTCCCATAATGCCAACCGGGTCGACAACAATCCTGCTCACACCAAACTTATCAATAAGATTGAGGAGCGTATCCTCCTGCTCAAAGAAGATGCCAACCTCGTGCGGCGGGTATTCAAGGAACACAATCTTCTGCGAATCCTCAAGTGCTTTTATATTCCACCCAAACTTGAGCATATTCCTATACATTATCTTCTTCGGCTCCTCAAAACATATGTACATCCCATTCTCATCGTACTCGGATGCGCCGTTGTACAGGAACTGCATCCCAAATATCGTCTTGCCCGTGCCGATGTCACCACTAACCGACACGATCGTATTGCGGATAATCCCCCCATCTGTAATCTCATCAAATCCGGGTATCCCGGACGCTACCCTATCAGCAGTTCTACCTCTCATTTGTTAACACCCTTTTTCCTGAGCTCCTTGCCCAGCTGTTCCCTGAGCTTGATATTGTGTAGGAACGCCTGGAGCGCCTCACCCTTGAGCGTGTTCCGTATTATGAATTGCGATAATGCATACGATGTCTGCGATGCATCATTCATTATGTCCTGTATCTCTGCAAACGTGATTATCCTTTTTTCCGGCTCAAGGACTTCACAGTGGACTGGACCGTACGCCATTGCAATCCTGACAGCGTTCCTGGCATCTTTCGTGAGCACTTTGATTGAGCCAGAGGTTGAGTAAATAACCTTCCCGTCAAACTCTTCCCTGATAGGCGGCTCAATCTCGCCTATGGCGTACACTACTCCATCCTCCTTTGTTATTTTTGCAAACAAGTCAGTAAGCCTGTTCTTAACACCTTCCTCATCATTTGCGTGTGAGTCAAAGTACATATTAAAAAGCAGGCCACCTTTGTTTATTATTTCTTCAGTAACTCTCTTGACATCTTTATGCATAACATTCCATTAGTTACTTAATGAATAAAAAGGTATTCTGCACAAGTGCGCATATTTAAATTAAGATGCTATACCCGTACATATCTTTTGTCTTTAGCCCTGTATACTCCTCATATCCCTTGAGCGCTAAGCAAGCAATTTATTACACTATGGAGGTTATTCTTTTGCATCATTTTTTCTTAGCAGTTCTGCGAGCACAATATTACGTTTATCCAAAGCATACATAAGCACTTTAATCTTTTTCTTCTGATACTTTTAATTTGTTGAGATGTTTGAATTCATATTCTCTTTTTTCACATTTTTGCTATTACTATTTTTCTGTCATCTTTGTGAAATGGTTTAAGTGCGAGCAATACGCTTAATGATCCTATGCTAAGAAGGTTTCCAGAGCTTTTTCAATAGAAATATTTAAATATAATAGTTTCTCCAAGAGCGCTGTATGTCAAAAACCCTAAAAATAATAGGTGCTACTTCATTAGCGGTTGTAGCATTTGCAACATCCGCGGTTACTTATAATTCTCACTCGCACGTTTCACCTGCGATAGAGCAGCGCGCACCCGCAGCCAAGCTCTCAGATGAATTGCAGAAAGCGCGCAAAAAGGTAAGCATACCAGAAGACCAATGCAAATCTATAACGAAAAACGCAGTGGAAAAGTTCAATAACCTTAAAATACCACCAGATGTGGTATACAGCAGCAGGGTTTGGTTTTACTCTTATTCGAACGACCAGAGGTGCGGATTTTTCTATCCCAAAGGACAGGGTTATACAGTGGTATCTTCTCGTGATGGGTGCGAGCGTGAATTGCTTCATGCAGATGCGCACAAGCTTTACAACAGCATATCGCGTTTCATAGAAAATGACCCCATAGCCAGAAAAAAGTTCTCAGAGATGCTCTTCAATATCATTGGGAAGAACCCTGATGTTGCAGGCAAGATTTATTTTGCCAATTTCAGCTACAACGGTAATGTCCCTTCAATAGGCCCGGCGTGGGGCGGGTGGCTCACAGGGCGCGCCAGAAAGGCAGAGGAAATTTATAAGGGGCTTGAATACCTTTTTGCCGCAGGTGCAAAAAGCGCCAGAGCGCCCGCAAGCACTGCCACTGGCGCACCGAATGATGCAGGTGCAGGCAATACCGTGGCAGACCGCGCTTTGTATAATGCGCAGCAATCAATTATCGGGACAGGTTTTGTTGGCACTGGCACAGGCACGGACATCTCAGATTTGCAGCGTGATTACTTTGGTAAGTTTTTGAGGGCGCTTGAGGCTTCCGCACAGGCGGTGAGCGACCAGCGCACCTACAAAGAGCTCATGCGTGAGATTGGCAAACTTAAGGAAATATACGAATGGGCAAAAACAAACTATTCTGTGAAAAAGAATGAAAAACCCGCCGCTTTGGCTAAGAAGCCGCCTGTGGCCGTTGAAAAACAGTTCAAGGAAATGCGCAATAGTATGCAGAATGCACTGGACCTTCTCCGCAAGAGCTCCCCGGCAGCGGCAGCCTATCTTGGAGAGTGGCTTGCATCACAGGTAATGCCAGTGCTTATGGAAGAGATGTTTGCACGGCTCAATGAAGACCTGGCCCTGAAACGTAACAGTGCAATTATGGGTGGCAGTATACGAGGTCAACCTATGAAACGCAAAGATGCAAATGTAGGTGGAAATGCAAAAGGCGATGTTTCCAAGCGCAAAGATGCAATGGTTAATGAAAAAGCAATAGTGGATAAAGAATCACTTTCCACACTGCTTGAAATTGCCTCAATCATCCTTAATAAAGTTGAAGCAGGTGAGTACAAGGACAAGGAAGGTGCGCTTAAGGTAGCAACTCATATACGCCGCCTTGTAAATCATTATCTTAATGACAAGGCACAACCAGAAGACACAAAACAAGCTGCAGGCATAGGTTGGCAGGATGTATTAAAAGAGCCCAGATGTTTCAAGAACGCTGAGAGTGCAATAATCGCCGCTGAGCTTGATGAGGTGGAGCGCTTGCACAGGAGGAATATGGACATCCTGGCCCAACTGCCGGAAGAGAGAGTATTTTACCTAAGTTACCTGTTTTCGCTCTTTATGCTTGCCGGTGCAGGATATCTGGCATATACAGGCACTCGTAAGGAGGATTAGGATTCTATCTTGCCAGCGGTAGCGTTAACTTTATATATAGTTTTATGCCTTAAATAAGCTGCTGCGCATGGATGGCCACAGGAGTATCGTAGCGCAATGATATGCCAGCCTGGCTCGCCAGGCGGGTGCGCCTCCCGTGAATGCGGCTGTGCGCATGGTCGACAGTGCGCAGCATAGCCTTTCTTCAAATACGAAGATGGCCGTATCAGGGCAACGCTTTGTACGGCGGGCTATAGCAGTATCCACTTGCAGGTGCTGGTGGGGACTGCATTAATGCTACGGAATAGGTGTTAACGGCCTATCATAAGCGGGGGCCAAAATGAAAGTTGATGTCAAAGTGCATCCGCGCTCAAAAAGCGTTATGATAAAGGGCGGTGACGTGTGGGATGTTTATCTCACCGAGCCGGCCGAACACAACCGTGCGAACAGGCAGCTCCTGGATGTGCTTAAGCGCGCATTCGGCTGCGAAGTATCGCTCGTAAGCGGGCACACGAGCCGAAAAAAGACGGTGCTTCTGGGCCTTGGCGAGGAGGAATATAATGCGCTCAAGGAAAAGTACCGGCCTGGATAATGCAATATCACGGCTGGTAACTGACCTGAACGACCGTCTGGTCATAGTTGAGGGCAAGCGCGATGTCGCAGCCCTTGGGAAGGTTGGTGTCCGTGCACACGTGCTAACGCTTGACAAGCTTCAGCATATGGAACGCATCACAGCAGATGAGGCAGTAATCCTGACCGATTTTGACCGTGCAGGTGAGGCAAAGCTCATGAAAGCTGAGTCGATCCTTATCGGGAAAGGTATCAGGATAGATACAGGCCTTAGGGAGCGTTTCAGGCGGATTTTTGGCATCACCACAATAGAGGATTTGCCCCGCGCTTTTGAGAAGCTGGCACACCAGTAAGAAATAGGAAATGGTGATGTAAATGGGAAAGATATACATAGATACTATCAAGTATATGGTGTATGCTGACTTTGAGATTAAAGGCCTTGTGGAGAAGCCGGATGTTGTAGGTGCAATTTTTGGCCAGACTGAAGGCCTGCTTGGTGACGAGCTTGACCTGCGTGAGATGCAGAAAAGCGGCAGGATAGGCAGGATAGAGGTTGAGCTGACACCACGCGACGGCAAGAGCATCGGTAAGATACTACTTCCGTCAAGCCTTGACATGGTCGAGACTTCAGTAATTGCAGCCGCAATTGAGAGTGTTGACAGGGTCGGCCCGTGTGAGGCACGGATAACCGTCTCCAAGATTGAGGATATGCGCAGTGTGAAGAGGAAACAGCTCGTCTCGCGTGCGAAATCCCTACTCAAGACACTCGTTACCGAGACGTTGCCGGAGAGCAAGGAAATCCTTGATATGGTCCGTGATGAGGTTAAGGCTTCCGGTGTGGTTGAATATGGTCCCGAGCGCCTTGTTGCAGGGCCAGATATTGATACATACGATTCTATAATCGTGGTTGAGGGCCGTGCAGATGTGATAAACCTGCTCAAGAATGACATAAAAAACGTAATTGCGCTCGGTGGCGCATCCGTGCCCAAGACGATTGTTGAGCTCAGCAAGAAGAAGGAAATAACACTATTTCTTGATGGAGACCGCGGGGGCGACATAATCCTGAAAGAGATGCTGGCAGTTGGTGATATCGATTTCGTTGCAAGGGCGCCGCCCGGGACAGAGGTTGAAGAGCTTTCGAGAAAAGAGCTGATAAAGGCTCTCAGGAGCAAGGTGCCCGTCGAGCAGGCAGAATCGCAATTCTATGGCCGCAGCAAGAGACCGCCCTCACGCGATTTCCGTGAAAGGAACAAGCGTCTTGGTGAAGATGAGGAAGTCCAGGCTGAAAAGTCATCATACAAACAACCCTCATATGAGCAGCAGGAGCAGGTGGGAGCGCGCAGTGAATTGAGAAGGCAATCTTTCGTGCAGGAGCAGGATGAGCGTACAACTGCAGAGAGGCCGGCGGTACGCCTTGAAAAGAGGGAGTTTGAGCGGTCGCAGCGTTATGAGCGCGCAGAGCAACAGCAGCCCGAGAAGGCCGCATCGCAGGATGATACCTCACAGGTGCCGGCTGTGATGCCGCAGGAGTTAAAGTTGCATCTTGATGAGCTGAACGGCACACTGAGGGCGCGGCTGCTTGGCCCTGCAAACGAGCTCATTAAAGAGCTGCCGGTGCGTGATTTGATAACTGAGCTTAATAGCAGCGAGTCTGCACCAGCATCAGTTGTGCTTGATGGGATAATAACACAGCGCCTGCTTGACCTTGCTGCAAGCAAGAAAATAAAAAGCATTGCAGGAATTAAGGTAGGCAGCATAACAAAGAGGCCTGCAGGGGTTGCCATATTCACATCACAGTAGTAAGGTGTGTTTTTGAGGATTTATTTTATTACCTCAAATGTGCACAAGTTCCGTGAGGTCCGTGACATTGCAGAGCCTTACGGCGCTCATATAATCCAGGTACGAATGGAATACCCGGAGGTTCGTGCTGATACCTGCAAAGAAGTTGTGGAGAATGCTATTCATAGCCTAAAAAGGATGAAAGGGCTGAAGCGCCCGTTCATCGTTGAGGATTCAGGCCTGTTTATCGATGCGCTCAACGGTTTTCCAGGCCCATATTCGAAATGGGCCTATAATAAAATCGGCCTTGATGGGGTACTGGCACTCCTGAAAGGAGCTAAAAAAAGGGATGCGCACTTTATGTGTGCAATCGGATATTATGATGGCAAAGAGCCGCTGGTGTTCACAGGCAGTGTAGATGGCACGATCGCCACGAGAATAAGGGGTGAAAGCGGGTTTGCGTACGACCCGCTCTTTATTCCAAAGGGTTATAAATTTACCTTTGCTGAAAATATGACGCTCAAATCGACGTTGTCCCATAGGGCACGGGCTGTCGAGCTGATGCTAAAATCAATAATATAGATGAAGTGATAGGATGGTAAGGTTACATACACGAAAGGCCGGTAAGGCGAAGCGTTCAAAGAAGCACTACCCGCGTGAAGCACCTTCGTGGTCTGACACCACCAGGGAGCAGATTGCGGATATGGCTGTTAAGCTTGCAAAAGAAGGGAAAGACCCTGCGCAGATTGGTGTTATACTGCGCGATACGCACGCAGTGCCAGATGTCAAGGCGATGACTGGTAAGAAGCTCACGAAACTGCTTGAAGAGAAGGGTGTGCGCAAGGAGTACCCGGCAGACCTCCTTGACCTGATTAAGAGGGCTGCAAGGATGAGGAAGCACCTTAGCGAAAATCATGCTGATAAGCACAACAGGACACGGCTTCTCAGGGTCGAATCAAAAATCAGGAGGCTCGTTTCATATTACAACAAGACAGGTCGGCTTAACAACTGGAAATATGACCCGGAGCAGGCGGCATTATTGGTAAGGTGACGTGAATGGCAAAGTCTGACAAGTTCAAACTTAAATCCTGGTATGGTGTCATTGCACCAAAGATATTTGATGAGAAGAAGGTCGGCGAAATTGTAGGCCTTGATGATGAGAGCATTCTCGGCAGGGTAATAATTGCAAACCTTGCAGAGCTCACAGGCGAGATGCCACATAGTTATACGCGCATCAGCCTGAAAGTGCGAGATATAAAGGGAAAAACTGCATATACAAAGCTGATTGGTCACGAGCTGCTTCGCAGTTATCTTAGAACGATTGTGCGCAGGAGAATGTCTCTTGTTGATGATGTAGTGAAGGTCCGCACAAAAGATGGTATTGATGTTGCTGTTAAGACTGCAATTGTAACAGCAAACAGGGTAAGCCAGCCAACTCGTGTGACACTCCGCAAGATTGCTGAGGAAATAATACGCGAGAAGGCCTCAAAATTGGATTATGATTCCTTTATGCAGGAAATCCTGTTCAAGAAACTCGCATCCGCGATTTATAACAAGGCCAAGGTTATCGTACCTATTAAGCGCATTGAGATAATCAAGACCGAGCTTATAGAGCAAAAGAAGAAGGCACAGAAGGCAGCGGATGCTGAGAAAACAGAGGCTCCAGATGCGGCGGTTTCTGCTGCATAACTCTTTTTCATTTTAAAATAAGCTAAGCCAGTTCACTTTTACTTCTGATTTATCCTTACTTATATATGCAAGCTGGATTTCAGCCGCTTCACCTTTCTTTGCAGGCCCGAGCTTGACAATGTTTGTATTCCCAACTTTCATATGCCCCTTATGCTCATGCACATGCCCGCATACCAGGAGGAACGGCTCGCACGCGTGCATAAGCTTCAGGATGCTCCGAGACCCTATATGCACATCCATCCCAACATCATCAAAATACCCGAACGGTGGCGTGTGCGATAACACAATTGCCGGGGGTGTGAGCTCTACATCCTTAAGTTTGGGCCACAGTTCATCATCATAGTACTCATATGGGGTGTAAAAAGGCCCTCTAAGGCCTCCTCCGATACCAAAAATTGAATATTTCATTGTAAATTTTGCAGTTTTTTGTTCTACATATCCAGGGAAACTGGAGAGTACCCTCCGGACAGCCTCATCATCCATATTACCTGGTATTAAGTATGTTGGAACACTTTCAAGCATCTCAAGCACGCTCAATGCATACGTGGCGTCTCCGTTATCTGCAATATCACCAGCTATGAAAACCACATCATACTTTTTTTTGGTTAGAAGGCTCCGGATACCATCCAGGACGCGCTGTTCGCTGTGCAAATCTGAGAGTGCAAGCGCTTTCAAGCTCAGAACCTCCCCCTACCACGTTTTGACCTGAACTTACCTCCCCTGCCAAACCCGCGCTCGCCACGTGATTCATTGCTGTTTCTCTCGAACCTCTCAACATCCCTGCGCTCACGCTTCTCAAACCTCTCGTGCTCTTTACCAGTAGGCCTGTTGCCTCTCTGGCCCCTGCCAGCATCGTGCTGTCTGCCGCGCTCAGCAAACCTCTGCCTGAACCTCTCCTCTTTCTCTTTCTGCTCCCTCTCAATGTCCTCCTTTGTGGCCACACCTGATTTCTTTACAATCTCTGCAATCTTCCTGTCAAGGTCCTCCTTGAGCTTAGGCGCAATGAAGTTATGCGTGTATGTATCGGCCTTTGCAGCGATTGATATCTTTGCAGCAAGGAGCCTTGCCACCTTGCCGCGGTCGGCTTTCTTAATCCCGCGCATTGCAGGGTGTAGGAATATGATACCGTGTTTTGGCGGTTTTGTATGCTTAATCAGATGCATAAACAGTGCTTTCTCAGCACCCATAACCTGTATGCTGCTTGCTGGGAGGACAGCAAGCCGTTTCAGGCCTTTTGCGCTGACTATCAGCTTGGTTGCGAGTGTGTTACCTACCAGGTATGACAGGTTTGGTGCAATCTTCTGCACCGTCTTCTCAATGTAATCACTCAGGTAATCGCGCACTTCATACATTCCCCTGAGGCTCCTTGCATACTCCTGCAATGCGTGCAGGTCCTCAACAGGTATGCTTGAGCCCATTGACTCACGCTTAGGCAGTAGCCGTGCGGCTTTCTCACTGAGCAGTTTCTCGGTTTCCGGTTGCTCTTTTATATACTTCTCAACAATCTCAAGGTATACCTTCCTATCCTCAGTATCAGGAAGCTCTGGCAGGTATATCTGGTACCAGTTTCTCACACTCTCGAACATCTCGTTCAGGACAGCATCTATCGTATCAACTGCGGCTGATGCATGCATCAGAAAATCCTCGGTTGAATATGACTTTTTCAAGTCAGACTTGACTTGCCTTAATAAGTCTTCCCTGCTAACCATTACATCACTCTCATTTACCTCGTGTTTTAAAGGATTATGGGGGACAAATTAATTAACTTTGTGCCGCATAAGTTTTCCCATGCATGAGAAGCTATTCAACATGATGGCGCGCCGCGCCGTTATAATACCCACAGCAGAGATTTACAACCCGGTCGCGGGGTTCTACGACTACGGGCCAATAGGGCTGCTCATAAAAAGAAAGATAGTTGATATATGGCGTGAGATATTCATTAAAGAGTGCGGGTTCCTTGAGATTGACGGCTCAACGCTGCTTCCGGAGATTGCACTGAAAGCGTCCGGTCACGTTGACCATTTCAATGACCCGTTAACGGAGTGCAAGAAGTGCCACAGGAGATATCGTGCAGACCATCTTCTTGAGGATGCAAAGATTGACGCGTCGCATATGACAAATGAGCAGATGACTGTGGCAATTGCAGCTAATAATATAAAATGCAGTGCGTGCGGTGGCGACCTTGATGAGGTTAAGCCGTTCAATTTGATGTTCAAGACATCTGTTGGTGCTGTTGACGGCAGTTCCGCCACGATATATTTGCGCCCTGAAACTGCCCAGAATATTTTTATGGACTTCAATAAGCTGTTCAACACATATGGTGCAAAGCTGCCTATGGGCATAGGCCAGGTTGGGCGGACGTACAGGAATGAGATTGCACCGCGCCAGGGGTTAATTCGTGTAAGGGAATTTGAGCAGATGGAGCTTGAGTATTTCTTTGACCCGCAAGATGATGATTCCGCATATCTTGAGCAGGTCAAAGATATAGTAGTGCCGTTGCAAACACGTGAGCAGCAGCGGAAAAAGGAAAACTTTGATTTTGTATCTCTGGGAGATGCTTATGAAAGCGGTGATATCCCGGTGCGTACTGTCGCATATTTTATGGCCAAGGAGCAGAAGCTCCTGAATGCGCTCGGCATAACAAATTTCAGGTTCAGGCATCTTATGGAGGATGAGACGCCGCATTACTCAGGCGGCAATTTTGATGTTGAGATACCAACAAAGGTTGGTTGGATGGAAGTTATCAGCCTAGCTTACAGGACAAATTATGACCTAGCAAGGCATAAGGAGTTTTCAGGCAAGAACCTTGAGGTCACGTTTAATGATAAGAAGGTGCTCCCCCACGTTATCGAGCCGTCCATTGGCCTGGGTCGCCTATTCTGGTGTGCCCTTGAGCACGCGTATGTTGAGGATAAGGAGCGCGGCTGGGATTGGCTTAACCTGCCGCCCAGGATTGCACCGTATGATGCGTACATATTGCCTTTGATGAAAAAGGACGGTATGCCAGAGAAGGCAAAGGAGATTTATGCGCAGCTGCTTACGATGTTTGATGTATACTATGATGCAAGCGGCAGTGTAGGTCGCAGGTATGCAAAGGCCGATGAGATAGGTGTACCGTATTGCATCACGGTGGATTACCAGACGTTTGAGGACGGGACTGTAACGGTGCGGTTCAGGAACGATGGCAAGCAAGCTCGTATCCCTCTTGATATCCTATCAACCGAGCTTATGCGGTTCAAATATAACGGTGTTGTTGAAGGCGCGAAGAGCGGGCTGCCTCTTATATCAGAACAGCCTAAGGAGCCGGCATCAAAAGAATAAGCAGTGGAACTTATGGTTTTTAGGGGTTTTGGCCCTGGCAGGATATATAATAGAAATGTTTATCAGTGTTATCCCTTTCCAATAATACGCAAGGTGCTTGTATGGCCAGCAATGGGAAGATGCATTATAACGGCACAAAATCAAAAAATGGTAATGACGAGGGGTTTAAGCAGTTAAGCCCGCTCACTGAAAAGGAGAAGGCCTATCTCAGGGATAAGTTTTGGGTTGGCATCCGCTGTGGCTCAAAACTGTTTGTAGCATCTGCGGTTGAGAATGGTATTAGTGTAAACAGTACTGATGAGCACGGTTCTCCTGCAATAATAACAGCGATAATGCACAATCATAATCATATAGTAGATTACCTTATTGACAATAATGCGGATGTTAATTGTGTATATAGAGGCGAAACGCCGCTCATAGTTGCTGTTAGGGTTATGAATGCTGAAATCATAGATATGCTATTAAAGCGTAATGTGGATGTGAACTTCAGGGATGCGCACGGGTTTATTGCGCTCTCATATGCAATCACGTTTGGCAGCGAGAGTATTATCAGGCGCCTTGTTGATAATGGCTCTGACATAAACAGCAGCTCAAATATAGGGATGACACCACTTGCGCTGGCATTATCGGCACGAAAGGTAAGCATTGCAAAGTATCTCATCAGTAAAGGTGCAGATGTGCTTAAAGCAGATAATCAGGGCATAACACCACTAATGCGCGCAGCAGTAATTCCTGAGTACCTTGAACCTGCTGAGCTAATAACTGAAATCATATCGCGTGGTGCAGATGTTAATGCAGTGGACAATGCGGGGAGGACAGCATACTATTATGCACGGCAGTATGAGTGTTTTTCAAATGCAAAATTGCTCAGGAAACACGGTGCAAAGATAGGATTTCTTTGGTGGTAATAAAGGAATTTATTTTCAAGAAAGCTTTACAAACTGTACTGGCATCAACCGCATTAATTCAATATTTCCATTCTTTTTTATGCCCTTAAACAGCCACTGGAACATATCACCCATAGGCAATATAATTATGCCTCCATCACGAAGCTGCTTTTCCCATGCCGGATAAACTTTATCACACGCAGCACTTACAATTATCCTATCGTAAGGCGCATGCTTATCATAGCCGTTCTTCCCATCTGCGTTTATTAATTCAATATTCTTTATGTTAAGCTTATCAAGCAGATCTTTTGCGCAATCAGAAAATTTCTTTATTTTATCTATGCTTACAACGCGCCCTTCTTTACCCACCAGCTCGGAAATGAGCGCGGTCTGCCACGCACATCCCGTCCCTATCTCTAATACAGTATGCCCTTTTTTCAAGCCGAGAAGTGAGAGCATTGTAGCAACCATGCTCGGTGCAGAGCACGTCTGCCCTTCACCGATTGGGACCGGAAGGTCATAGTATGCATTCTGTATCTCTTCCAGCGGTAAAAACAATTCGCGCGGGTATTTGAGCATTGCAGCCGCAACCTCCGGTGCCGCAATACCCATCTGAAGAAGCTCTTTTACGAGCTCTTCATTGGTTCGCATATGATATCAGCCGAAAATGGAGCCGAACCCGCTCTGTGCAGCCTCTTCCTCCTCGTTAACCCTCTTAACTATCTCAGACGTCTTCTCCTGCGGTAGCACCTCAAGCCCTACTACCTCTTTGAGCTTCAGGTCAGCCTCCTTTTTGAACTCTTCACTAACGTTTCTTATTATCAGCAGTGTTTTCCCGGGCAGGCCGTAATCTGTCCCGTCCTTCTGCACAAACCCGCGCGTCGCAAATGCGAGCGGACCGAACTTATCCCCTTCAACTATTGACATTGCCTTTGCCTTTTCAGTGTTTGGGAATGAGTAAACGATATCCATCTCATACCACCTTTGCCATAATTCTGCTCAGTTCATTATATAAACTTGGTGAGCATACCACAATATTTTCATCTTCAGGCTCTTTGCTGTGCAAACCGCCAGATATACACCCGCTTTCCTGTGCTATGAGCAGGCCAGCTTTGAAATCCCACGGTTTCAGCCCTATTCCAATGAACGCATCTGCACGACCGGATGCAGTATAGCAAAGCTCAAGCGCTGCACTACCGAGCTTTCGCATATCAAACGCCTCGCGCTTGAACACGTCCATAAACTTTAAGAACATCCTGATATCCTCTTCCTTTGGGCTGTGGCACGAAGTAATGAATGCTTTCTTCATATCACTATTTTGTGAAGGAGATATCTTGTTTCCATTCAGAAATGCACCCTTTCCTTTTTCTGCGTAGAACATCTCATCAATCACGGGGTTGTATACTGCACCGCATATGATATTGCCTTCCTGCTCAAGCGCAATTGATACGTTGAAGTACGGAATATGATGGAAAAAATTAGTTGTCCCATCTAACGGGTCAATGTACCACGTAAATTCGCTATTATCGCCACCAATCGTACCGCTCTCCTCTGCAACAATCCTGTGCCCTTTGAATGTTTCTGATAAGTATTCTATGATAATCTGCTCTGCACCCTTATCCGCCTGTGTAACAATATCCCTCTCACCCTTATACTGTGCACTTACATTACGGGATACAAACATCTCACGCAAAAATTCGCCTGCAATCTTTGCGGTATAAACAGCCTCATTCAGGTAATTCATCTTATCTCCTATTTGCATATTCTTGTATGCTGATGCCTTTCGCAAGCATATACTCTGCAGTTTTGCCAGTGATTACGATGCTTGCGCGCCCCAGCTCTTCAATATTCCGTGAGTTTGTGAGCATCATTGCGCGCTTAAGGTATACCTCCCACTGCTTTAACTCTGCATCAAGCCTCTTTTTGTAGTATGCGCGAATGAAAGGGCTGGCAGCACCAGCAATATCCGCACCAAGCGCAATCGCCTTTGCAGCGTCTAGGCCGTTCCTGATACCGCCGCTTGCAATTGTGAACACTCCTAATTCTGAGACCTCAGCAATACATACTGGTGTGGGGTTACCCCATTCGGCAAACGGCCCGGCATCACCACCGCGCACCTCCTCCACTTTACTCCACGAAGTACCACCCCTACCCGCAACATCAAACCCCGCAACCTTGCTGAATACGCTGTTGAACACCTCAGCGGTCTCCCAACCTATCCCCGCACCGGTTTCCTTAAGTATAACAGGGAACTCAATCTCGTGCACGAGCGCATCTATCCTCTCCTTCACGCCAGCAAACTTCCTGTCCCCCTCAGGCTGTACAAGCTCCTGCAGCGTATTAAGATGCACTGCAAGGTAATCCGCCTCAACGCTCTTGAGCATATCATTGATTTGCGTGCTATTATAATTGAGCAATTGTGCCGCTCCAATGTTCCCAACTATAGGTATGCTGGGCGCAACGTCCCTTACATAATAAGTCTCTTTAAGGGCCGGGTTCTCAATCATTGCACGCTGTGAGCCTAGGCCGAACGCGATACCGTGCTCTTCACATGCAGTTGCAAGTGCCCTGTTTATTGCTTTTGCCTCCGGGTACCCGCCTGTCATCCCCGTTATCATAAACGGCAGTTTAAGCTTGTGCTTGATGAATGAAGCGTGCGTATCCACGTCATCATAATCAAAAGCTGTAAGTGCCTTGTGCACAAATTCTATGTCATCCAGCCAGTTATATGCATAGGCAACATCTTTTTTTACGCAGATGCTGACGTGCTCGCCTTTACGCTTTTTTGTTTGCGTATTCATAAGGCAATTATCGCAGTTTACATTTATAAAAGAAGCGATTACAGTTTGCTGCTTTTAAAATAAATATCTACGCCCGAGACGCAAAAGCAGAAGAAGTTGTTCAAAGGAAGAAAACTGCTTTTAAAATAAATATCTACGTCCTAGACAGGATCGAGCAAATGCGTAGAATTTGCGAGAGTTGTGGAGGGCAACGCCCGAGACAGGATCGAGCAAATGCGTAGAATTTGCGAGAGTTGTGGAGGGCAACGCCCGAGACAGGATCGAGCACTGATGGGGGCTTAGCCCCCCTCGTGTGGTCTACACCCCCCAATTTACGATTTTTCTAAATAACTGATGGTTTTAAGTAATTAAGAGATAACGTCCTAGACAGGATCGAGCAAATGCGTAGAATTTGCGAGAGTTGTGGAGGGCAACGCCCGAGACAGGATTTGAACCTGTGACCTTCCGATTTCAGCCGTTTCCGGTGCAGTTTTTCGTGTATCCAGATATATTGGCTAACAGTCGGACGCTCCACCAGCTGAGCTACTCGGGCATAATGTGTTTTTATTGAAAAAGCTAATTATTTTAAACCTCGCCTCGCACAACGCACAGGCCGAAAGTGCAGTTTAATGTGCAAAAGCCATTTTTAAGCTTTTATACAGAATAAAATCCAGTGATATATATGGCAGATGAAAAGAAAAACGTGCAGAAAGATACTGATGACTCGCGGCTATTGGGTGCAATCTCTTATATATTAGGGATTCTTGCACTTCTGTTCTTCCTGATAAAGAAGGAGGACAAATTTGTTAAATTCCACGCTATGCAAGCGGCACTGCTGAATGTTTTGTGGTTCTTGGTGTTTATAGTGTTGATGGTAATAAGCTTCGCCCTAGCAGTTGTTACAATCCCGCTCGGTGGTGTAGGTGCAATGGCCTGGATATGTATCCTTCCGCTTGGCCTTGTAATGCTTGTTGCAATACTTTTCGGTGCGTGGAAGGCGTTCCAGGGTGAGATGTACAAGATGCCTCTCATCGGCGACCTCTCTGATAAGTATTCAAATTAAGTTGCCAGTTTCTCATTTTAATCTTTCCTCTTTTTCTACCTGCAAATTAAGTATTTAAATATTCCATCTGATTGTATAGCATGCGAAGAGGGCAAGGTTCAATTGAGTACCTTCTTATACTAGGCGTAGTTATCGTTCTCGTTCTCATCATAATCGGTGTCATAGTTGGGTTCCAAAGCAGCGTGACATCAGTTTCAAAACAGCAGAGTGATACATACTGGGCAGGTGCAGATATAGGTATTCTCCCAGACCATCTTGTAAATTCAAGCGCTGCTTATATTACTGTAAAAAATAACAGGCCTTTCCGCGTCAAGATAATGGAAATAAAGTTCATTGATGATACTGGGAGCAAAGGTAACCTCCCAGCAACGTTTACACTATCACCTGGTGCATCGGCAAATGTTGAGCTGCAGGGTGTATCCTGTATAGCCGGTACAGATTACTCATATACAGTACAAATAAAATATTCCGAGCCATCCTCTGGCAGGATATTCACATTTACAGGTGAAACCCCACTCATAGGAAAGTGCCAGTAACCTAACAGCCAGGGCACAATTTGTTTATTTGATACTTCCTTTTAGTCATATCCTATACCGTATATTATTTCTCTCTATATAACCCTCGCTTGCTATGTTGCAGTTATTATATATTTTCTGTGAGAATTTGCAATTCCCTCTAATTTCAAGCTCTCCATTTTCCAGCGTGATGGTGATAAGGTTACCTTCATCATCGGCCAGTTGTATCTGGTTATTTAGCGTTTCATTGATATACCCTTCCTCATCAAGCAGGGTTACACCGTTTGCATTTTGTATGATAAGCTGCATTTGGATACCGTTTTCAGCCCAGGCCCAATTTTTTGATATTATAACTGCATTTTTCTCTGTCCTGAGTGACATTTTTGTCTTATGCATTATTTCAGTATTCCACGAGCTGCCATCAAACCCAGAGAACCACATATGAGTATCACCGCACCTAAACCGCGGCGTAAGCTCAACCTTAACTCCGGCATTCCTAATCGCATTATAATTACTTATAACCCGCTTAAATTCATCAATTCTTATTTGTTTTCCGATTTTACCATTTATAGTATTGCCATAAATTTCAATACCATAAAGTGCACGTGCACTTTCCCTAAGTTCCTGTGCTATACGATCCTCAGCAGGTAGAGGTGGTAGAGAATTCTGTACAAAAATGACATACATAAACGAAGTTGCAATAATGAGCACAATCAAGGTATACAGGAACCCTTTCATCATATCACCTCATACTCCTGCACACCTTTATCTCTGCAAGAAACGGCGTGCCATCTTCATCAACATATACATACGTGTATGTGGATTGATTATTGCAAATGCACGTTCTCTCATTGTATATAACATCCATTTTCTCATTGTAGAGTATGTACTCACCGCACATCCCTGCCAGGTGTCTTATTAGTTCTGTTGGTTTTGTGTGTGTCTGCTTATGCAGTGCCGCCACACTTGCCTCAGTTGCAAGCGAGCGGTAATCATCACTCCAGACAGAAACCGGTATTGAGAGTATCAGGAACGCAAATAATAGTGCCATTATTGAATCTATTGTGAATATGAACCCTTTCCTGCTTTTTTGTGTGTAGGTGCATTGATTAATCATATGTTCACCTTATGCCTGCAAACACATCCACACTGCACACTTTACCGCTGATTAACACCAATATGCTTTTCTTAAGTACAGTTTCACCCTTTTTCCCTCCGGTTACATGCGTTCCATCCTCACACATCACATCAAGCACAACATCATAGGCTACACTTTCCCTACTGAGTGCCATCTCCTCCCTAAATCTTTCGTACGAATCCTCATTATTAAGTGATCTAACAAATCCAATAAACCCATAATTTACAACAAACGGTTTTGCGGTGTTGAATTCGTATTCACCAGCGACAAATAGCTTATCAATCACCCTATCCATCACAGCCTGCATATGTGTTGACCGTACAGCCTTTTCAAACTGCGCATTATTGAAATTGATGAACGCCATCAATGAGAGAATTGTTATTATGGAGATGGCAAGCGAAACGCTCACATCCTGTATGAAAATCTGCCCCCTCCCCATAACCAACAATTCAGCAGTTATTCTTAAATATTAAATAACAAATGTAACCTAAAAAAATTAGCCGTTCTTGAACACAGTTGCTTCAAGGTACTCCATCTTCTTTATGCCACCATCGAACACTTTCATGTCTTTTATCTCATTGTTATCAACTGTGAGGTAGTATACCTTTGAATTATCACTCATAAGTACCTTGCCGTAAAGCTTATTCCCTCTCATCTTCAATTGCGAAGTATCTATCCTAACCTCGCGCGGGAGCTCGGCCATCTTTACATTTGCAAGCGTTGCTTTTATATTATCAAGCGATGCCTTTGCATCCTTGTATACCTTACTGCTTGGGTCGAGCTGTGGGAGAAGCTCTTCAAGATTGCTTTTTATTTCGCTGAGCCGTTTGAGTATTATAAGCCGCATCATGCCAATCCCCTTTCATTTATTTTTTTAGGCACTTTATCAAGCGTCTTCCCCTCTTCTTTATTATTTGTTGTAATCTTCAGCAAATTACAAAGAAGTTTCCCTTGCTCTGTTAAATTTTTTGCCTGGTTTCCTGCAATAGATTCTTGTAATCTGTTCAACGCGTAAGCATTTTCAATCTGTTTATTAATCTCTTCTTCCTTTCTTTTAGTTCCGAGCGCACCCACCATTCTCCCACCAAATACTATATTCCCAGCCACATATATAAATGTTGCCTTATAGCAATCCCTTGCTCGTATAAAAGGCCGCTGTTTAGTTTAATCCCTGACAACTTGGATGCCTATCACTACTTTATCACTGTATAGTGTTATCTCCTTGGCCTCGCCCTCAACCTCGCCGAATAAAATCTCATCTGCCTGAACAGCCTCCGCGATCTCTTTCATATGCTCTTTAATGCTCCTCACGACCTCCTCGTTTTGTGTCTTAACCGTTAGTATAATCCTGTCATCTATCGTAAAGTTAAGCTCTTTCCTGAAATTGTTAATCTTTCTGATAGCATCACGTGCAATACCCTCCCTCACAAGCTCGGGTGTAAGTGTTGTATCAAGCGTTACTGATATCTCCTGCCCTTCAGCAGTCTCAATTTTCTTTGAGTTTACTTCTGCGCGTATTATCTCGAGGAACTCATCACCGAGCCTTGGCGATGTGATTTTTATCAAAGGTATAACCTGGCGTATCGGGATTTGTGCCTTCTCACGCATCTCAAGCGCTTTGCTCACTATTTGGCGTGTCAGCTCCATTTTAGTAAGCAGCTCTTTATCTATCTTATCCTCGGCGAGAACTGGCCACAGCTCAAGATGCACAGATTCCTGCAAAGCATTGTTTGCCTCCCTTAACGACTGGTGCACATACTCTGTTATGAACGGCGCAACAGGCGCCATGATACGCGATAGGTTATGCAGCACATATGCGAGTGTCCTTATCGCTTCTGCTGAAACCTTCTCATCCGCGCTCTTGAACCTCTCCCTGCTTCTTCTGACATACCACGTTGACAGGTCTTCTATAAACAATCCCAGCTCTTTTGTATAAGTTACGGTGTCATACCTATCAAGCGCTTCAGTTGCATTCTTTCCAAGCACATGCAACCGTGCAATTATCCACCTGTCCATAATGTTTTGTGATGATGCATCATCCAGCACAGCATTCTTCTTTGAGAACAGGTTATAGAAATTGAGCACATTGGTGAGCAGCAGGACGTTCTTTCTGTACACTTCCGCAAGCGCCTCCTCCTTGAAGTTAAGGTCCTGTGCCTGCATCGTGACTGAGGACATCAGGTAAAGCCGCAGCGCATCCGCACCGTACTTGTCAAATATTAGGTTCGGGTCAGGGAAATTCTTCTTTGATTTTGACATTTTGGAGCCGTCCTCTGCAAGTATGTTCCCTGTAACTACGACGTTCTTGAACGGTGGCTTATCCATTAACAGGACACCTATCACGTGCATGTAATAGAACCACGCACGTACCTGCCCAACATATTCAGAGACAAAATCACACGGGAAATTCTTCTCCATCCAGTCCTTGTTTTCAAATGGGTAATGCTTTGCAGCATACGGCATTGCGGCAGACTCAACCCAACAGTCTATAACTTCAGGTATCCTGGACATCCTGTTCCCGCATTTATCACATTTAAGGTGTATATTATCAACAACGTGCTTGTGCAGGTCAACATCATCTGCCACGTTTTCTATTGCATTCTGCTGCAGCTCTTTTACGCTGCCTATCACCTTTATTGAATTACAGGCCTTATTATCGCATTTCCATACAGGTATTGCAGTTGCCCAGAACCTATTCCGTGATATGCTCCAATCCGGTGCAGTCTCAAGTATATTCCTGAACCGCCCTTCCTTGATATGCTCCGGGTACCAATTAATATCCTTATTCTTCTCTATAAGCCGCGCTTTTATTTTTTGTATATCTATGAACCACGAGTTGATTGCATCGTAAAACAGCGGCGTTTCGCACCTGTAGCAGAATGGGTACGAGTGGGTATGGTCATGGACACTAAAAAGCAAACCGCGATTATCCAAATCTTCTATAACCTCATGGTCAAGGTCCTTGAACCATTTACCGAGCCACTGCTCAGGCCCGCTTATTAACTTGCCATCTCTCCCGATATGCTGCACACGCGGCAGGTCATACTTCTTAATCATCCTATAGTCGAAATCACCGTACAGTGCCATGTGCACGATACCCGTACCTTCAAGTGCCGAGACCTCATCACCACCATCAATAACATAAAACGCTTTCTTGCCCTGCTCATCTATCTTGTATAACGGCTCGTACTCTTTTCCAACAAGCTTTTCACCGTCAACTTCCTCAATAACTGTAACGTTTCCTTCAATGACCTTCTCAAGAAGTTCTTTTGCGAGTATATAATTCTCCCGCCCGGCGTTTACCTTTACATATTTGAGTTTTGGATTTATTGCAAGCGCAACGTTGCCGATGAGCGTCCACGGGGTTGTTGTCCATGCAAGTATATACGTGTTCTCCTTACCTTTAAGCCTGAACTTTACAGTGATTGTCCTTTCAGTTATATCCTTATAGCTGTTATCCATTGCGATTTCTGCATTCGATAATGGGGTTTCACAGCGCGGGCAGTAAAGCAAGATTTTCTTATCCTCATAAATATAACCACGCTCATACAGGTACTTGAATATGTACCACACAGTCTCCATATAATCTCGGTCCATTGTCTTGTACGCATTCTCAAACTCAATCCACTTGCCCATTCTCCTTACAGTCTTGCCCCACTCATTTGCAAAGAAAAGCACTTTCGAGCGGCAGAACTCATTGAACTTGTCTACACCCATTACTTCAATCTCTTTCTTCTTCTTTATGCCGAGTTCTTTCTCTGCGATGTTCTCTATGGGTAGGCCGTGGCAGTCCCACCCCCACCTGCGCTCGCACCTGTACCCTTTCATTGTCCAGTACCTCGGGAATAGGTCTTTGCTTGTCAGCCCGAGGATATGCCCGTAATGCGGCAGCCCGGTTGCAAACGGCGGCCCATCGTAGAATACATACTGCTTATCCGCAGGCCTCTGTTGCACAGATTTTTCAAATATCTTGTTTTCCTCCCAAAAATCGGCCATCTTCAGCTCTATTTCCTGAGTATCCATCTTCATCCCTTTTTTTTGTGATTTGAGTGCATATTTAAAGCAAAGAGTGTTTTTATTTCTTTATTAGTTTTGAAAAAAAGGATGCGGCTGCCGGGATTTTCACACAGCTTTCTTTTGGATATGCCTAAGAAAGCTGGCAAAGAAGACTCAATTGTTTCTTTTTGCCAACTTTAATCATCCAAGGAAATGGCTGTTTTGAACCCGGATCCTAGGCTTTTTCTGCTGCCAGGTTTTCTTTGGATATTCGCGCTGTGCGCGAAACCGAAAGAAAAACTGTTGGGAAGCCCATGTCCTAACCAGGTTAGACTACAGCCGCACCTGTGGTTGTTTTTAAGGAAAATAAAATTAAAAACCTGTATGCAACCCGATAAAAAAGAAGGAATTAGACGAGGCTAATTTCAATATGTACGGTATCAGGCACGCGTACACGCATTATTTGCTTGAGCACGCGCTCATCGCCCTCAACGAGGAGCATCCTCTTATGGATACGCATCTCCCACTTCTCGTAAGTGTCTGAGCCGTCACCACAAGGTGTCCTTCTTGTAGGGAGGATAAGCCTCTTGCGTGGCAATGGTATCGGGCCGCGGATAGGGATACCGCCCATCTTTGCGATATCCACAATCTGCTTTGCAACACCATCAACTTCCTCGTATGACTTTCCGACGAGTTTTATGCGTGCAGATACCATTCAAACCACTGCTTACTGCGTTTTTGCCTCAGTCACTTCCAGCACGACACCTGCAGCAACCGTTGAGCCCATATCACGGATTGCAAACCTGCCAAGTGCCGGGAAGTCAGAATACTTCTCAATCACAACCGGCTTGAGCGGCTTAATCTTAACCACTGCAATATCACCGGTCTTGAGGAAGTCTGGCTTACCAGCTGACTGGCCAGTCTTCGGGTCCTTTTTCTCTATGAGCTCTACAAACTGCCCTGCAAACTGTGACGTGTGTATGTGGAACACGGGTGTATACCCAACAGAAATCGCGGTTGGGTGCTGGAGAACGACCACCTGTGCCTTGAACTCAGCCGCAACCTTAGGTGGCGAGTTCGGGTCACCGATAACGTCACCTCTCTTCATATCCTTCTTTTCAATACCCTTTATGTTAAACCCGATATTGTCACCCGGGACTGCCTGTGCAATTTCCTGGTGATGCATCTCAATCCTCTTAACCTCACCTTTTGCACCTGATGGCATCACAACCACGGTCTGGCCAGGCTTAAGTGTACCTGACTCAACACGACCTACCGGCACGGTACCGTGGCCGGTGATTGAGAACACGTCCTGTACGGGAATCCTCAACGGCTTATCCATTGGCTTAGGAGGTACCTTGAACGAGTCGAGCGCCTCAACAATCGTTGGGCCAGTGTACCACGGAGTCTCACTACCTTTCTTTACAATGTTGACACCGTTATAAGCGGATATCGGGATAAACGGTATTTCCTCTATCTTATAGCCGATACCCTTAAGCATCGCAACTACCTGTGTTTTTACATCTTCGAACTTAACACGGTCATAGTTTACAGCATCCATCTTGTTCATTGCAACTATGAACTGCTGTATACCAAGCACCTTTGCAAGGAATGCGTGCTCTTTTGTCTGTGGCTGTATACCATCTTTAACTGAAACAACTAGCACAGCCGCATCTGCCTGCGACGCACCAGTAATCATGTTCTTAACGAAGTCCCTGTGCCCAGGGGCATCAATAATCGTGAAGTGGTACTTCTGCGTCTTAAACTCCTTATGGGAGATATCGATGGTAACACCACGCTCACGCTCTTCTTTTTGCTCGTCCATCACGAACGCAAATTCAAACGTTGGCTTACCAACCCTTTCTGCCTCTTCTCTGAGCTTCTTAAGTTCCTGCTCAGGGATTGCCCCAGTATCGAACAGAAGCCTTCCGACAGTCGTCGATTTACCTGCATCGACGTGGCCGATGAAGACTATGTTCATGTGCTCAAGCTTTGCCATTCATTTTCACCTCTAAGCTAAAGTGCTATATTAAAATACGTTAATTTTAAAATCCTTTTGACTCACACGCATGAGCAAATCTCACAGTTCCTTTGCAATATCAACCCAAGGTGCGAGCAGTCTGTTTCTGGTATCCTTTTCGGTGATTATAACCTCCGCATCCGCAATCGTCTCCTCTATCGGCTTATCGGTAAGTATCTCATATATCTCCGTGCCCTTTTCCTTGTATTTCCTTATCGCACGCTCGGTACAGTAATCCAAGAGCTCAGAATAGATATTGGCCTTTACCTTCTCATCCTCATACCCTCTCTCCTTAAGGCGTTTTTCAAGGGATTTTATGGGTGTCCTTAATATGATAAGCTTGTCAAGCTCCAGGCCGAACTCACATACAAGGTGCCCCTCAACAATGCAATCCTCTGGCAACGCTTCCAGCTCTCGCTTCAGTGCGGCCATATTAACTATGAGTGCATCGTCGTTTGGGTCTATTTTCGTCCAGAGCTTCTTTTCCTTGACAAGTGCATTAACATCTATAAGAGTGAGCTTATACTTCTCTGCAAGATGTTTTGCAAGTGTAGTCTTACCTACCCCTGGAACCCCAGTAATCCCAATTCTCATATGGTTAGCATTTGAGAATGAGTTGTTATAAACCTTTTTATCTGCCATCTGAAAATAGAGCAACAAAACCATTAATTATATCACACGTCCTACAAAAGGAGGTAGATTTACAGCATAGGATAGGTATTCTACTCTAGGAGACGGCATCGTGCCCGTCTACATAACCACAGCACATATACATCTTATTATTTATTGCGTAGGATTCCTACCCGCCCTATCTGTGATATGCCCAGCTACTCTATACCCCAAATCAAATGCTACTATATACAGAAGATATGACACATCCAGCACAGCAAACGCAAGCGCCGTGATTGGCGTTACGAGCCTGGCCTGGAGTATGGCCTTTCGGTTCCCAACGGCCTTATTGCTCAAATCGTGCAGCTTCTCATCAGCAAACGCGGCAATCACAAATGCAAACAGGATAGCAGGATTAACTGTTGCGCCAAGCATACCAGCATACACTGCAAACGCGAGTATTACCATTACGCCGATGTAATGCTCAATTTTATCTATTTTCAGTGCAAGCGTGTTGCCTAAGACAACACCTCCAATAAGTGGTAGGAGCGTGTTATTCAGAAGACTGCTTATCCCTATCGCACATCCATATATCACACCCAGTGGTGCAGATATGAGTATGCTTTTCCTTTTTCTCTCGGAATAGCTGTCAGCAACCTTTGTAAGAAACCCTGCTATGAGCGCAAACACAACATATATCATACAATCACTCAGCTTTGCCTGCCGCTAATACCCTTCAAGGTATATGATTGATTTCATTATGAACTTTGCCACGGTGATATCACAGAAGTGGAACCCATCCTGTGGCCTCAGCTCAACGAAATCCAAACCTATAACATTCTTTTCCCTGCATACTGCTTCAATAATCCTGGTCGCATCCACCCAGCCAATCCCACCTGGCTCAGGCGTTCCGGTTGCAGGCATCACCGATGGGTCAAGCACATCAACATCAAATGTTATGTAAACATCATCACCGAGGTCATGAAGTATCGCGTCTATATTCTTATAATTTGCAAGCACGTTATTGAATTTCCTGGCGTTCTCAAGCTCCTCTTCACACCCGCTCCTTGTACCTACATGCACCACCGAATGCGCCTTGCTTGCCTCATATAGCGCGCACGCGTGCGAATTCCTGTTCCCCACGTATTCCTCCCTCATATCAAGATGCGCATCCAAATGCAGGATTGAAACATCTTCTGGGAGTGCGGTCAATATAGGTATTGAGATGCTATGGTCGCCGCCGATGCATATAGGTATCTTGCCAAGCTGCATTGCCTTTTCGGTTGTGGCGCGTATCCTTTCATACTCAATCGGCTCGATGGTTGCAAACCGCGCATCAGACACGTTCACACCAGTTTCGAAATCATAGTGCTCAAGCTCCTCAGAAGCCCTAAAAACCGCCTCGGGTGCACCCGCAGCACCACGCAGCCAGGAAACGTTTGAATCGTGTGGTACGGGCACAATGACATAATCTGCGGATTCGTATGATGCCGAATCTGTACCCATAAATTTCCTAAACACCATATATTTGTTTGCATCCCATTGTTTTATATGGGTTATGACATCCAATCACTCCGCGCCATACAGCAACGCCTTGCTGGCAGTGTTATTCTTGAAGACAGGTTCGGAGAAATACGGCTGATTGGTGGCATAGACATTGCATATAAAGGAGATAACGCAGCCTGTGCAATCGTTCTGTTTGACTATGAAGATATGAAGATGGCTGATTCAGCATATGTATGTGGTAAAGTGAAGTTCCCGTATATCCCAGGGCTGCTAAGTTTTCGTGAAGGGCCCATAATGAAAAAAGCATACGCACATCTTAACAAAAAGCCGGACCTGCTTCTAGTGAACGGCAATGGTATCCTGCACCCGCGTTTTATTGGGATAGCATCACACCTCGGTGTTGAGCTTGGCGCACCGACGATAGGTGTTACACAGCACCTGTTATGTGGGCAGGTCGGGGAGGACGGGAAGATATACATAGATGGCAGGCACGTGGGATACTCTTACACAAGTAAGAAAGGTTGTGCACCTATCTACATTTCTCCGGGGCACATGGTTTCTTTACAGGCCTCACTTGAAATCGTAAAGAGATGCATTCTGGGGCATAAGCTCCCCGAGCCATTACATCTTGCTGATAAATTATCAAAAAAATACGCTAAATTGTGTTGACCAGTTTACTAACTGTGTGTGCTTTTAAGAGCATTTTTATGCAATCACTTTATGTTATAATTCTGGAGCATTGCAAGTGACACAATGGCACATATGAATAACACTATCCCTGCAATACACCCCTTTTCAGCACCGCTTTTGGATATATCGTCAACAGATTCATTTTTTGGTAAGCTTGAATTTCCGTGGCTAATCGTGTTATCAGATATGGCTTTCTCATCACCAGCTTTATTTTGCTCTTGTGTGAGGTATGCATAGACCTTTACGCTCACTGTAAGATTCCCTATGTTATCCACATAATTTGTGTAAGTGGAGCCTTTCGGCTCATAAATCCCAAGCGCCAGCCTGCCCCTATTTGTTGCATATCCTTCCCAGTGGCTGCCGATTGGAAACACATCACCATCACCAAACTTGCCTTGCAGCATCCCAGGCTTGAACGTCGTGAACACGTTTGAAAGCCCGTCCGGCCCGGTCTCGAACTGCGGCCGCGGGTCATACCTCCATTTTCCGGAGGCATCCACTACTACATACTGCCCGGGCTCAACATATACAGTTTCTGAGAATTGCACATTTGCAGGTATCTGGAACGTCCCGCTTTTCACAAGTGTCAAGTTGGCCGGTGGCGCGGCAAGCACCAGCGATGATATGAGAACTAATACGAATAGTGCTTTTGTATAAGTGCTATGTGATCCCATGGTAAATAATTACCGAAAGTGTATTTAAGCTTAACAGCTATAATCACTCGGTGATTTTATGCCGGAATTAAAGACGATAGATAACCTTGCAAAGGCGTTTATTGGGGAAAGCATGGCCCGGAACAGGTATACGATGTATGCGAGCATTGCGCGAAAGGAGGGATACCTTCAGATAGCTGATATATTCTTGCTTACTGCTGAGAATGAGAAAGAGCACGCTGAATGGAACATGCATATGCTTAATGATTTGGTTGCAAAGACGGGTGTACATAAGGAAATCAACGTTGATAGTGAAGTCCCACGCACCGCGATGACCACGTTGGAAAACCTGAAGGCTGCAATCGCAGGTGAAAATTACGAATTCACAAAGATGTACCCTGAGTTTGCAGATGTTGCTGAGAAGGAAGGGTTCCCTGAGATTGCAAGCAGGCTGCGTGCCATTGCAAAGGCTGAGAGCCATCACGAGGAGCGGTACAGGAAGCTCCTTGAGGTTGTTGAGAAGGGTGAGGTGTTCAAGAAGGGCACAAAAGTCCAGTGGGTGTGCTCAAAATGCGGCTATGTGCACGAGGGCAACACGCCGCCTGCACGGTGCCCATCCTGCGACCACGAGATGAACTACTTTACAGTGAAATGCGAGACGTATTAACGAAGTGTAAAATAAATCCTCTTATTTTCTTTTCCCTTGTTTTCGAGTTTTAGCACTATTAGCTCCCCAATCTCTTGTGTGTTTTTTACGTGTGTCCCGCCATCCGCTTGTATGTCAACATCAGGGATTTCAACAATACGCAGGACGGCGAGCGATGGCGGCAACGCATTGGCAAGCTTGACAATTCCCTCAATCTTAAGTGCATCATCGCGTGGGAGCGAATACACTTTAACCTCAATGCTCTTTTTGAATATCTCATTTGCTTTCCTTACGTATTCCTCCATTTTTTCCCTGTCAAACCCATCCATTGAGAAATCAAACCTGCTCTTGTCAACATCCAGCTGGTTACCGGTAATCTGCGCACCGCCTTCCTTGTAGAATATGCTTGCTAGTATATGCGCAGCAGTGTGCATTCTCATAAGCGCGTACCTTCTCTGCCAGTCTAACACACACCTTACCAAATCACCAGGTAAAAAGCCAGGGGCATTAACTTCGTGCACAGCTTCCCCGTTCTCTTTTTTCACGGATACAACAACAAACTCCCTACCATCCTTTAACCGTATGATTTTTCCCTTATCGCTCGGCTGGCCGCCACCGCTCGGGTAGAATATAGTCTTATCAAGCACAATATGCCTGCCGTCACCAACTGATATTACAGAACTTTCGCACTCTTTCAGATAAGAATCATCCAGGTAGAGGAATTTCTGCCCGCCCATATCACCACAAGAAACTTTAGTTAATTTTAAGTGTTTTAATCCCAAACCACCAGGCGTGCGGGTCCATCTTGGCAAGCGCACGTGCCCATTTCTGTGCAGTAGCAGTTTTCAGCTTTGTCTGTATGCGCTTGACCCATTCGCGTGCGTGCACGTATCCCTTGAACTCATACTCGCGTGCAGTCACAAGGTTTTCCAAAAGGTCTGCGTCCATACATATATCAGCAATCTCCTTCTTGCCGAAGCAATCAAGCGCTTCAAGAACTTTCTTTTTCTTCTTTTCATCTAAGCGCTCGGCCATATCATTGGCAGCCACTCTCTCAGAATCCTTCTTGTTCTCCCAGTACTTTGATGTGATTTTATTTATGTCACCTATCCTACACTCGCCAAGCTCGTGCATCACAACTGCACTTGTGCATTTGTGAGGGTCTTTCCCCTCTTCAATAGCTAGCAGGTATGCAATCACTGATGCCCTAAACACGTGCTCTGCAACAGTCTCCGGAGAATCAACTTGGATGTGCGCCCACCCGGAACGCTGCGTATATTTCAGAACCCCGGTTTCATAAATGAATTTCATTTGCTCAAACGGGCTCTTCTTCTCGCTGGTTTCTACTTTATCGATAACCTCAAGCAAATTATTACCATCAGCTATCCATAAGTCATTTTCTTTGGCATACCTTGCAAGATCTGGTTTTGGATTTAGCGCGATTGGGTATGCAACACTTTCAAGCAGAGGTATATCGTGGATTGTATCGCCAAGTGCAAATGATTTTGAAGTGTCAATCCCATTCTTTGTTATGATATCCGCTACGGCGCCAGCCTTGCCACTTTCAGGCTCGTGCAGTGCAGTGAGTATTTTTCCAGTGTATACTTCATTTATCACTTCCAGCTCGGTTGCAATAAAATCGTAAATCCCGATGTGCTCAAGCACAAGTTTTGATGGTATAGCAGGTGATACAGTGATTGCAAATATCCTATACCCCTTATCCCTGAAATGCTTTACGAGCTGGAACGAGTATTCAGGAATGGTTTTTGAGAACGCAGAAAAAAACCTCCTTGCATACCTTATAAGCTCGCTTTCATTCTTCCCTCTGATGGCCGCACCATACACAGCAACCCATTCGTGTGCAAAGTTTGGGTGGTCTATCAACCCGCTTTCGTATGCCTCAACTAGGTTTTCATGCTGGTTAAAAATTGATTCATCAATAATCTGGTTTGCGCCAAGGTATCTCATCCACGCAATACCTATCGAATCGCATAAAGTCCCGTCAACATCAGTTATTAGAGCCTTGCACATATAACCACTAAAAAGAAAATTAGGTGTAAACTTTTAAAACTAGTCACTGCTTCCTGGCAATCTTACCAAATTTTGCATATGGCTTTTCAGTTGGGGACTCTAGCCGTTCAAAGTATACTTGAGATACCCGCTCACCCGCATACAGCTTAAGTGTGAATGGTGACAGGTTGGCAATCTCAAGTATCTGGTGGTTGTTTGAGCCCGGCTGTATAACTGCACTTGTCACGTGCACGGTCATTCCGAGCCGTGCAAACCTGCTCCTGCCCCCCAGTATCCCAATTATTGAGTTTGAAACACGTATCCTCTCCGCAGTTCTTGCAAGGCAGAACTCCTGTGGCCTGAGCACAACGGATTTTGCAATTACCTTTTTCATTAGTTTGTGCGGCTCCACCTTCTCAACAACATCAACTTCGCCGCGCACTTTCCGCGGGATATAAAACTCGTTTGAGAGCGCCAGGTCATATGACGCCTGGCTGATATATCTCTCATCAAAAGGGGATATCTCAATATTCCCTTTTGCAATCTCCTTTAGTATATCATTACCTGACAAGTACATGGTTGCACCCGCAGATATGCTTATGCTTTCTCAATCTTCCCGCTCTTGCCTGCTGATAATTGTTTTGTCCCTTTAAACTCTGAAACCCAGCCATTCGTAAATACTACCTTATCCCCTACCTTAAACTTGCCGGCATCGTCGTTCCAGAGCGATATCTTGATTTCACCGCTGTCATCCTTGATAGTTCCTGATGCAACCTTCATCTTTACGCCATACTTGTTCATTACCTCGCGCGGGCTCTCAAGGTCGATAATCTCACCCCTAATCTCACCCGTAACCGCTCCAACCTTTAATTCTGATATTTTCATTTACACACCTTTGGCCTTTTGTGGCTGGTGTGCAATTAGCAGGCAAAGATTAAAAACAATTTGATGGTTTGTTTCCAAAAAAATGGAAAAATAAGTGTATCTTGCGTTACTGTACCTGGCTCACCTTAGCGGTGTAAGACCCTTTAACGTACTTGTCTGCACCGTCATTATACTTGAGCATCACTTCACCGCTTGATACTTCGCCAATCTGTTTTGTGCTGCTGAACAGCTTGTTGTTACCGCCGGGGCAAGTGAACTCCTTAGATTCGCCAGGTGCGAGTGTTTGTGCACTCGAGAAAGGCGCATTCGTATCTATCCCACTACCTTCCTTGCACGCAATCGCCAAGCTTGAGAGGGATATCGCCTGCTGGTTTGTTATCTTGAGTTTCAGGACACCATCCTGTGTAAGCCCTGCAACCTCACACTTAAATCCTATCGGGAGGTTGCACGTATCCTGCAGCCTGCTTTGTGGGTTGAGCACGTTCAGGTATATCAGCGCACCGAGCACAAGCACAATCACAAGCAGTGCCCAGCCGTATGTCATTAAGTATTCCATTGCCGCCTGCCCGCGTAGGCCACGTGCCTGAATAGAGCTTCTTTCATTCTTAATCATGTAATACACCACTATTGAATGGGTAAAAAACCTTAAAAAGGTTGAACGGGCCTAAGCATTTATGGGATTACTAAAAAGCAAAACCACTTATGATGCTCAAGATGCACAGGTATCAAGACACCGCAGATTTATTGGTGTTGCCGTTGCTATTGGCATAACCGCCGGTTCATTTTTATCACAGGGCGTGCTTGCAGAGAATGCGTACACGTGCAAGCATAACCCTGCTAAGGATGAGATAGTATATACATACAATGGCAAGTCACGGGCCGCTGGCATCTCGCATTTCTCTGGCCAGTTTGGCAAGCTGGTTTCATATTACTGCTCTGAGGATAGCACGTTCCTGCTGTTTGAGAAAGGGCTGGTGCGTGCCGGTGGCGGTGCACGGGTTATTAAAACAGGTGAGCTTTCAATGCCATTCCCAGGTGACCCGACAAAAGTTATTGAAGGAAGCGTGCTTGACATCTTTGAAGGCACCGCTGTGAAAGGCAGGATAGAATGGGGCACGGTAGCAGTGGTCATTCTTGATTCAAAATCCATACTCGTGATAAAAAGAATAAATGAGCGGAAAGCCTCACAGCTGCAGACCCCCGTATTTCCTGATATTGACCTTAAAAGCTGTGAAATCTCCGTGACTGGTGATCTCCAATCAACTAAGGTAGGTATAACTTCAAAAGGGTTTAGCAAGACACTCATCATTGAAGGCACAACTTCAGAAAATATGGTATGGAAATAAAAAACAAGGAATAAAATAAAGCAAAACTATGCGCGCAAGCGCGCAAGCGCCAGGCCTCCAATCACAGCAATCAGGAGTGCACCAACAGGGCACGTGTTCCCGGCAGGTTTTGGTATATTCTCAACACCAGGCACTATACCTGTATTCTTACCATCATAGCCGCCTGCTGGACCAGTTGCCCCAGTGTCGTGGTTCTCCTGCTCTACATTCTCTTCTCTATTATTTTCTGTTTCTGCCTGTGTTTCCTGTGCCTGCTGTGGCTCACACTTAATTGCACCCATTTGTGCAACTGCATTGTCAGCCATATTCTTCACATCAATGAACTGGTTTTCTATATTCTGGAAGCTGCACTGCGCGACACGCAGCTTCAATGAGTTAAGCAGCCTTTCACACTCCATTACAGTTGCGGTGTATCCCTTGTCAGCACAGCACGGGCACGCCGCAAGTGCCGCTTTTGCATTACTCACGCTTTTCTCTGCATCGTACACCTTAGGCATCAGCTTCTTCTCAAACTGTGTCTCAGTGTGTATAATCTTTAGTGGCATATTGTAAACCAGCTGTTCCTGTGATTTCCTGCACACTGCCCTGAACACCGCCCACTTATCGAGCTCTTCAGTGCCGCTGCCTTTCCCACCGAACAAGATATTGAACGTTAGCTTGCAATCATCATTGCCACTGATGGAGCACGCGAACTTTTCATCAGTGTATGTCCCCGTTGAGAAGTCGTAGTAGGAATAATACACATCCATCTGGCCAGTGCACGTGCTTGGATAATTCATTCTCATAGTTATAGGTGTCACTTGAATTTCAAGCGGCATATCGCAGTTTCCTATATCGAGAACCGTGTTATCACTTATCATCCTACCCCTTGCACCATCAATCCCCTTGATTGATACGGTGAACGTGGTCCCAGCTGCACCAAGCGTTATTAGGAGCAGCAGCATTGCACACACATATGTATCCATAACACCTTGTTTAATATCCAATTTCAAGTCTCGACCTTAACCTTTTACTCTGGCAGGCCGTAAACTGCCTTATTGCCAAGCAGGTGCTCAATCTCAAGCAGCCTGTTATATTTGGCTAGCCGTTCACCTCTGCACGGTGCACCTGCCTTTATCATACCACAATCAAGCGCAACCGCCAGGTCTGCAATGAACGGGTCGCAGGTCTCACCAGACCTGTGGCTTACAACAACACCGCACTTGTTATTTTTACAGAGTGTTGCAGCATCAATTGCCTCTGTAAGTGTCCCTACCTGGTTAACCTTGAGCAGCAGTGTATCTATTGCACCCTTGTTAATGGCAGTTTCTATACGGCTTACATTTGTAACCGTAAGGTCATCACCTATTACCCTGCATTTGCATTCCTTTTTGAGTGCCGCGAACGATTCAAAATCCTCCTCATCAAACGGGTCCTCAATGCTAAATATAGGATACTCACTGAGCAATGAGAGGTAATACTCAAGCAGCTTTGGTTTTGTTAATGATTTTCCATCAATCTTATACTTGCCCTTTGCAAAAAATGACGATGCTGCACAGTCAAGAGATACCTTGACCTCACGTGCATACCCGCTTTTTTCAATCGCTTTCACTATTAGGTCCAGTGCCTCGCGTGTTTTCCTGATACGCGGTGCAAACCCTCCTTCATCACCTACAGAAGTTGCAGGTTTTCCATATTTGGCTTCAATGATTTCTTTGAGTGTATGGTATATCTCAGTGCCCATTCGCATAGCCTCAGAGAAGCTTTTTGCACCCACAGGCACGACCATGAATTCCTGGATTGCAAGCCCGCTACCGGCATGCTTGCCCCCGTTAATGATATTCATCATAGGGATTGGTAGCCTTGATGCTCCCGGGCATATGCTATCAAACAGCTCTTTCCCTGTGCATACCGCAGCAGCTCTCGCAACTGCAAGTGATACTGCAGTTGTGGTGTTTGCACCCAGTTTTGACTTGTTTGGTGTCCCATCAAGAGCAATAAGTGTTTGGTCGATTTTCTTCTGGTCAGTGCATTCAATCCCACGGATGGCATCACTCACCGCTCGCACATTCTCGATCGCCTTGCTCACACCTTTCCCGTGGTATGCTGTACCGCCATCGCGCAGCTCGATTGCCTCGTGCTTGCCGGTTGATGCACCGCTTGGCGCATCGGCCCACCCGCTTCCTTCTGGTGTGAGCACTGTGACGCGCAGTGTAGGGTTACCTCTTGAATCAAAAATCATTCTTGCAGATGCCTCTTTTATTTGCACATCAACACCGGTTAAAATAGCCTCACAATTCTTTTAATGCTTAGCATCCCTATTAAGCGGGATGAAGGTTATAATTGATGGGAAGCCGTTCAGGAAAAGCGTGCGCTCCGTTAAGACGGTTGCAGAGCTGCTTGAGGAAGTGGGAGTTTCACGTGAGAATGCGGTTATCATAATAGATGGTAAGATTGTTACTGAATTTGATTCGGTCGGCCAGGCATCTCGCGTCGAGATAATAAGGGTATCATCAGGTGGGTAATATGGCAAAATGTTCGTTTTGTGATCAGGATGCAATCATCTACCAGCCATACTCCTGCAAGCTGTTCTGCGGCAAGCACCTCTCAGACCTCACAGAGAAGAGGGTCGGCAGCAATATGCGCAAGTATGGGATGGTGCGCAACCGCTCGCGTATAGGTGTGGCGGTTTCAGGTGGGAAGGATAGCCTTACAATGCTTTACATAATGCACAGGCTACTCAGGAAGGACAGGTCACGCAGGTTAATTGCAATAACTGTTGATGAGGGGATACGCCAGTATAGGGAGAAGGGTATTGAATGTACACGTGAGCTGTGCGATAAGCTCGGTGTGGAACATCACGTATACTCTTTCTCGGATTTTGCAGTCGAAATGGATATACTGATGCGCGAGCCCCGGGCAGACCCTTGTAGTTACTGTGGCGTTTTCAGGAGATGGGTGCTTAATCATGTGGCAAAAGAGCATAGGCTTGATGCAATCGCAATCGGGCACAACCTTGATGATGTGGTGCAAACTTTTCAGATGAATATAATGCGCAATGAGCCAGTCAGGATTGCAAGGTATAAGCCCAACGGCGGTCTTGTGTCATGTGATGAGTTCGTGCCGCGTATCCGCCCATTATTTAGTATACCAGAACGCGAGATTATCACGTATGCCCTCCATAATAAAATAAAATTCCATCGGGATAGGTGCCCGTATGCAGGGTTTGCGCTGCGCAACCCCGTACGGGAATTCATAAATATGATGGAGGAGAAATATCCAGGCACCAAGTTTAGGATGCTCAACACCTATCTTTCCCTAATAGACAAATTGCCGGTAGAGGAATATAAGGCACTGGTTAAATGCAATAAGTGTGGGGAACCGTCATCAACAAAAACGTGCAAGAGGTGCACGTTGTTATCTTCTATTTCTAAGAAAAACATGTAATGAAAACATATAGGAAAACACATAAATGAAAACATTTAAAGAGAGTACATTATTATCTTCTACTTGTACTAAGTAAAGTGTAGAATGGATGCAGGCTAATACACATAGCCGCAAAAGGATTGTTCGCAGCCTATCACGTTTTTATATGTTTTGCATTTTAATAGTGCATTGGTATTCTATTATATAGGTGATATATGATGTATCCGGTTTCTCCGCAGGCATATGACCGCGCCATTACGGTGTTCAGCCCAGACGGCCGCCTGTTCCAGGTGGAGTATGCAAAAGAGGCAGTGAAAAGGGGCAGCACTGCAGTTGGCCTGGTTTGCAAGGATGGTGTGGCACTTGTTGCAAACAGGTTTGTGCAGAACGACCTGCTTGTTCTTGATTCAGTGAGGAAGATACACGTGATTGATGATAATATTATTGCAACCTCCTCAGGCCTTGCTGCTGATGCTAGGAGGCTTATTGATATGGCACGTGTGGAAGCGCAGAAGCACCGCATTACGTATTCAGAGCCGATAAGCGTGCTTGACCTGAGCAGGAGGATTGCAGATACAATACAAATTTACACACAGTATGGTGGGATTAGGCCATTTGGAGTTTCAATGCTGTTCACCGGCGTAAATGATAATGCAGCCACACTTTACGAGGTAGAGCCGAGCGGTGCATACACAGGTTACTATGCTGCAGGTGTAGGCTCAAACAAAGAGGGTGTTGAGAAGTTCTTTGCTGAGAACTATAACCAAAACATATCCGTGGATGAAGGTATTGTATTGGCACTTAAGGCATTATTGCAAAACACGAGCGGTGACGAGTCAAAGCATTTCAACGAGAATTCGCTTGATGTTGCAGTAGTTTATAAGAAAGAAAAGAAAGCGCGCTACCTTGCACCCGGTGACTTGAAAAAGTACTTGGCCAAGGTGAAGTAAAAGTATGGTTTCATTGGATAATGCCGTGATATTACGGCTTGAGAAAAACGGCGAGCGGTTTGAGATTTTCGCAGACCCGGTTAAGGTGGTTGAGTACCGTAAGGGTGCTCAGATACCGCTTAACGAAGTGCTTGCAGCGTTTGAAGTGTTTAAGGATGGAAGGAAGGGAGATACGCAGTCTGATGAGGTGCTGAAACGCAATTTTGGTACCACCGCGTTTGAGGCGATTGCAAAAGAGATACTGCTCAAGGGCGAGCTGCATTTAACAACCGAGCAGAAACGAAAACAGCTTGAGGAGAAGCGTGCCAAGGTTATACAGTATATTGCACAGAATTATATTGACCCGCGCACGAACGCACCTCACCCTGTTAAAAGGATTGAGCTTGCAATGGAAGAGGCAAAGGTTCACATAGATGCGGGCAAGAGTGCAGAGGCGCAGATTGAGGATGTGCTCAAGAAGCTGCGTCCAATCCTCCCGTTAAAGTTTGAGGTTGTACGCATCGCTGTCAAGGTGCCACCCGCACATGCGCACCACGCGTATGGTGTAATAAAGGAGTTCAGCCCAAAGAAAGAAGAATGGCTTAATGACGGCTCGCTCATTGCGCTTATTGAAATCCCACCTGGAATGCAGAGTGTCTTGTTTGATAAGCTGAATAAGATTACGCACGGTGATGTCCAGACAAAAATCCTGGATAAGCAATGATTATGAAGGTGAATTTATGAGGAAATTGGTTTTCCCGGGCGATTTGCTCTTTGATGGGCAGCTGCGCACACGGGGTGTATATGTTGAGAATGGAAAAAGCTACGCATCCCTCATAGGGCTATATGATGACAGCACGAAAGCGTTTATACCTCTTGAGGGTGCTTATGAGCCGCAAGAGGGCGACCTTTTGATAGGTGTTGTCAGCGATGTAAGGCCAAATGGCTATTATATTGATGCAGGGATGCCAAACGAATCTTTTCTATCAAGTAAGGATTACAAAGAGCCTCTTGAGGTTGGTGATATAATAATTGCGAAGGTACGCGGTGTTGATGAGGTGAGGAGTGTTACCATTTCAGACCCCGCAGTGTTGCGTGGCGGTAATATAATCCACGTCTCACCTGTTAAGATACCCAGGATAATTGGGAAGAAAGGGTCAATGCTGATGCAGATTAAAGAAGCAACAAAATCCAAGATTGTGGTTGGCAAGAATGGCTGGATATGGATAAGTGGCGGTGACACGTATCTTGCAACCAAGGCAATACTTAAGATAGAGTCTGAGGCGCATACGAGCGGGCTCACTGAGAAGATTGCTGAGTTTTTGAAAAAAGGTGGTAAGAATGTCGAGTGATGAGAATATTGAGGCAAAAGAGGTAGGTTCACACGCAGAGATTAAGCTGCTTGTTGACGGGCGCAGGGTTGATGGCAGGGCGTTGGATGAGATGCGGCCGCTAAAGATACAGGCAGGGTTGTTGCACAAGGCAGACGGTTCTGCGCTTGTTGAGTGGGGCGGCAATAAGGTGCTTGCAGCAGTATACGGGCCGCGTGTATGCCTGCCGAAACGTGAGAGCAGCCCGTACCGTGCAAAACTATCCTGCAGGTATCTCATGTCACCGTTTGCATCTAAAGATGAGCACGGCAAGGCGGGACCAAACAGGAGGTCAATCGAGCTATCCATGGTGCTAAGGCAGGCGCTTGAAAATGTTGTTATGCTTGAGATGTACCCACAATCGATGATTGATGTGTTTATAGAGGTGTTGCAGGCATCTGGTGGTACGCGGTGCGCATCACTTGTTGCAGCTTCAGTTGCACTTGCAAATGCAGGCATTCCAATGAAGGACATGCCGGTTGCGGTTGCTGCTGGCAAGATTGAAAATGAGATATGCCTGGATGTAGGCAAGGAGGAGGATAACTATGGGCAGGCAGATGTGCCGATAGGCTTATGCCCACGCAATAAGGATATAATTCTCCTGCAAATGGATGGCCGGCTGACAAAGGACGAAGTAATGAAAGCTCTGGATTATGCAGAGCGTGCAGCACCTATTATTCATGCTGCACAGGTGAAGGCGCTTGAGGAGGCGTACAGCCAGAGCGGCAGTGAAGAGGAGGAAGGGTGATATTAATGGAAGCAATAGATGAAATGACAAAATCTTATGTTGAGGTCCTTCTGAGTAAAGGTGAGCGTGCTGACAGGCGCGGTGCGTTTGAGATACGCCCGATAGAAGTGAAGAAAGGCATAATTGAGAGCTCAGATGGGTCTGCGTGGGTCAAATGGGGTGAGACGCAGGTGCTTGCATCCGTTAAGTTTGATATCGCAACACCTTTCCCTGACAGGCCGACTGAAGGTGTCTTATCAACAACTGCTGAGTTGCTGCCCATGGCAAACCCGCGGTTTGAGCCTGGGCCTCCCGATGAGCGTGCTATTGAGCTTGCGCGTGTTGTTGACCGTGCAATACGTAGTGCAGAGATAATCGATTTGAAGTCAATGTTTATTGAGGAAGGCAGAGTGTATGCAGTTTACATAGACATATACGTGCTCGATTATGACGGCAATTACATAGATGCGGCATCTCTTGCTGCAATGGCAGCGCTCAGGGATGCGCGCGTGCCGCCTGTAAAAGATGGCAAGCTTAACCGTGAAGAGAAAGGAGTTCCGTTAAAGCTCTCTGGCAACGCGTTGGAGTTTACATTTGTGAAGGTAGGGAACCATCTCATTCTCGACCCGTCTCTTGATGAGGAGCGCGCGCTTGATACCCGTATAACTATAGGTGTGTGCGGTGATTTGGTGTGCTCAATACAAAAAACCGGGAGAGGCGCAATTACACGAGCGGAACTTGATAAGATGATAGATGTCTCTTTTGGAAAGTTTAAGGAGCTTGAGAAATATCTTTGAACAACCTTTTTCCACTCTAATAAATTACTTTTTTGTCAGTTTCTCTTTAAGGAGCTTTATCTCATCATCATTCATATGCGCCCCGTGCTCCTTAAGCAGGCTTGCAATCTCCTTGTTTCTCTTTACAATCCGTGCAAAAAACAGCGGGCTCATACAGCTTGCGGTGGATAGGTTTACGTTTGCACCTTTGTTTATGAGCAGTTTTATTACATCGTAAAGCTCGTAGTTTATTGCTACAAATAATGCAGTTGTGCCATCAGCCGCCTGATAGTTTACATTTGCATTCTTCTCTAGTAATAATTTCGTAATATGTATATTTCGTGTTGCAATCGCGTACATCAATGCAGTTCTACCTTCAACGGTGTGTGCGTCCAGCTCGCACCCAAGATGGATAAGCTGTTCCGCAAATGTATCATACCCTTTCTCAATCGCAAATATAAGCGGGGTTATGTTTTGGCTCATGCGTGCATTGATATTTGCGCCGCTTTTTACCAGCTCATCAAAAACATCGCTGTGCTCATACTCAATAGAAATAAAGATTGGTGTCTTTCCGTCAGGTAGTCTTGGTTCAAGGTAACACCCGCTATCAATAAGTTTTCTTACAATGTTCTTATCCCCCTTTTTCGTAGCAATTGCAAGTGCAGTCCACCCGTCATCCCGCGCAATCGATGTGCTAGCACCGTTCTTAAGCAAAATTTCCATAACATCTAAACTTCTTCTCTCAATTGCAGTTATAAGTGCAGTGTTACCTTCAAATCCTTTTGAGTTTATGTCTGCACCACTAGCTAACGCTCTCCGCAGCATCTTGACATTGTTTGTTTCAGCTGCTCTATGAAGCAACTCATTTGCAACCTTCCACCTCTCCATAGCGTTGCTTTCATTATTATCGTGATGTGGCAATATCTTGCGAAAAGCATCACCTATAAATTTTACAGCTTGCTTAGGAAATGATGCTTTTTCATCTGAGTTTGTCTTCTCATGATCATCTTTAAAATTATTTTTTGCGGCCATATCTTTTTTTCATGATTTTGTTTTAATAAATGTTATGTTTTAGCGTTTCTTGGATAATTTGCATGTGCATCGCCAGCGTAACAAATGCAAAATTGTTATTCACAAACATTGTTTCATCAATTTACGTGCGCCCTCAACCACAAAGCCTCAATGCTTGTTTTTGTTTGAAATCACCACGTCGACAGGCCAATTTGATTTCCTTGCAATTTTAGGCTTCCATTTTATGAGATCAGCATAGTCACACCGTCTCTTATTGCATAAACGCACTAAGCTTTTGGCACGCTGCTTGCCACGGCTTCACAATAACTTTTCGTGCATTTGTATGCTTATAAGTGTTTTTACATAACTAAAGTTATGAAACCCATCAAGCAGGTATTGTTTTTTTTGTTGATTTATACCACGGTTGCTTTTTCGTACATTAATGAGGCATACCAGTGCCCAGGGTTACCTGAGGGCAGTCACGAGCGTGAGTATGATTGCATAATGGTTGGTGGAATGCCTTGCATGGCAACAACCATCCCTGGTGTATGCGAAGGCGAGCCGGACCCTAACCATCCTGAATGGGGGCCGGTTGCGTGGTGGAGTGTTTCTGATGGCACTGAGAAATGCAACTGCCCATATACGCTTGCAAACAAGTGCTACGGCAAGTATGATGATCCTAATTTTTGCCCAAGAACAGTTTGCATTGGCACGACAATAAAGAAAAACGGTAGATGCGACCCTAAAACTGGGGGCTGCGCTTATGATGAAGGGTACTGTGAATTTGGGTGCAATGCGGAAGGGACAGATTGTGCATTGGAAAAGCCAGCTAAACCATCTGAAGCTTACCAGAAAGGTGATGGCATATGCTCAATCACCTTGGGTGAAAGGTGTGATAATAGCCCGCAGGATTGTATTTGTATAGGTGGCAAGTCGTGCAAGCCGAACGCCCAGGATGCGGATGATGCTGGGTGCGCACGTGATATAAATAGCGAATGTGGTGACGAGTACCATTACTGCGATACAGCTGCTGGTGAGAATTGTGCAACGTGCAGTTCTGACTGCAAATGTGATGCCGGCTATGTGTGCAACCCAACCTCTGCGGATGCAAATTATATGGGCTGTGCAAGGATAGAAGCGAAAACGGAGGAGGGGGGAGATCGTATGTGGCAGTGAAGTATGCAAAAGGTTCTGCCTTAAGGATTACAGGTATGACATAAAAAGCGGCCAGTTGGTTCCTGCGGATTATTCAATGGTCCCTGTTAGATGCACTGAAGGAGTACGGTGTACTTATGCGCCGGCAATGTACTGCAAGACGGGTTGCAATAGCAATACAGGCAAGTGCCTGCCAGAAACTGCAAGTGCAGATGGGTGCATTGAGGACGGTGAATATGTAATCCAGTCAAGTTCTGGTAAATTGCCGGTAAAGCGTGTAATCAACAGGGATGGTGCATCTGAAATAACAACATTACAGCTGCTAAACCACGCCAAGCACTGCGTTGGAGATTACATATCAACTGATGCGGATACGAAAGTTTGGATAAGGCACAAGAATGGCATGATTTCTTACATAGGGCCGGGCTCGCAGTATATTGACGGTGCGCGCGGCAAGAATGTTATAGAGGCAAAAGGCAAGGTGCAAGTAAAAAACCCAGGCGCACCAACCGAGGAGGAAAAAGGTATTGTTACGCTAGTTCCTCTGCAAATTGCCGCTGAGATACAACAAGGAACTGATTATGGTACTGTTTCCCATATTCATCCTGACTTGAGAGATTTCTACATAAAGAATACATTAAAGGGAGGTCCTATTGACATATGGATATATAACCAGCACTCTAACGTTATATACGAGATATATGATGACTACGAAACTGTAACTGTGCTTGAAGGAGAAGTTGTTGCAATAGACCTGAAAACAAAGAAACAGTTTTCAATTACAGCCGGAAAACAGCTAACACACAAGCTCGGGCAAGAGGTTGGGCCAAACGTCGAGGAAAACATTAAAGATGTAGATTTAAATAAGATTGAAGATAACTCAACACCTCCAGAGCAAGGAGTAAGCACGAGCGGTGGTATATGTACAATTGGGTTGAGTATGGTCTTGATTTTGGGAGGTCTCTATATAATAAAAAAGGATTGATTAAACAAAAACTTAATTTCACTTTTTTATTAAAATGAGCAATAGCAAGGTCCCTAGTATAAACGCACCTATTTTACATTCAATTGGATTTTTGATATCGCTCTTATCGATATGCCCTGAGTATTTATTAATGGTTTCAGCCGTGCAGTTTGAAACACATTCATTATAGCCTGGCTGTGGTTTCCAGCACCTGTCCCATTCCTTATCCCATTTTCCCTTGTAATCTTTGCAGCATTGCACCTCGCAATTTGTGCCTGCAAAAAGAAGGCCTGCAAGCAATACAAGTATCAGTATTGTTTTAAGCATATTATCCCCCATAATAATATCTCTATTAATTTTAAAACAGGAAGCACGCATATTTAATTTATAATCCAAACAGCTGCTTGGCCAGGTCAAACAAGTAATTGAAGATTCCTTTAAAGAAATCTAGCACCTGCTCGATAAATCCGGTTTTTTGGCCGCTTCCACCAGTTATGGTTGACGATTGTGATTCAACAATTGTTGAGAGTGTATACACGTCTAGCTTCCCTTTTTTATACTCACCATAGTACATTCCGGTTTCAGTGGCTTCCATACCCAACGGCATAACCTGCGAAAAACTACTCGCCTCAACAAGTGGATAACTTCTATCATAAATCTTTATTCCCATAGGCTCGTGCAACTCCATTACGTATCTCCCGCCAGGGGAAACAGATACATAGGTTAAATCCTTATTTGCATAATGGCGCATCTTCCAATTCTCATAATACGTTATGGTATTGTATTTCCATGCAACAAAATCATCAGAATCAACGTAATCTCCCAGGACAATTTCATCATTATATAGAATGCCTTCATTATCTTTATGGCCCATATGCTGCAAGAGATGATATGTTGGTGAATTAAGCGTGTAAACACAGAACAAATTATTGCATTCGCCAGCAACACGATTTCTGGAAACACCCAACTTTCTTATAGTAGTATTATGTGTTCCCCCTTTACAGTCATCATATGCCGAAAGCATACACCCATCAATGTACCCATACCCAGGTGCGTAAAACCTGCCTGAGGAGGCTATAACATCAAGCAGCTCGGTCGCTGAAGAGTCAGTTAAACTTTCAGCATACTCCGGCCATTCCCACATCTCAATTACGTTTCCGTTTTGGTCAAAGAGGTATCCCTTAGGTGTTGTATCCCCTCTTTTTGCACTCTTTCTTGCTGCAATGCCCGCATACAACTTCGAGCCATCATATGCAGGTATAAGAGTTGATGCTTGCTTTCCTAAGCATATGCTATTTGTTCGGTATGAATATATCTCATTGCCGTTTGAAAGGTCATATGCATAAATCTTGCAGAACAAGTCTGTTTTATCTACTGTTAAAACGTATGCATATTTGCCATTCTTGCTGAATTTGATTATGTGCGGTACTTCATTCTGGTAAGTTTTCGACCATAAAAGATTGGATTTGTTAAGCAGTACATAATCATCTATGGTGTCTGGTCTTAGGCATTTTATTTCCTGTGGAGGTAACCTGATATCAAATGCGCTCTCGCTTGTTGTAAAATTCCTTATGAGTGCAGTACAATTTTGGGAGGTTATCACAATCGTGCCGCGCGTGCCTTTTATAGGCGCACTTATTATCCCTTTTGCACTTTCTTCATTTGTCCCATTAATATTACCATACACCCCCCTATACTGCCCTTTATCGGTTAGGATATTGTACCATCCTTTTGATGGATAGCCAACATATATATCTTTGGGCTTTTCAACAAGTACAAAATCAACATACTTATAGATATAATGAGCGTGCGTTATATCGCTTCTATTATAATTGAACTGTATTGCTGTTGAGCTATCTAAGTAGCCTGTTTTGTGTGCTGTTAATGTATATTTACCCTCCATTGTAAATGGCCGCAGGTGCCTAAATGTATATGACCCATCTGCACGTGTTGTTACAGGTGTTTTGCCATTATCTATGTAAACGCTTGCGTTTGGGATTGGGTTCCCAAGCTCATCAGTAACCTTTCCTTCAACGATCAGAAATTGCGGATTTAGGTAAACTGTTTTGTAGTCTATCAAATTATTATCTGCATCTGTTATTTCAATCCTAACATAGTCCGGGTATGCGTCCAGGCAGAGCACTTCCGTGCTGAAAGGTATAGTTTCATTGGCGCTTATTGTGAAATCATTAAATGAATACCTCATATCCCCAAGGTAGTAGCTTATGTAATAATTGCCAGGTAGTTCACCGCGGTTTGTTACATTGACCTTAATTTCAAACTTATTTGTATACGGCTCAATACGACGATATATGATTGGGCCATCAAAAAATGCATCTGGTGGAAGTGGCAGGTCATCAACTATTAGCTTATAACTATTGTATGAAGAATGCTCATCACCGGCTTCAACAATGTTTGAGTCTGAAGGCTCAACAACAACTTTTACAACATTGAACATATCCTTCTGGTGCTCCCAGGGTATGCTGAAGCTCTTTTCGTACCAGCAATTAGGATATGGAACATATGCTGGGTTGTAAGGAGTTATGCATGTTAGTTTTTCTGTGTGTATTAGCCTCATAGGAGGGTCAAGATTAACTTTGTCATCATAACCAGCATAGATGTAAACGTCTGCACTGTCTATATAAGCAAAACCAGCATTGATTACACGGACATATAACCTCTTATCTTTCTCTATATATTTCACGGTGTCACTTGCAACAACCAAATCTGGTGCAAATGATTTATCATCCAGTGCACATTCTTCTTCACATCTTTTTATGATAGGCACAATATATGCATTAATATCATGAGCGCATTGCAGCGATTTCATAACAGTCATAAAATCAGGCCCGCGAGTAACATAACTTGCCCATGCATTAACAATATCCAAAAACATATCCTTTGTACCGTATGAGCACCATTTAGTTATAAATACGTAAGCAGGGTTTTGCCTCCACGCCAACGTATATGCGGCACATTGTGAAACGCAAATATCGTATTGGCTCGCAGTAGCCGCAGCATAGTATGAGCTTAACAAAACGCAAAGTACAACTAGGATTTTGAAGTATCTCGCGGTCATGCTTTAGCATCTCCAAAAAAATTTAAGAATTTAAAATAAAGCAAAAGCTACATTACAATCGCCCTGTTCATTGGGAATGTTGTTCCGTGCTTTATGTCCGTTGACCCTACTACATATTGAATTACTCTGCTTAGCCCTATCCCGCAACCCGCATGCGGTACGTTCCCGTATACTTTAAGATGTTCTAAATACCAATCAAATGCCTTTATGCTACCGCCCTTGCTTTCAAGCCTCTTTAACATGGGCGATTCTCTTAATCTTCTGTATACGTTTTCATATGTGTACTCTCTTTCAGCAGCACCTACGCATTCACCACCAAGAGGTACTATTAAATCTGCACTGTTCACCAACTCTGGCCGGGCAGCATTCTCACGCATATTGAAGAATTTTATTGCTTTTGGGAAATGTGTTATGAAAGTTGGCAAATTATCGTATTGCTTAACAATGTATTGCTCATGCGCTGATTTTAAATCATCTCCCCATTTTAATCCAAATGGTTTTTCTAGCATGGTAATTGCATCGTCATAAGATATTCTCTGAAAATTGTCTATCGCCCTCTCTAATTCGTTTGGATTGCCCCCAACCTTGATTATACTCTCTCTTGCACTATATAATACATTACTAAACATACTGCTAACGGTTGCTTCAATCTCCCTTAATAGCCCTTCAAAATCCGTCTCAAGCTCAATCTCAACAAGTGTAAATTCGGTCAGGTGCCTTTCATCAACCTCCGGTTCTGCCCTGAAACTTGGGCCTATTGTATATGTCTTTTTTAATTGAGGAATAAGCGATTCAAGATACAGCTGCCCTGTCTGGCTGAGGTATGTTTTCTCTCCAAAGTAATCAACTTCAAAAAGGGTATCTATGTTCTCACATGCCCCTGTTGCTCTAGTTATGTGAGGCACACTTACCTCATGATATCCTTTACGTGCGAAATACTGCCTCGCCCCATGCAGCATTGCAGACTCAATTCTTGCAATGTGTTCCGTTTTCCCATTCATTTTCCAGGACATTATACCACCTGTTGGGATATTCCTGGAATTGTTGATACCTTTTTATGGAAAAATTCCTTACTTAAATGAAGTTTTATACATATGAGTAAACTTTTAAATTGGATTAATTAGAATATCTTCCATGACAGTGGTGCAAATTCAATCCACATCGAGTTGTGATTTGCAGGTTAAAGCGCTTTTATCATCCCTAAGGAAGAAAAATATAACTAGTGAGCAGGAAAAAGTTGTTCACGAAATAGCTCAATCATTAACTAGAAGCATAACGGATAAAGATATGCTGAAAGATGCCCTATCAACATTAGAAGAAATAGCCTTGAGTTCCAAGTTCAAATTTGAACAACTAGGTTTGTTGAAGTTCATTGTTGATAAAACATCTAACTATTCATGGAGTGCCCTTTATGCCCTTAGCTTCATAATTGAAAGCCCGCATTTTAATGAGAAGGAGTGGAATGTTTTGGAGCAGCTACTTAAAAAAGCACCAGGAAATGTAGAGGCAGTTTTATGGGAGATTGAGTCTTCGGTTCGTTCCCCTGCGGGAAGGTCCTGGAAACTTATCACATTTGTTCTTGAGAAATCACAGAAAGAGAATAATCCTTTAAAACTCTTAAAATCTCTGAACGCCATTGCTGAGAATAAGGATTTTAACATAAAAAGCGTACTTGAGATGTATAGTACTGGGGAGAAACTTGCAAGAGAGTTAGGAGCGTCATTTAACGATCCTTTGGTTTGTGTTAGTTTTGCTTATTCAATATCTGTGATAGGCGAGAAGAAGACACGCGAGTTGTACTCAAAAACAGGTATCGAATACTTTGCCAGATACTCAAAGGATATGCTGAAGGAGGTATATTCAAATTTAAGTAAGGAAACAAAAGCACCCGTCCTTGTTGTTGCATTTAACAAGTATGATATTAATGGCGTATTCTATAAAGAAGGCAGGAGGCTGGACAGTTTTCTCAAAAGTAATTATAAGATTTTGATTTTTGAGTGCGCTTCTGAGAATGAGTTTTATAATAAAGTAGAGAGTTTTGCAAAAAATGGCAAAATACATACATTAATAATAGGAGGGCACGGGGAGCCACATAAGATTATGCTTGGTGGTAACACGGACAGTGCCAGGTTGGACCTGGGCGATGAGAAGGAATTGATTAAGATAAAAAAACATTTTATCAAAAATCCAAAAATAATCTTAGTGGCATGTTCTACAGGCAAGGATAATAATTCTATGGGCGCAGTTATATCCCGTGTTATGGATGCAACAGTGTTTGCACCCCCAAAGCCAGATCATACTACCGAATATGTTATAGGCAAGGATGGCTTAATAAAAAACGTTAAATATACGGGGCCAACAAAGAAATTCCTAGGAAATATACCTAGAAAGAACGAATAATAAAATTAATTTCATGGAAATAACACAACATAAACAGTAGTACGTATTATTAATGGCTATCTACATGATAGCAGTATCGGTTCTAATGTTCATAGTATCATAAAGTTCCTGCAACAATTGAAGCTCCTTTTTCATATTATGATTTTTTGGGTTGTGCTTAATGAACAGGCCCCCAAACTCTTCGATTATGCCGTCCTCATCTTTACGGTCTCCTATCATTATTACCTCGTTTAACTTTGCATATTTAGATAACTTCATGAAAGGCAGTTTGGTCTTCTTATCACCACCAACACTTTCGCTATCAATAATCTCAAAAATCATATCTTTGAAAGGGGACTTTGCCAGCTCTGCACGTAGTTTCTCCGTATTTGCATTGCTCACAACGATGTTTTTCATGCCAAGTGATTGCGAGAACCTGAATAAATCAAGGGCATCCTTATACTCAAGGTAATCAATTGAAATGCTATGCATCTCTTTTGCAGTTGAAACTATCTCTTTATTATCAACATTTATACTCATCAGGTTAAGCAATTCCTTCTCAAATTCGCCCCACCTATGCCTTCTTATATCCCCATTGTAGCTACCTCTCATTTCTTTAACACGCCTATATAGCTCAAGATACTGCTGTGCGGTAATATTTGTATTAAATTTCTTGTTAAGATATTCCGCAAGCACGGTGGCACATTTGTTATAGCTTTTCTCAAAATCAACAAGCGTATTGCCCCAATCAATGCAAAGGGCAGTATATGGCCAATTATCCTTTTTAAATTTAAGATGTGTGGTTTTTTCTGAGATTTCTTTTATCCTATCAAGTAATGTGTAATCTGGCCCAAACGCATCGTTCCCAACTATGTTTAGTTTAGGATTGAAATCCTTATCCAGCAGCATAAGGTTTGCAAATGCACCCTCCTCTATGCGGGCATCCTCAAATACCCCGTATCCGCTTGTAATGCAAGCTTCTACTTCTTCTAAGATAATGCCCTTTGCTTTACATAATATGCCCAGCTGCTTGTACTGCGAAAACGTTCTTCCTGTGGCCAAGCCATCAGTCGAGATGTTTACCCTTATCTTATTTTCCAGGAGTTCTTCAATAGGCGGCAGCCTATTTTTCAACCATAAGCTTGATACAGGGGATATGGCGACAATAGCATTTGCCTTTTTAATGAGCATAATCTCCTTATCTGTAAGATAATTGCAGTTTGCTAAAATTGTTTTTTCGGTTAAGAGGCCCGCCTCATACAATCTTTCAATAGGTGTTATCCCATAACGTTTGTAAGAGCTCTCAATTTCAGGTATTGTCTCGTTTATGTGTATAGTTAAGATTTTACCTTTAAGTGAACTGAGCTGTGTAATAGTATCCTCATCAATCCTATCAAGTGAATGTACCCAAACGGCCTGGTAAGATTTTGACCTTTCTATGAAATTATTGAGATAACCTGACAATTTAGGTGAGTTCATAAGAGGGTATCCGCTTATCAGTGATAGCCTATTATTAGTAGAATAATAGATGCTGCGGCCAACCAACGCTGCGCGGATACCAAACCCTTCAGCCAGCTTCCCCGTCAGTATCTCGGTTTCCTTTCGGTATAAATCTGCATTTTTTAGGAAGTATTCATCACCATATTTTAGATATTCCGAAAGAGAGAGTGATGGCAAGTTTAGAAAAATAGACTCGCCAAGGTGCATATGCAGGTTTACCGTTCTTGGTTTTATGATTAAGTCTTTATTGTGGTTGAAAGGGGTAATCCTGGCAATAACACCATTTTCATCTATAGATATTTTCACTTTTTCCTCTTCAAGTATCCCCTCAATATCCAAGCTATTCACCTTGGTTTCAGGATGATTGTTGGTAAGTAATCTTCGTGAACAAAGGTATTATTTTTGCTAACATCATATACAATGTTTATATCATCAAAATAATTCAAGGCAATATTATTTAAGCTAGGACAGTAAGGGTCCCGTTCCAGCAGTGTCCTTCCCCATAATATGCGCCTGTCTATGGTACCCCCCATGCATTGGCTGGCCAAAGAGCATTTTGTACAGCGAACGGGTACTGGATTTTTCTCTAGTATTTCAAACTTGAACGCCCGCAGTGATATGTTATCAGTAAATATATTGCTTGTCCTCCATGTGGCATCGATAAGATATGTTGAGGGGGTTATCTCACCATTTTCAAGAATGCGCATTGAAGATTTGCCCACAAAATCCCCTTTATACTTGTTTTCTCTTAATATTGATGAAAATAGCACATCTGATATTGATACAACATAAGTATTCTGTAATAACCATTTCATAACTTTGTAAAATTGCAACGGCTCCACAACGTATTTTTTAAGCCCGGGGTAGGTTGGCCTTAGGATATTTATACGTATATTAGAGTTGTATTCACTGGCAAGCTTTAATATCAGTTCCATGTTATTTTCGTTAAAATTGATATTCATAGCAACCGTAACAATTGTTCTGCTTATGTTGTTGGAGTTGCATAAGTCAAGCGTGTCAACAGCGAGCTTCCACGCACCTTTAAATCCCCTGAAGTTATCATGGAGTTTGCTCTCACCAAAATCAATGCTAACATCTACATCGTTTAGCTTTTTTATTAGCTCAACGTGCTGCACAAATTTAGCTAAACTTCCATTTGTTGTTAACCCTTGCAAAATGCCAGTTTCAGTGGCACAGAACTCAAAAAGCTTCCACCAGGTTTTATCCAGGACATTCTCACCAGTACCATAATTTATAGACTCAATGTATTGCTTGTTGCTCCTTATGAACATCTTGGCAAATTTAAGCTTGTTATCTTTTTGAATGGAAGTTTCACATCTAACCTTCTTGCTGTAACAATGGCCACAGTGCATATTGCAACTGGAAGTATACCCCCATCCCAGTTTCCATTTTCTCAAGAGTATTCACCCATTTTAAGAACTTCTTTTTCGGAAAGGCCTGCTATAAACTTGCCACGATTTTTCAGCAATTCCTCATTCTCAAGCGGTGGCAATATTTCATTGTTGATCGTAAAATTTCCTCTCAGTAGTGAGAACAGGTATGTTATTTCAAAGTACGTATCTGGTAATTCTACCTTATACTCCAACCCGCCTGGCGCCCTGAAAAGCTTAACGAACCTTTTGTAATCCTGATTAACATACCTGAGCTGCGACTTGCCAAATGATAGTATCTCCTGATTTGAATAAGTTGATATAAATGGCCATTGGTTAATCATCTTGTCCCTAAATACTCCAATTAATATTCGTCCATCACTTGAAAATACAAGTGGGGAGTATCCAGGCCTGTCAAGAAAACTTGGGTATCTTAAATCAATGATATCATTATTCTTGATATCTAAAAATGCGTTGCTTAGGTAAAACCCATTCCTTTCAAGCTCAAAAACGGCCTCAAGCGGGTTGCGTATGCCCTTGCCTAGGAGCGATTTTGTTAACACGAAAATCCCATCATCATTGAACTTGTGCTCTGAAGATGTAAGTACCCCATCGGTCTTTCTTTGTGAAATTTTTTCTGCAATACCTATTGGATTACCAAACCCCACATAAAACTTGACGCCCTCCAAGCCCGCAAGAAGGTCTGCGTGCCATTTTATAATAGAGTAGTCTGTTATTGTGGGCGGCATAGGCTCTTTTAACGTTACAAAGTATCTACCATCCCCCCTGTAATATTGTGATATAAAGTATAGCAGTCTATTCTGGCCATCACTTTTTGGAAGCTCATATAATTTACTTGTGCCAGGATAACAAAACGTAAAAAGTACATATTTCAGTTTTGAGCTTGCATCATTCAATTCAAGGTTAAGTGTCTGCAGGTCCGATGGGCTTACCTCATATTTCAATATCTTCCTGTCGATTCGCTTTTTCTTTTTTATTCTTTTCTCAAATGTACGCAGCTTGCTTATATCCAAGACATCTGGGTACATCTTGCTAAGTTGTTTAAGTAATTCCAGGGTGATAGGCCTTAGATCTATATCGGTTGTGCCTCCAAGAACTTTACCGTTTTTTAGGTCTAGAATTGTCCTATCATTTGAGATAATGCTTGAAGAAGTCAGCAGTGAAATTAAAAACATCAGGGATGATTTGCCACTCCCCGCATCCCCCACAATAAGGCCGCATTCTTTTGAGTTTCCAACACACGCTGAATGTATAAGGGCGTTTCCAGATAGCCCGTGCAACGCCGCAAGGTCCATAATCAGCTTATAAACAACATCCGGATAGTAAAGGTCTTCTGATATGCCGTAAATCCTGCTTTTTCCCACAATTTCTGATTTCTTACTGTTGGAACGGATCGACTGCGCGGGAGGATTATATTCGCATAAAACCTTGCAGCTGTATGAAGGAATGCTCTCGCGCGGAAAGAAGTCCTTTTCAAGATATTTAACCAATCCGGCGTTTTGTGTTTTGAAGCAGACCGTTTTGTTTTTTGAGCTGGCACGTATGTAATATTCACCCATATGCTAAAAACACGATGAACTAACCCTTAAAAACTTTGTGATTGACTCTATTCTGATATGGATACCACAATCAGTGCCTACCTGAAAAACCACGCGGAATATGCAAAGCGCCATCTGCATGATTATCAGTTAAGGCCTTTAAGGATATTTACACGTATGCTTAAGGATAAGGGGAGGATACTTGACGCGGGCTGCGGCCCCGGTAGGGACTTGAAGTATTTCATCTCAAAAGGGTACAACGCAATAGGTATTGATTTGTGTGACCATTTTATTGAGCATGCAAGGCGCAGCGGCCTCCATGTTTTGAAGATGGATATGCGCTCGCTGGAATTTTCTGATGGCTATTTTGATGGCGTATGGTGCTGTGCCTCATTCTATCATATCCCATCCAAGGACGCTCTCGGTACTCTTATCGGATTTAACAGGGTCTTAAAGGATAGGGGGGCACTTTTTATTTCTGTAAAGGAGGGAAAAGGCGAGCGGCTTCTTGAAGACCGATTGGATAACCGCTCTAAAAAATTCTACAGGTTTTACTTAATTGGAGAGCTTTTCCACCTTGCCGATGATGCAGGTTTTGATGTTTTGCTTAGCAAAAGAGAAATGGGTGAATACTCAGTATGGCTTCAGTTCCTGATGAGAAAAAGGTGAAGGAGACAATCAAAGCATACGATGGGTATGCAGACTACTACATATCAAGGCACGCGAAGTGGGATGAGGTTGAGAAGTATAAGCGTTATTTTATTTCCAGATTGCCCGCAGGGGGCAGTATATTGGATGCGGGCTGCGGCCCCGGCAGGGACTTGAATTATTTCATCTCAAAAGGGTACAATGCAATAGGTATTGATTTATGCAGCAGTTTTATTAAGTATGTAAAGCGCAACAGGCTGCCAGCCGTCAGGATGGATATGCGCACCTTAAAATTTCCGGATAACTATTTTGATGGCATATGGTGCTGTGCCTCATTCTTTCATATCCCTTCTGAAGATGCTGACATGGCATTGCAGGAATTCAACAGGGTACTGAAACCAAAAGGGGTTATTTTCATATCTGTAAAACAAGGCAGGGGGGAAAGGTTTATCCAGAAAGATGTGTACAAAAAAGGCACACATATGTTTTACAGGTTTTATACGAGGAAAAGCATTACGGAATTGCTTGACAAGAATGGCTTTGAACCTATTAATGTCTGGACTGAGACAACAAGAAGCAAGTGGGTCTCGGTAATTGCAGTAAAGAAGTAATTAATTGGTTACATATTTATACGCTGCAAACGTTAGAACGCTTATTAGAAATATTAAACCACCTGCACACGCACCACTTTTTTCTGTTTCATCATCGATTTTTTGTATGCCGCCTATACCTTTGCTGTCACTCGAAATAACCATCTGATTGTTTGTAAGCACTATTGATTTTCCATATTTGTCAGTAACCGTTACTTCCCCCTCAACAACTTTTACAGTGGTTTCCCCCTTAGCATTATCGTATGCTACATGGAATTTTGTACCTTTCACACCTGTTGAAGTTGCACCCGATTTAACCCTAAATATAGTATCCCCTCTCTTTGTTACATCCGAAAAGATTGCTCCCTTAGCAAGCTCAATTATCACATCAAACGTTGTAAGGTTTTTCCTCTTTAATTCCTTCATCTCAAGCTCGGTGTTCTCATCCATATACACCTTTGAGCCATCAGCAATATTCATTGTTATCTTACCATCGCTTCCTGTTTTTACTGCCGATTTCTCATTTATAGGTATCTCAGTTACAATGCGTGCCCACTCACCGTTTGGCATCCGCAGGTATACATTCCCGGAAAAGCTAGCAAGCTTGGCAAATGCATTTTCAGTACCCCCTTTACCAACACCTACAACCGGCCCCTGTCCTTCCGCAGGGCAATAGCATATGCATGGCTCACCCTGTGGGCATTCGCAGGATACATATGCATGTGCTTTTTCGCTCCAGCTGCCTGTACAGCTTGAAATACACGGTATCCCATTCACACCGCCGCATAAGAAGCAGTCTTTTGAGCCTGCCGGGCAGCTCCCAGCATATGCAAAAGAGACGAATATGGAAATGATTATTAACCAAACTACAGCTGGTCTCATGACTAGATATACACACTTTGTTTTTAAAATTTTATATTGATTTTAACAGGCGCATCAGCTTATAAAATTACAAAGTATTTATTGCATATGCGTGAAGCTGAGCGCATAGTTTTATTCATAGTTACAACCATTATAATCATACTCATCGCATTTGTTCTGGCTAGCCAACCTGTTATTTTAGAATCACAAAAAGCAAAAGAGATGCGTGCGCTCGTAGAGAGCTCGTCCCCGCTGGATACATCTCTCGCCAGAAAGGAAGTACTGCTGAAAGTTGATGAGTTTGCAATATCTACATTCCCATTTAGCAGTATCCTAAGAAGTGTTTATTCATCTGAGTTTATGCAATTCTTCCATTCCAGGATAACAAAAGCCATCTCTGAAATCAGAGCTGCAAAAGTGCCAGCCGGTAAAGTACGCGTTTGGTACCTGTATAATATGGGGGTGGTTGCCAAGTCCGCGAATATCACGATAGGGTTTGATATTGGAGGCACATGGCTTGACCCGTCAATTGGAGAGCTTTCAAAAGATCTAGATGTATTGGTGATTACACATAACCACGCGGACCATTTCGACCCGGCAGTTGTCAAGGGTGTGCTCCAAAAAGGCGGCATAGTAATTTTCCCCGGTGAGAAAGTATCTATAAGGGAGATTACATCAAGCGATGGCCTGCGGAAGACATACCTGATTGATAGGGATGAAAACGGTATCGAGCCGGCCGAGGCACTTGAAAAGATTTACGGAATCAGCCCGAAAAACGTAGTATTTCTGAAATCCGGCGAGACAGTTGATATCAGGGGCGTGCGTATAACTTCATATGCCGCAAAGCATTATGTTGATTGGGAACTGGATACAAAATGGGAGATTCTCCGCAATACTTCTGTCTCTTGGTTTTATGTGAACATTTCAAACAGGACTATTTTACATACGGGTGATGGGTATCTATTATATCGCGAAAAGGATTACGAGAGACTTGGAAATATGCCGATTGACATTATGATAATACATTATCCTGATGATCGTGCACTTGAGAAGTACTCTAGCTCACTTCATAAAGTGAAGCGAATAGTACCACTGCACCTTTACGAGTTTGGTCATGGATTGGAAGAGGTGTCCCTGAATATGCGATACAAACAAGCTCTTGAAAATTATGATAATGGGAAGCTCAGGTTTGCAGTTAGAAATATCGCCACTAACATCTCATACACTCCAATGATTTGGGGTGAACATATAGATATTGGGTAGTCCAATTTTTTGTTAATGGTTTACTCATTCTCAATAAATTCCCTTATGTATTTTTCAGATAAGCCGACATCCCTTGCACCCTCGAGAACAACATTTTTATAGTTCTCGCTTGGTTTTCCTATTTTTAATGGTGCTCTCAAATATGCAAAAGCATGATAAATATTCCCATCATCACCAATACACTCGATATTCTTTTTCTGATAAGCTGTAGGAAACCCTTCATACCAATCTAACGCTTTTTCACATTTATCATCTATCTCAAAGATCGCACCCTCTACAATATCACCAGTAGATTCAACTATATTAGCAACAGCCCCTCTTGATGTTATAGAATTCCCATCATAAACAAACTTGTATCCAAACAATTTTGCCTTTGTTATGAACGTGGCACCCGGGCATCTTTTGCGCATTTGCCCCAAATTCATATTAGAACCGTATGCAAAGTAAAATTTACTCATTATAATCACCCAATCGTTTACGAATGATCTTCATATGCGTTAATTTATTCTATTTATTTACCGCATAAAGACCATAGAACCCTAAAACAAACAGGATCAAATATGCAGGGCCGGGGCATTGCCTTTCTACTTCGCCGCAATCAAATGCAGCCCATCTCATACACTCATCTGCAGAACTATAGCAAGCCATCATTTCATTCTGTTGGCAATCAAACTTATCATTGCCAGAAGATACCTCAGATATGCATTTTGATAATTTTGCCACGCATTCTTGTGGAGCATTGCATTCCCCTGCATAGTATTTTGCACTCATGATTGGGTATTGTGCGCTTAGGCATGATAACCCGCTTGTTTTATACATATCCGAACATGTTTTATCCATTTTTCCTTTCTCATCAAATTTGCAGTTTGCGCATGCATTTTTGTATGCATCAAGAGAACAACCTGCCGTGACAACATTAAGCAGGAATATAACACCTAGAATAATCACGATATATTTCATACCAAAGAGTATAAACAAAAAATATTTTAATTCCTCGCAGCCCATTTTTCCATATCATAGAGGACCAACATTTCACAATCTGAATTGCCTTTGCACTCCTTGAGCAGGAACACGCCGTCAGATTCCATTGCCTTGTTCCATCTGGCCCAGCCGATACACCTATACTTCCAATCTATACTGCTTATGCTATCACAATAACTCTCATCACCAGTTACCATCGCCAGGCACGTGGCTTTTGAATCTGCTTCACCGCCACCGGAAGCAGGCTTAAACTGGTCGCATGCCCTTTTATCCCGTTTTATTTTAGCATAATCCATCAAACACGTATACCCGTCTTTACACTGCTCTAGAGTTATTTGTCCTTTCTCCATTTTGATGTCAGCTTCACAGTTAGCTGGGCTCTTTGATTTTTCGCAATATTTTGAGTCAAGTGTTGCAACAGCATAATGCTTGTAACAATCAGTCGATATCGTCAGGTTTACTACTTTTCCATCCTTAACGCCAGTAACGTAAGGATTAACAGAATCGCATAACGACGGTTGTTTCTTAACCGCAGCTATCATCGATTCACAAACCTCCTTCTCACCGTGCTGCCTCTGCAACTCGCACTTCTTCATATCCATCCCGAAAACCGCTTCACACATCTGTCTCCACCGTGTTGTCTTTATGTTTGGGCAGAGTGAGAGCATATACTGTGGTGCATTAACAAGTGAGCCGGTTAAGCTTGATTTATCATCAACAGAACCAGAATCCTGTTTTACGGACATACCATCAGATTGCTTCTCATCAGTGCCCGGTTGTGTTATAGGGCAGCTGAATAAAATAACCAGGAGAATACCGCAACAAACAAGCTTATCGATCATTTAATCACTGATATAGAAAATGCGATGTTATCTATAAAAGTGTATCTTTGATAGGTTTGATGTTAGTATTGCTCATAGAAGCGTATCTGCACTTACGAAATCCAGGTCATACTGGTTTTTACTTTGCTTTTTTGTGTAAGATTGTGTATAGAGAGTATCAGGCAGCTCAGTAATAAACTGTGAAACCTGCATATCCTCATCACCACGTAGCGATTTATCACTTAAAGGCACACACAGCTCCAGTGTTTTACGCGCGCGGCTGCACCCCACATAAAACAATCTCCTCTCCTCTTCCAGTGCAGAGGTGTTATTAAGTGCGTGCTTGCTAGGGAACCTACCCTGTACCAGCCCGATTATGAACACGTGGTCCCATTCAAGGCCTTTGGCCTGGTGCACAGTTGATATAACTACACACTGGCCCAGCTCTTCCTTGGTTGCAAGGTTAGCATCCAGTAACGAATCCTCAAGAAACGCATCTGTAGAGTGGTATGATGAGAGTATATGCAGCAGCTGTTCAAGGTCCTGCCTCCTATCATCAAAATCATCCTGGTAATTCCGTTTAAGGTAACTAATATAAAACATATCCAAGAACTTCTGTGCAGCCGCCACAGGCGATTCGTTAACACCGGTAAGTATAGATTTGATTAAGTCAAGTTTAGGGTTATTAATTGCAAGTATCACGTTTAACGGGTCTGTTGACATTCTAATTTGTTCGAATACTTTCTTTACAGTCTTCTCACCTATCCCGTCAAATAGTTTAAGGAACCGTGACCATGCCAACTCATCAGTCATATTGCTTGATATCTTCAGGTATGCTATAACATCTTTTATGTGCGCCTGCTCAAAAAACTTCAGCCCGCCTAGTTTAACATATTTTATGCCAAGCTTGGATAGCTGAACCTCCAGGTGTGCAGATTGGTAGTTTGAGCGGTAGAGCACGGCAATCTCTGAAGGTGGCACACCTGCACCTAGCAATGCGGATATTTTTTTAGAGATGTATTCTGCCTCAGACCGACCATTATCAAAGAAGTGTACTGCCGGCGTATCATTTGTATCACTGCCAAGCACCGGCTCGAGCCGCTTATCAAATTTGATTTTATTGCGTTTTATTATCTCATTGATAAGAGTAACGATGCGTGGGCAGCTCCTGTAATTCTCTGTCAGATAGAAAACGCTAACGTTAGGGAATACGTCTCCAAATTTGAGCATATTTCGTATCTCCGCAGCCCTGAAAGAGTATATGCTCTGGCAATCATCACCCACAACGAACAGGAAGTTATCTTCGGAGTGCATTTTTCTTATGATCTCAAACTGGATACGGTTCGTATCCTGGAACTCATCAACAAATATATGCGTAAACCTGTTGTGAAATTCATTCCTGAACACATCATCATCTAGCAGCTCATTAAAATAAGTTAATAGGTCATCAAAATCCATAACATTGGATTGCTTTTTCCGTGTAGCATACTCTTCCCAAACCTGCTGGATTAGTTTGGTGTTTTCCTTGTATCCTTTATAGTATGCTTCAAGATAAGAAGAGAGTGAGCTGCCAGAGTTCCTGCAGTATGATATGATTTTTTGTAGTGTTTCAGCTTTAGGTAGCTTATGCACATACCCACCGAAACTCTCACGCAATATACTCTTAATCAGCGTTATTGAATCATCCTCATCTATAATAGAATAGTTTGGCCTGTACCCAAACCTATATGCATGCTTGCGCAGGAACCTGTTAGCAACGTGATGGAACGTCCCACCCAGGATGCTTGTTTTCTTATTGAGCATCTTATCTATCCTGTCAACCATGTTTTGTGCGGCCTTATTCGTGAACGTTAGAAGAAGTATTGAATCTTCAGGAACACCATCTTTGAGCGCTTTTAACACCTTATGCACGAGCACGCGTGTCTTGCCTGAGCCCGGCCCTGCAATTACAAGCATAACCTTATCATCACGCTCAACTATCTCCTTCTGCATAGTGCTTAAGCCGTGCATGAATAGATTGGTACTTATAATCCTTATTTAATTTATTTGTGGTTGGTTTCCTGGCAGTAACAATTTAAATTATGGGTGAGATTCTGGTGGTATAGGGTTCTTGAAAGGTAATTTAATGCCTGCACCATTGGAAGTACACTCGCTATGCTTGCTGGGGATTATGCTGGCAGTTTATGTTTCATTTAAACTGAAGTACCGCTTACTGGCAGAGCACCTCCCATACCTGCTTTTATTTGGCATCTCAGGGATACCGGATATGCTTGCAACAGTTGAGTTTGCATACCTGCGGCCAGAGCTTGAGGCCAACATTCTTGCCAGGATGTTTTTAGGGATACCTTATTTAATGCCAATAGGTGTTTTTCTGTGGGTTTTAGTGTGGCTGTCAATCGCAGAATTTCTCGGCAGGAAAAGTAGCATACTACCAAAAATCGTACTGGGCGGGCTTTTCATAGGGCACTTGCTCGGAGTTAGCACTTGGATTAAGTATATGGATTTAAGCATGTTATTATTGATGTTTGCAGTAAGTGCATTTGTATTGGGTATTATGCTTGTTATGGTGAATGCGTATGGGAAGGTTAAGCAACAGTGAGATAAAAGACCTTATTAAAGCAGGTCTAGACATATCAAAAAACGATATCGTAGATGTTGTGGAATTTGAAGGTGTCAGGGTAATGCGCGTTAACGGCAAGTATGCATTTTTCAGTTATAATGATAAATGGATACCAACACTGAGAAGGGTTTATGAGAAAGGGCTTACGCTGAAATCTGTTTATGTTGATGTTGGCGCAATTAAATTTGTAGCTAACGGTGCAGATGTGATGCGGCCCGGGATAGTAAAAGTTGATGACGGGATACTTAAAGGAGATGTCATATGCGTGCGTGAAGTTTCGCATAATAAAGTAATCGCACTTGGTGAGGCCTTTTTAAGTTCTGATGATATGAAGAGTGCAGCATCCGGTAAAATGATAAAAAATATCCATTACGTTGGAGATAAGTTATGGAACCTTGGCTGATAACCTGTGTGTAAGCATTGCACACGCGTTTTGGTATACTTCTAATCCTGCTTCAGATGCGAGCCTTACAGCTTCATCATTTACAACCCCAACTTGCATCCATACAATCTTGAGGTTGTTATACCGTTTTTTAAGTTCTATGGCATCTTTTACTATTGGGACAACACTTTCACTTTTCCTGAATATGTCAATCATATCAATACGCCGTGCAAGTTCTGGGGGTATATCAAGAAGAGATGGGTAACATCTTATGCCATCTATACTTGTATGGTTAGGGTTTACGGGAATGGCCTCAAACCCTTTTTCGCGAAAGTACATCATAACCTTATAGCTATCCCTGTCAATGTTATTTGATGCACCAACAAAAGCAATCGTATGTATGTCCTCCCAGTTCATGTAAGAACACCCCTCACAGGTAATTTTGCTGTTCAATCAATACCCGCGGTCTATATAGAACTGCATACTCTTCACTTCGCGCACGCCGTGATAGTTGCGCGGCTCGCCGCTTTTCCTATTTTTATCCTGGTACGGACCGCGCTGGATTGGGTTCTCATCAATAAACGTGATCGCATACCCAGTTGCACCCATCCTGCCAGTCCTGCCAATCCTGTGTCTGTGCGTATCAGCATCGGCCGCCTCATCATAGTTTATCACATACTCGACATTATCAATCTGGAGCCCGCGTGCAGCAACATCTGTCGCGATAAGCACGTTTGACCTACCGCTCTTAAACTGCTCCAGCGACTGCTCGCGCTTCTGCTGTGACAAGTCACCGTGCAATGAGACTGCACGGATACCCCTATTATAAAGCCGCTCACGCAGCATCTCAGCATACCTCTTTGTAGATACGAACACTAGCACGCGCTGGCGCCCAGCCTGCTTTATATACTTGCAAAGCTCTTTGAACTTCTGCTGGCGCGGTACTATGAATTTCTTTTCAATTATGTTTGTCCCGATTATCTCTTCTTCGAGCAGGATCTCCTCATACTTAGTAATATATTCCTGTATGAGCACCGCAACCTTACCATCCAGTGTTGCGGAGAATAAATGGGTCTTTTCAGGTTTTATTATCTCAAGGATTTTCCTGATATCATCGATGAACCCCATGTCAAGCATCCTGTCCGCCTCATCGAGCACTACTGTGTCAAACATCTCCATATCTATGTTACCGCGCTCAATATGGTCAAGCAGCCTACCAGGGGTTGCACACAAGATGTCAACTCTTCCGCGCAATACCTGCGTCTCACCTTCTATCCCGTGACCGCCGTACACTTCAAATACGCGAAGGCCTGTAAACTTATTTATTTGGCGAAGCTCACCCTTAACCTGCATCACAAGCTCGCGTGTTGGGCCAAGTACAAGCGCAGCGCGTGATTTCCTGTTGATTATTCTATCACTTATAGGTATCCCGAACGCGAGCGTCTTACCGCTACCGGTATGGCTGCGGACGATTACGTTACTGCCTGAGCACATTATAGGTATTACGCGCTCCTGTACTTTTGTGGGGGTTGTATAATTCATATTAGACAGCGCCTCTTTAAGGCTGGCGCTGAATTCCATATCTTCAAATTTCATTTCACTTTTCACCTTTATGGTATACGTTATGCGTTTGTACTCCAATTCTAAAACGAGAGAATCAGAATACTCCACCTATTGTATATTGTGGATTAAGGTAAAGAGTGTTTATATATGTTTGCATCGTTGGCTGATGAACGTGTTATTGTTTTTTCTCATTGTCCTTTTTTGCGAGTAGGACTTTGCTCATCCCCATAACCCACTTGAGATGGAATACAATATGCACCAACAAGAGAGCAATGAATAATAAACCAAATAACTCATGCATGTTTGCATATGTATGTCTGGCTATCCCAAACAGGTCTGCCTGCCCTGCAAACCTGCCGCCTCCCGGGAGGACGAAAAATAAAACCAATCCACTTATGGAGACTACTATGAAAAGCAATATCATTAAGACATCTACAAAATAGTTGACTTTGTTCGTATCCATGCTTGCTTTTTTGTATGATATTTTTTAATATCTTATTCTTGTGGTTCTGGTCCTTGCGGATGTGTTTTAATCCAAATATCTAACTAATAGTTAAGTGCTGGGTTCAAAGGAAGCTACAAAAGTTTAAATATAAAACTTGCAAATAGAATACTATGAAAGATCCTTTTTCGATTGATATAAAACCCATTAACGTTTGGGGGGATTCTGAAAGAAGAGCTAGGAGAAATAGGAAGAACATTTCCTTTACAGAAAAAGCTATTTTATGGGAAAAAAATAAATCACATATATGTCATATATGTAGACAGAAAATACATTCTCTGACAGAGGCAGAAGTAGATCATGTTAGAGCGCACTCAAAGGGCGGTCAAAGAATTATGTGGGCACATAGGGCATGCAATAGATTAAAGGGAAACAAATCACTTTCAGAAATTCATAGAAGACTGGGTATAAAAACCAAATATAAAAAGAAAAAACAAAAAAGAAGAAAGCATTCTAAAAATGGATATGTGCTTAATCCATTGACAGGTTATAAAGAGAGAGTACCAAGCTTTAGATTTGATTACTAAAATTCTACTCGCTTTCTTCGCATAGGTCTTCTTCTTGCTTTGAAGCTAATATTTCCTTTAGATGTCCTAAAAGAAACTGGTCTTTTAGTTTTGGTTTTTTTCGGTCTTGCTAGAAAAGAGGGCATATTTTTTAATAACACCAAAATGTTATAATTTTAATTACATTAGATATAAGCATGGGGTGAAATAATGAAATCTTTTCAAAAATTAAGTGCTGAGAAATTAACTTCTTTTTTTGTATTAGCAGTAATTCTTTTGATTGGTATTATTGCACTATCCAGACTAATTAATGTGTTACCTGATAACGAAACCACTAAAGAATTAAAGGAAAGCTACAAAACAAATACAGATTTTTTTGCCAGATTAATCCCTAATGATTTACCTATATTAATTCTTGAAGTTTTATTTGTATTCCTTATTGTTCTTAAAATGTATACTTTATTATCTTCACGAAGAAATACCAGATAGCTAATTCAATATCTCTTAATTTCTTTGTCTACATTGAAATTACATTTTATGTCTTGCAGATGATGGCAGTTTCAATCCTACAATAGGCTCGATTCTAACGATATACGAAAATGCAACATGGAATCATGATGTTGCGTTTCAATCCTACAATAGGCTCGATTCTAACTAAGTAAATATCCATTCTCTCTCGCACAAGCTAATTCGTTTCAATCCTACAATAGGCTCGATTCTAACCAAATTGTCCCGCAAGCACAGTAGGAGCGCCATACTTTGTTTCAATCCTACAATAGGCTCGATTCTAACACAGTGGTCAAATAATATTGTATAATTACACAGGACTGTTTCAATCCTACAATAGGCTCGATTCTAACCATCAGCACAGGAGGGCAGCAAATCACGCTTTTATTGTTTCAATCCTACAATAGGCTCGATTCTAACCGTCATATAAATAAACTTCCAATGTATCACCTATTTTTGCGTTTCAATCCTACAATAGGCTCGATTCTAACACAAAGAATATTTGAAAAAGATGATTCTGAAATATGGTTTCAATCCTACAATAGGCTCGATTCTAACCATTACTCCAGTCGAAGCCTCATTTATCTTATAATAGTTTCAATCCTACAATAGGCTCGATTCTAACTTTATAAACTCATTAAACTATTTATAAACTTTTTTGGTTTCAATCCTACAATAGGCTCGATTCTAACAAGAAGTATATACATTATTTGACTGACCCCCCACGAGTTTCAATCCTACAATAGGCTCGATTCTAACTTTGTATCGCTTCAGAACAGAGGGCTAATAGGACTGTTTCAATCCTACAATAGGCTCGATTCTAACAACTGAGAGAAGAAAATCCAGCTTTACGTTGAAAAAGTTTCAATCCTACAATAGGCTCGATTCTAACCTATTTCAAACATGTATTCATACCCCGTATCCAAAGTTTCAATCCTACAATAGGCTCGATTCTAACCAAATTGTCCCGCAAGCACAGTAGGAGCGCCATACTTTGTTTCAATCC
>JAVZCB010000007.1:0-339 GCA_038874595.1 Candidatus Micrarchaeia archaeon
TGTACTTTGGAGACTGGTACGGCCAGTACGGCACGTACAAAGCTGACAAGCACGGCAAGTTCAGCAAGCTTGATATTTACGAGACACTTTTCCTGCTAAAGCATAACTCAATACATCTTGAGAACGGGGATATCAGCACGCTTATAAGTGCTGCAAAGGCCAACAATGAGTTTTTCGAGCCGATATATAACGTGTACGAGGATTGGAGGATGCGCGGGTTTGTTGTTAAGACAGGGTTCAAGTTTGGCACGCATTTCAGGATATATTTCCCGGGTGCGTCACCATCGCGTGGCCAGGATGACTGGATACATTCAAAACATGTCCTGCACGTGTTCCCGC
>JAVZCB010000007.1:349-17624 GCA_038874595.1 Candidatus Micrarchaeia archaeon
CGTGATATGGAGCTGCTCACATCAGAGCTGTCGCGTGCAATACGTGTTGCACACTCTGTAAAGAAGACTTTCATACTCGCAATTCCGGGTGAGAAGGCACCTGAAAAAGTGCCAGCAGATTTCCTGCTTTACCACAGGAGGAAGGATGGTATAGAAACTCCTGAGAACGGCAAGCCCCGCTATTTGATGTTGGCCCTTAACGAAGATGAGAAGATAAGCGGTGCATATCTCGCTGGTGCAATCGAGTCTGCAAAAGAGGTTGGGCTTAACCTGATGCTTGCAATTGTTGACCGCGAGACGAGTGTTACCTACTACCGTGTGCGCAGGATAGAATTAAAGGACAGCAGGTATGAATATTACGAGATTGACTGGAAACAGCCATAACTTGTTTTGGGATTTGATTGCTAATAATCCATAACGCGCTCATTCATTCTGTGTGGCTTTCCTTATGTTCTCCCTCATTTCCTGCATTATCTGCTCAAAAGGTGTGGAGCGCCTTTTCTCCATCTCCTCAAGTGCCTTATAAACACCCGCTCTTTCGCACAGCATTTTGGTGGTCTTGAGATAATGCTCAACATCCTCGTTGAACGTTTTCATAATGCCCTCTTCGGTTATTATGCCCTTTTCAAGCAGGTAATTTAATGGTATCAACCAGGCATTCTCTTCCGGCCCGTAAACAGATTCAGATGTAACCCAAAGATTGCTGACTGGCAGAAATACCCTTACACGCTCACGCTCATGCACGATAACATACTTATCTTCGTTGCTTTTTCCTAACAACAGTGCAACCCTCAGGTAAGGTGTCTCGCTTCTTATCAACTCTTTTTCTGTGGGGCTCAGGATATCTTCCGGAAAATATGCAGTGCTCCCAAGAGATACCAGACTTCCAGCCTCAATCTTTGAAGGGATTTTGTGGAAGCACACAACCGCGCAATCAACACCTTTTTTCTCCATTTCACTAAACAGCTTTTCTATAACCTGTCTGATATCCGGCTTTTTTTCATCGCAGTTGCTTGCCTTCTCTTTCTTCTTTTTGAACAAACCGAATAACATATCTTGCTTTATCATAAAGTCATATTATAAACATTTTGATTTGTTTGGCCGGGCAAAAGAACGGCAATTTATATAAACCGGGGTGTGCATAATAAGATTGCATCTGTGATGATGATGACAACCTCTGATAATGTACAATATGATGAGGTCGACAGCGACTGAGATGCAATATTAGGTTTTTATAGTTTAGAAGTTAATATTCCATTATGAACGCAAATTGGTCATATCTTCTTATATTAGTGCTTTTTTCAAGTGTTGCATTTGCAGTTGGCCCAGGGCAGGTCCAGCTTATTGAGCCCGTTACGAAGGTTGTCAGCAGCGGTGATATCGTTGATGGTGGGCTTATAGGTCCAGGCCAGACACTTTCTGTAATGGTTTCAACAAAGGTTGATACGGGAGGCAAATACGGTGAAGGTGGCAATTGGAATAATCTAAAGGCTGAAAGCCTGCCACCCGGCTGGCAGTCAACATTCTCAGAGTACGGCCCGAACCTGAAAATCAACATAAAGGCGCCTGCCAGCGCGCCGGAAGGCAAGTACCGCCTCGTTTTCTCAGTGAATGATGAGGGCGATATACAGCAGATAGGCGGGAAGGTTGTCTTTTATGTGGATATTGAGGTCAGGGATAGCGTAGTTGACATGAGCGCATATCCGCGTGAGCTGGTTGTACAGCCAGGATCGCCAGCAAGGTTTACTGTTAAGATTGTTAACCCAAGCAGTGCAAGTGATGTGTTCACGGTTGAAGGCAAAGGGATAACAGGATGGAGGTTCAAGAAGGATGTATTCGTCCCTGCGCGCGGCTATTCAACAATCTACTATGAGCTCATTAACAATGATGAGGAGACAATCCCAATCACGCTTACCGCAGTATCAAAATCAAGCAGCCGTATACATGATGAGCAGGAAGTGCTCCTGATTACCAAGAGTAATCCCCTACTGGATATAATGAGCACAAAATACGGATTATTGCTCTACCCGCCAGCAGAGTTCCTGCTGTACTCAACAATCTATTTTGTCTCATCTTTCATGTGATAGTATCTATTCATATGATTGAAGGTTTGCTATCACATACTTCTTATTTTCATTATCTGATAAAACAATCCTTACAGGAATCGGGACGTCTTTCACAATCCACATATCGATGTTTTCTTTTCTAAGCCTCACTGCTTCATATACGTTACCTTTATATATGGCACTCTCAACCACAACAATATCCAATATATCATACTTCCTCATAAGCTGAGGGAGCACATACGTGGCAAGCTGGACTTCTGCATCTGGATAAGGCTTGTTACACTGTATTACCTCCGCACCATAATATTTAGATACACAGCTGAATGTAACAGTATCAATTTTTATACCAGCGCTGGTTGTTGACTGGACAATTCCATCGTATACAACAATATCTATAAGTGCAGTTCCATCAGGGTTTTTGCTAAATGTGAGTAAAACCTCGGATTTGTTCATTTCACCGTTCGCCATTGATATGATATTATACCTGGCTTTTGAAACTGCCTCAATCTTATAAACATCATTCCAGCTAAACGCGCTTGCCTTCTTATTACCACTGGGCAATGCTGGTGGCGTATAGGAAAACAAAGATATCAATATGATACCAAGGACAGATATTATTACCGCAGCCGCAATTATGGTAATGATTGTGTCCTTACCCATATGCCCTACTTCACAGTAATATATTAAATATTTAATCCAGCCACACTTAGCTTGTGCTTACCTGATGTAACTCAACGGCTCATCGCCGCCACCGCTTTTCTCCATATTCTGCAGCCGCTTAAGCTCCTCTGTAGCAATCTTATCTAGCTTTATTCTCTCTTCCAGCTTATCAAGTGTTACTTTCACATCAAGTATATTGCACAGGACTTTAAGTAACTCCTTTGCAGAATTGGCGTCAACATATGCGCCGTGCGTCTCACCCATTAGGCAGGCACCCTCCATCTTCCTAAGCTTTCCCAGGCCCAAAAGCATCCCTGCCGCACCTATGATTGTCCCCTTACTCTCACCGAATATTACCCCGTGCTTTTCAAGCTCAGGAATGAGCCGCTTATGTGTAGCAGCCCCAAGCACACGCGGTGTGTCAAGATGCCTTCCTGTCCCATAACCACCTAAAGTGTAAATCCTCTTTGTACCGATGGATTCAAAGTAATCCAACAACTTGTTCGTAACTTCAAACTGGGCATCTGAAGTGACGGCCTGAACATCACCAAGAAGGAATACGATTTCCAAATCCTTTTTCTTATAACCGTAAATGACGTTCCTGAGCATCCTTATGGTACCGTTTTTCCTCATTATTACCTGGTGCGGGAAATACGGGGAGTACACCTCAGCTATCTTCTTTGCCTTAAGCTCCCTGGCCATATGCTGTGCAGCAATCTTGCCAACAAGGCCTATACCAGGCAATCCCTCTACAACAATAGGGTTCTTGAATTTCATATCCCTGATGATGCGGATATAAGTCTCATTTTTCATACCCATCCCCTACCCGCGTTTTATAATGTGCATACTTATCCTGCGGCGAGAATTTTACAGGGTGTGCACTTGCACTTTCCACACCACAGTGCTTTTCCTTGAGTGTATATTTATGGCACACCTTACACTTGCGCATCCTGAATTTCACTTATTTTCACCCAGCACTTCAAGGTGGTACTTGCATTTTCCCATCGCCTGCTTTATCGAATCAATAAGCGTGTTCATCTCTTTCTCTGCTTTCTTATAATCATCACATTCAATATCAATCCTGTATATTGGCGCCCCGATGTATTTAATCGTAAGGCTAACATTTTTTGAGGATAGTGACCCGAGAACATCCTTTATCTTTTTGATGCCTTCCGGCTCAAAGCATTCAAGCTTGATGTTCCTGCTGATGTTTACTTTCTGTTTCTTAATATTCTCCTTTGCGATAGCTTCGAGCACTTTCAACGTCTTCTCAGGTATCTTATCAAGCTTGGCCCTCGCTTTCTCGGTGTCAAAAGATAGCGCCTCAAACGCACCATAAACAGAGCCAAAATTCTCTTCAAGCTCTTTTGTTATCTCCTCCGCAAACTTAACCTTATCCTTCTTGAGCTTCTTTGCAGCAATCTCAATAAGTTTCATCCCCCGGTTTGTTCTTCGGTACTGCTCGCGTTTCCACACCCTCTCATTTTCCGCAACTCTCTTAAGTGTGAGGTCTACTTGGTTTTTCTCCTGCACATATCTGTGCACTTTTGCGATTACCTTCTGCCCTTCCTTGATATGCTCGTGTATGTTTTTTATCCATCTCGGTGCAATCTCAGAAACGTGCAGGAATGCCTCTGCACCATCATATTCATCCAGAGAGCAGAATGCCCCGTACGGAAAAATCTTCTTTATGGTTGCAATAACCAATTCCCCTTCTTTAGGAAGCCCTTTACCCATCAATCCAGCTCCTTTTCAATTTTGCCAAGGACATTTGCAGTGCCCCCAGTTGGCCGTGCGAGCACAGCACCGCAGCTCCCACACTTAACCTCAGAAGTTATATACTTGAACAGCGGCTGCTCATACCCACATTTACATTTTGCAATAACAAACTTGCCCATAGCAACACCTCTTTATGCTTATCTACCGATTTCAACCTTCTTTTTTGTCCTGCCGCCGCCTAACAACCTATCCTGCTTCTTTTTGCATACCGAGCACTCCAGTGTAAGCTTCTGCCGTTTTCCTTGTTTCCTGACATTAGCCTGCCCCTTAACCTTTCCAACATACCCTTTTGTCCTTCTCTCGTGCCTCAGCGTACCCCACGCCAGGCCACGCGCTTTCCCCTTTTTAGGGTTGGACACCTTGTGTACAGTATGCTTCTTGCACTTTGGGCAGTATGTCTTGATTTCCTTTGGAACCTTCATTCAACCAACTCCGCCAAGTTACGTTTTATCATAATCTCCCCCTCTTTTTTTGGGAGCTCGCATCTGGCACCGGCAGGGAACGGGCCATACTCATTCCCATCGAGCGCCTTGAATTTTGGCACATCCTTTAAGACTTTAATCTTTATAACATCTTCCCTGGGCTCAACACTCTTAAACTCCCGCTTATCAATACCTTCCTTGAACCTTCTTACGGCCTCCTTAACTTCATAATATAGTGCCTTCTCCTGGTCAGTCAGCCCAGTAAGCGGTGGGAAACCGTTATATATCTCATTAAAAGCATGCCATATTATTTTCTCTGTTCTCTTTATCTCAATATCATGTAGCACCTTGCTGCAGTTCTCAAGCTCTCTTACAGTCTGCGTATCCCACTTTGAGGCAAGCTGTGTCTTAAGTTGCTCAATATATATGAACGCCCGTGAATAAGTATCTTCTTTGACCTGGACAAGGTCGTTTGACCTCTTCTCTTCAATCTGCAACCTTCTAAGCTCCTCGTACATCACACAAGCCTCGCAGCATTTTTTGCAATAAGATAAACTGCATAATATTTAGGCAGGCGCGTTTTTTTATTATTAATCTCATCAAACTGCTGGCCACCGAACACAAGTGCCGGCACATCTTCAGTAACCTCAACTTCAACCTCACAACCATCAGCAAACACAGTATCCTTTAACGGGTCAAACCTTTCCATATCGTGCACCTTCTTTGCAATAAGGCCTGTTTCTCCGTGTATAGTCCCAGGGAGCCGTATTAGGCGGTGTATATCCGTAGTGACCTGCGCATCTACGTTTGCTGAAAGCGATTTCCTGCACTCTTCAAACTCCCTGTAAAACCAGGCGCTATCACACACACCACTCCATACGCCATTGCTTATTGAATCCAGGTATTCCTGCTTTTTTGAAGTCTTTATCTTGCCACTTTCAAGCCTCTCAGATATGCACCTGGCAATCCTGCCAAACCACGCAGGCGAATTTGTGTGCGGGCCAAACTCACAGAAAATCCCCGCATCAATACCTATGCCGTTAAGGAAGCTGACTATCTCCTGCCGTTCCTTCTGGCCGAGGCCTTTATACCTATCATCCTCAACATGAATATGGTACCCTCTATTGCCACTAAAATTCACAGATATATCCTTTTTGCTTATCCCAAAATCGGGCACAAGGAATTCCTCAATCAGGTAAATCGTATCCCTTTTGGCTTTTTCAAGACAGGATTCGCATACGAACTTATCAGCGTGTTTATCGCAGCCGTGCACATCTATATCAAATACGAGATCGGAGCTGACCATCATTTTTGCTTCCATAGGCTTCGCTTCGGGTGCTGTGTAATACGCAACCGAGTATGAGCAGAAAAAAGGCACGTTCGTTATCAGGTACTCCCTCAGCTCCTTCTGAGAGTTGAACCTCTTATGCCTGAAATCAATCTTTTTCTCAAACCCAAACCCGAACTCTCTCATTTCAATCATGTGCGGGTAATCCGGCTCATGCTCCCTGTAATACGATGCAAACTCGCTTTTGAGGAATTCTCTCTCACGCAGGCCCATCGTTATCTTATGCCTGAAAACGTTTATATAAAATGAGATGTCATATAAGCATAGGTGGAAATATGGCTCAGGCTGAAGCACAAGCGCAGGATGAAATGTTATTGCAGATGAATAAAGCCGCAGAGATGGTAAACAAACATGCCCATGCAAACGGGTTGCACGTAACAATTGAGAGAGACAATAAGGGCGTTTTCAGGATGTATGTGCAGGTGTGGGATAACGAAAGGAAAGTGGCTGTTGATGACCCTGAAAAATTAAAGCAGTCCCAATCTAAATTAAAAGACTCAATTATAGCATTTGGAACCGAAGCGAAATCTTCCAATGATGATGCGCAGAAGATGCTTTTCATAAAGATGATTGCCACAACTAAGGAGGGGGGGTTCTCAGAGAGTGATTCAAAGAATCTTAGCACAATGCTCGATGGGACATCAGACCGCGCCATTGATAAAATTATTGAGAAAGTAAAAGGGGCGGAAGTTCGTTTTAAGACTGAAGAAGAGGTAAAGGGAGAAGGGCAGCAGGGCGGCAGGACTTACGCATATCTTCTTACCGATAAGGAGTTCTGGGATATCCTAAAGATGGCAAAAGCAGCAGATTTTGACAGGCTCATGCACGAGCGCCTGCAGTATATCCCACAGGAAATGCGTAAAGGTATAGAAGAAAAAGGCACGGGCCACACAGAGGTTGCAAAGGGTAAGGTCCGTGTAGGTGTGGGTACAGCTGAAAGCAGGTCGGCTGTGATGGAAGGTGAATATAAGGCAGCGCTGCACAGGGGGTTTGAGGAGGATGCGATTAAGGCAATGCAGGCCGGTAAAGAAGACGCAATGAAAGAAGTGTTTAAGGAGATAAAGGATAACCCAGAGAAGTATAAGGGCCACGGCCTTTCAATTGAAGACGGCAAGATGTACGTAAGCTACACATTTAAGGGTAAGAAGAAGAAAGTGCTGGTGATGGATGAGAATGGCAAAATCAACCAGGAGGGGTATAAAGACCTCACTCACATATGCAACACACTTGAGAATAAGCAGTACAAAGAATCAAAGAAATGGAAGGATGACCCCGTGAAGGCTCTTATAGCACAAAAGGTTTCAGAGAAGCTGCAATCATCAGGTGTTGATGTAAACTCTCTCCTCAAAGAAGCGGAGGATAAGTATGCAGAGCTTTACGGTGAGCGCCGCCGCAACGTATTCAGCAAGACAGGGTACCTGTGCGGCCTGGCTTATGAGGCAGGCGAAATAGCAAAGAAATAGTTGTTTGGTTTTGCTTACTTTTATTTTCCTTTTCTGGTTACAGCTTTATCTCTTTCCATTGCGTAACGCCGTTCATCGGTGCACGTGCAAGCACCTTCCCATCCTCATTTTTAACTTCAATCACGGCATCAACGAGGTGCTTGATTGTTGTGACCACTTTTTCATCGTGCATTCCTTCCTCTATAAGAAACAGCGTTGCCGCATTTGAGTTTTTCAGGCGTGCCCCGGTAATCTGCGTGAACCTATAAATTACTTCTGGGTTGTTGTAAAGCAGGAGTGTGGATAGTGACTGCATAACCACGCGTAGCTTTTTCTCTGGCTTGAATATCCTCTGCATAGCTTGTGCAATGCCAATGCTCAGATCGTTAAGCGCGCTCGGCCCTGGCACCATTATATCCCTGCGCGTGCCCTGCTGTGCACCCAACGTCCATGAATAGCAGTCAATGAATACTAAATCTTTGTTTGCAAGCTCGCTTATCTTTTTGCTTTTTTCCTCAAGCTCGGCAGGTGCCACATCTGTTGTTATATATACCATCCCGTCCCCATCCTCAGCACCAGATTCAATGAACTTGAGCGCAATGCTTACCTTTTCAGAACCAGGTGGCCCTATCACCAGCACGTTTGACTTTTCTTTCAAGCCGCCGCCCATCGGCAAATCCAATTCAGGAATCCCTATCTTCATCATGCAAACCTAACCCCATAACCCCGCATATGCAGGCCTTCTTTTTCTGATAAGATAATCATAACATCACGCTTATGCACCCAGCATCCCAGCAATAACCCTTGCGCTTTTCTCCATGCTTACAAGCACAAGGCCGAGATTGGCATCCTTGCTTACAAGGCATGCAAGTACAGCCTGGCTGCCTGCACCCATTGCCACAAGCTTGCCTTCAGCACTCTCAATTATCGCCTGGCCAAACTCGCCAAGCTTCAGCTCACTGACAGAAGATTCGCCTGTTCCTACTAGCGTGGCGGTCATCGCAGCAATCGTCCTGCCATCAACGTAGTTTGGCATATCGCTTGCAATCATAAGCCCATCCCGCCTCACTATCGCACTTGCCTCAACATCGCCAACCCTACGCAGGTCAGCAAGCACAGACTCAAGCTCCTGCCTTTTCTCAGCCATTATTTACCACCTTCAACAATCTTATCTATAAGAAGCTTAAGCGCTTCCATGCATCCCTCACCGGTTATTGCAACGGTCCCGACAACCTCGGTGTCAAGGCCAAGGAGCTCCTTTATCTTCTCAGGCTTGAGCGCGCTCTTTTCATCCTGCTTGTTTGCAGCTACAATATATGGCAAGCTATACCTTGATACGTGCGCGAGCATCTCCTTTGCGCGTGCGAGCATCTCCGGCTTTGTAGAGTCAACAACCAGTACTACACCAAACGCATCTTTGTTTAAGATGTCAAGCATAAACTCAAACCGCTCCTGGCCAGGCGTCCCGAACAAGTCAACACTAAGACCGCTGTGCTCTACATAGCCGTGGTCAAGCGCAATCGTTGTCCCCATCCTGTTTACTGAAACGGCCTTGGTACTTATCTTGTGTATGAATGTTGACTTGCCTGCGTGGAACGGCCCTGTTATAATCACTTTGGGCACGTATACTGCAATGCCATCAAACCCAACCCTGAAAGGTATGACTTTCCCAATGAATTTCCCAGGCGCCTTCACGATTTTGAAGAAACTTCTTGAGAGCATCCTGTCCTCCACGCTTTTTGCCTCTATTACATAATCAAAGTGCTCTCCTATGCGTGCGCTTTCCGTTTCATCCCACGAAGTGTAAAGGCAGAGCACCGTTACCCCTTTCTTCTTAAGCTCATCAATCTTGTCAAGCATCCCGCCCGTGAATGCATACTTAGCATCCATTCCAGACAGCGAATCAATAACCATTATGCCAGGTTTTACTTCCTGGAATGCCGCGTCAATGGCCTCAAGTATTGTTTTTGGCTTTGTTGCGTCTTTTGCGGCAAACCGCTCTGTGCTCGGTAGCCCAAGCGCGGATGAGAACGCATCAATGAACACCATTCTCCTGAATGCTTCTTGTGGATAAATATACTTTCCTATATCCTTTCTTACCTGCTCTGGGAAGGTGTTCTCTATAAAATATACACCCTGAACAGAAGGGTTTGCCTGTAATGCCTGGTATGCAAACGCCCGCGCATCAATACCCGGTGTTGTGATTATGATGACACTTTTCCCTTCAAGAAAACCTCCTGAAAGATGCTCGTCAAGCTTGGGGATACCGGAAGAAAACGGCATGACTTTTATTTTCACACTGAATTTAATAAATTAACCTGCCATAAAAAATCATCAGGTGTTTTGATGGCTGTTACAATAAATCACGAGAAGTGTATCTACTGTGGTGCTTGTGTTGCAACATGCCCCTACCTTGCACTGAGATTAAGGGAAGTGTATGTTGAAGTTTATCCTGACAAGTGCGTTGAGTGCGGGCTTTGTGCAAAGGCGTGCCCGATGGGGTGCATATCCCAGCCAAACCAGAAAAAATAACGGTGGTGTTTGAGATGAGTTCTGAAATAATGGGGCTTCCTGGGATGAAGAATGAGTATGATATTATAGTTGTTGGTGCAGGCCCGGCAGGGTCGCTGGCCGCACGCGAGGCTGCAAAAAAGGGCGCATCGGTGCTTGTGCTTGACCGCAGGAAAGAGCTGGGTGCACCAGTCAGGTGTGGTGAAGGTCTCGGTGCAAAGTATCCTGAGAAGTTCGGCATTAAGCTTTCTCCGGCAGCAGTGTCAGCGCACATCAACGGTGCGCGTGTGGTTGCACCTAACCTGAAGGATGATATAATAATCAAGACACCTGAGACAAAGGGGTACGTGCTTGACCGCAAAGTGTTTGATAAGGACCTTGCAAAAGACGCGGCACGCGCTGGGGCATCGGTTTTCTCTAAGGCAGAGGTTTATGATTTAATACAAGAAGACGGCAAGGTAAAGGGTGTCAGGGTATATTTTGATGGTGGGAGAAGAGAGGTCCGCTCCAAGATCGTGATTGCGGCTGACGGTGCAGAGTCCGTAATGGCACGCTTAGCAGGCATGAAAGATGCTGTATCCACGCTTTACGACACTGATTATGGGATGGAGTACGAGATGACAAATGTCAAGCTTGATGAGAACGGGAGGGATTATTCCGATCTTATTGAGTTGTTTTTTGGCAGGGAGTGGGCACCGCGCGGGTATACTTGGATTTTCCCAAAAGGGAAGGATGTGGCGAACGTTGGTGTGGGTATCGGTGGGCTTGAGGCACCAAACGCTATCCATTACCTGCACAAGTTCCTTGCAGACCCGCGGATGAAGCATAGGCTTGGCAACGCATCAATCGTTGCCACTAAGGGCGGGGCAATCCCAGTATGCCAGCCAATAAAGGAGTTTGTAAAGGATGGGTTTATGGTTGCTGGTACTGCAGCGCACCAGGTTGACCCTATACATGGTGGTGGCATTGGCCTTGCAATGAACGCAGGGCGCCTGGCAGGCATTGTTGCAGGTGAATGTGCACTTGACAACAAGGTTGACAAGGCATCGCTTGACCGATACAAGACAATGTGGTATGATGAGGAATGGGGCAAATTTAGCAAGCGCCTGACGCTTAGGAAAGTGCTTGAGAAGATGAACGATGATGACTTTAACTCAATACTCAGCACGATAAACGATGAGGATATCGACCTGGTGCTTCAGGGCAAGTTTGCACCTGTAGTGCAGAAAGTCCTTGCAAAGAGGCCGCAGCTGCTCAAGGTGTTAACAGTGCTTATTAACCTCTAATTTTCGTTTTTTGTCCTGCCCGCAGGGGAGTGAAAGGCGCAAAAAATACCTGCAAGAGAAGCTCATTTTTTCGTTTTTTATGCTTGCTCTGCAATAGAAAATCTTTAAAACACTGCCCTGCCTAATCCTTTTCTAGTGTGTGATATAGATGAATTTCAACCCGCGCATGAAGTTTGTATGGTTTATACAGGCACTTGCGGCAGTGCTTGTGCTGTTTGTATGGGCACTTCTCATGCTTGCACTTGTTCCGTTTGATGGTTCGTTTTTTGATGGCATCTCAAACAGGGTGCTCGTAGCAGTTATCGTGATTGCACTAGCACTATTTATTATGATAGTGGTATATGTTGGTGCAGAGCTGTTCCACCGCAATTTTGAGTATGATTTCCAGCCTGATGCGTTTGTTGTGCGCAAAGGCGTTATTGCAAGAAAAGAAATGATAATCCCCTACAAGGATATAGAATCTGCAAAGGTGCTGCGCTCTGGTGTGCACGCGCTTGACCAGATATTTGGTCTTACGTGTGTGCAGGTCAAAGCAAAAGGCAAGATTGTAATCATCCCAGGCATAACAGAACCGGAAGTGTTCTTGAGAAGATTGATGGCTAACGTGCAGGGAAACGAGATGATAAAGAACAGCGAGATATACTTATCAGAGAAGGAAATCCTGATGAAGCTGTCAGCGGATGTGAAGGCAATAGGTGAAAAAGTTGAGCAGCTGGTTGCCGAGCAGAAGCGCCAGCAGCTTGTGCAGAAGCCAACCATACAGAATTACCCATTTGAGTTCTTAAAGACCGGGAAAGATATTGAAGCAGAAAAGCTGGTAGATATAAAAACATTTGGTGGCTTAAAGAAGCCTGATGAGGATACGCTACCTCAGAAGAACAGAAAAGATAAGAAATAGGTGTTTTTATGTCAGGTGAGGAGGTTACAGAGTTAAACAGGTTTGAGATTGCAAGGATTATTGGAGCGCGCTCTCTTCAGCTTTCTCTGGGTGCCCCCCCAATGATACAAGTCCCCCCAAAGATGGTTGACCCGCTTGAGCTTGCTCGCGAAGAGTTCAGGCAAGGGGTCATCCCGCTGATGGTTATTCGCGGCTGAATTTTTCCTTCTTATCGGAATATTTAAAAATTAGCTTATTCTCAATTATCCCTCTGTAAAGCAGGAAAGGGATGTTTATGGAATCAAAGAGAGTAAGTTTGTTTAAGGGCAGGAAGAATCTTGAGATGCTCGTGCATATGCGCGAAGGCAAGCTGCTTTTTAAGAAAGCAGACCTGTGCACCGATAAATCATTGATGGATGTGCCAGTTGAAGTGCAGATGGCAAACGCATCCCTTATGCACGCTGCCAGGAATAATCTCCTGGAGAAGGGCAGGGAGGCCCTAATATCATCGGCCAACCCAAACATATATGATAAGTTTGGGTTTACCCCATTGTTCTGGGCACTTGCAAACCGGAACGAAGACTTTGCCCTTATGCTGCTTTTGTACGATGCTTCAATACATATGAGGAACCCGTTAGGTGAAACACCGCTTATGGTTGCATCTTATTTTGGGATGTGTGGCGTCATCAAAGAAATAATAATTAAAGGGGCAGAGCTGAACGCGCGCAACTTGTACAGGATGACTGCACTTATGTGCGCAGCACAGGGGGGAAGCGAGAATGCAGTAGCGCTTCTTATAAGTGCCGGTGCAAACCCATTGCTAAAGGACAGCAGGCACCTATCTGCACTTGACTACGCGCGCTATCTGAAGCATAGAGATGTTGAGATGCTACTGCGTGCAGTGTGTACGCCAGGCCGGCCTCTTAAAACCGAAAACTATTTAAACAAAGAACTCGCTAAGTTGTAGCTATGAGCGCAAAAATGCTTACATTCATGATGTTTGCCCTTCTGGCAGTTATGGTGTCTGCCGCAGATTATTATATAGGAGACACGATGGCTGTATCAGAAAGCGTGCTTGGTACAGTAACTTCTGGACTGCAGGTGCAGATTGGCAGCGATTCCACAACACATACAATCCCTTCGGGGATGCTGGACCGTGCAACTGACCCTGTAGTTATAGAAAGTGCATCAAATAATCTGGAAGCATTTTACAATAACAATGATAATGGGGGTAGCACTCTTGTAGTGGTACCTGAAGGAGTGCTTATAGAAGGCGCAAAGCTGCACACATATATGTGGGACATCCCGGATAACAGGGAGTGCTATCAGCAGGTTTCAATTTCACCGGAGATTTCATATGTTACTCCTGGTAGCGTGATTGAGTTCCGTACTAATGTTGTAGGTGCAGAGTGGCATGTTGAGTATGGAAAGCTGTATGTGCGCGGCACAAAGGTGTTTTATACTGCACCAACTGTGCTCAATGCCAGTAGGCTTGTTGATACAGTAACTGTTGTCAAGGGCAAGTGCAAAGCTACTGCCACTGTAAATGTTGAAGCTGATAACGGGGTAAAGCTTGAAATTACAGCCCCGCAGTCACTCAAAGTGGGGAGCAGTGCATCGGTATATGCTCTTCTCAAAGATGAGTATGGTAACCCTGTCTCAGGCAAGAAAGTTAGATTTACACTGGCGTCTGCAAACGGTGTGCCCGCGGCAAGCCTTAAGGCAGGTAACGATGAAGGCCTTGTGGTTGATGCTATAACTTGGGACAATGGTAAGGCGTATGTAACTTTAAGCGCTGGCAATAAGTCTGCAAATTATACGCTTAAGGCACAGCACAACCGTGCAAACTCAATTATGAAGATAAGTGTTGTTATAGAGGATGACGGCGTTAATCCAGACGCCGGCAATACTGACAATGATAGTAATAGTAACAGTAATGGCAATGATAATAATGGTAACAATAATGGTGGCGGAAGTTATTCTGGTGGTGGGGGTGAAAACACCGGTCATCTTGGAAGCGGCGGTGTAAGTGTTGTAGGAGTTACCCGTGAAGAAGAGAGTGTTGAAAACAAAACAAAACCAGCAGAGGTGGAGCCCGTTTCAGAAAAGCCAGCCGAGCAGCCGGTTGCAGTAGGTACGGCCACAGCTGAGGAAGTACGTGTTACTTACTATAAGCGCGTTTATCTTGGTGAGGATATTGTGCTTACCCTGAAATATTCCAATGGCGAGCCTGTTGTTGGCAGGAGAGTTACAATATCTAGCCAGGATGGTTCAGCTGAGGTTGAAAGCGACCAGCAAGGTGTTGCTAGGTATACGCCAAAATCGATTGGTGATTATCGTATAAGGATAGAGGGCTCAACGAACGAGCTTACAGTAAAAGTCGTTGAGAAGCCAACCGCTCATGTGGAGGAGCAGAAGCCTAAAGAGGCAACATTTGATATCGTTGCCGCACTAACAGGCGGGAACACATCTTCATTGCCGTTGATTGCAGTCCTGCTTGTAGTGCTCGTGCTGGTGGTTGGTGCTGCAGTATATTTCTTAAACCAGAAAGAAGAGATGTAAAAAGCAAAATGGTGAGTTGAATGACAAAAGGAATAAAGGTTAATGACCTGGAGAACCCGCAACAGGAGAAGCCCCATAAAGTAAAAAATGGCATCAAGAATAAGTTTGCAAGGGTTGCATCAGCACTGCTCTTGTTAGGTGGATGCGGCTATTCTGAGTCTACGTTTTTTACTGCACAGCAGGTAGACAAAAGGGATGTATTGCCTGATGGGGGCACAGTGCAGCGTGATGGGGGCACAGTGCAGCGTGATGGGGGCACAGTGCAGCGTGATGGGGATACAGATGTAACAAAGTGTGATTACAGTGCATACACAGTGCTAAAAATCGGGGAAAATACTTTGGTGGTTATGGAAGGCGCATCCGTTGACATTGGCGGTAAGAAGTATGCTGTCAACAAGGCGCAGGATGGCAGTGTTGTACTTCACTCGGAGGAAGAGTTTTACGTAGTCAGGGATAAAGAGACAATTAACGGTGTTGATGTTTCCTATCTTGGCAGTGGTACAACACTTACAAATGCGGCACTTTTGCAGGTGGAGTATTACCTCAATGGCAATGTTGCAACAAAGAATATGTCGCTTTCAGTCAATGAGCGTATGAAGTATGATATTGATAGCAAACATTATGTTGAGGTAAAGCTCAGAGATGCAGTTAGTGCTGAAAAAGAAGGCAGGAAGGTTGAATATGTGAATGTTGATGTTGAGCTGTTTGTGCGATCAAGCAACGGGGATAGCACGTTTATATCAGCAAAGAAAGGTACTTATACTGTTGGTGCTGAAGAAGTCAGGAACGTTGTTCTTGATGAGGAAACAGGCCTTGCAGTCAACATAGATCTTCTGAGTGTTGGCACTGAAAACGCAATTGCAAAGCTCGGCATAAATGGAAAGGAAGTAGTTCTTGGGCAAGGCGAAGGCCCATATAAAGTGAAAATAGGCAATACACAGGTTGAGGTTGCCGTGTTAGAAGTATATCATTCTTCTGATGGTATTTCAGAGGCGGCACTTCTGATATCCTCACCTACAAAATCAGTAGTGAACAGAATGAGGTCAGGTGAAAAGGTAAATCTCGAGGTTGATGACAGTGGCCAGAGGCTGCACATAGAGATGCTTGGCAGCGAGCCTGTTTGCAATGCTGAGTAGATTATTTCTCTTATTTTAACCTTTTTTGTCTGTTTCTCCCTTTTATAAATTTTCAGGCAAAATCAAAGCTTATGAAAGTCAAGTTATTTCATAGGCCAGTCTCGCTCCTAACCGCTTTTGGAGAGAAGGTACGGGTAACACCGGGGGTGTTATCGCATTTTGCAGCAGCATTATATGGGAACAGCATCAATCTCTACGGTGTTTCTTCAGGTGAAGATTCAGTGACATTCATAATTGATTACGCTGATGAGGAGAAGGCATTTGGCATATTGCACGAGTCAATTAGAACCGGCCCGATCGCATTCAGTGAGCTTGTAGTAAGAAGCAATAAGAGCGCGATTACAGTGAACGCAACAGAAATGGCAGATACACCAGGGGTGGCACATGCTGCAATCTCTGGCCTTGCACAAGAAAGCATAAACATCATTGAGATTTTTTCAAGCTACGGGTGCATAACGCTTGTTATAGAGCCAGACCAGAGGAAAAAGGCGTATGACCTCGTGGTTAGCTCTCTTAACGCAAAATTCCCAGGTAGCGTCGAAACCGAAGAAGAGCAGAACAAGAGATAAAATAAAAAACAGCATGCCTAAGGCATGCATTTCATTTTTTGTTTTCTTTTTATGGTATGTACGGGGAGATGAAGATTACGCTATCCCCTCTCAAAAGCATTGTACCAAGCTTACGTTTCACTTCACCATTTTCAAGGTGCTCGGTGTTCTCTAGCACGAGGTTCATATGCACATCATACGCAGTCATTCTTCCCCTAAGCTCCATTCCTCCCTTAATCCTAATTATGACATCCTTGTTTAAGGAGCCGTTCAATATATCAAAAGGTCTTTTGGCTTCCATCATTCAACACCTAAACAAACATATATTTCTAATAAGAAGATTTAAAAAAGAAAAAACGATTCTCCCAGAGATAAAAAGATCTTCAAATCTTTTTATTTCTTTTTCTTCTTTGCCGCTTTCTTTTTCTTTGCTGCCATGCAAATCTATTCTGCAATTAATTATAAAAATGTTTAATTCAATTTCGCGCGCGTTCTGAAAAATTTTTTTTATAATAATAGAGCGTCCTGAGAGGGATTTTTTCGTCCCTTGAAATATCCTTGAGAGGGATTTTTTTGCGGTTTAGCAGACCTATAATATGTTCCACGTCGTATTTTTTTCTCCTTCCTTTCTTAACATA